>PMYY01000175.1 GCA_003170655.1 Nitrospiraceae bacterium
CATCTCGTCTTCATGGATGAACCTCCCTGTCCTCATTTTTATCATCAGGCTTTCATCTTATGCATTACGTTCGGTTGAACGGTTTCAGCTTCTTCAGCAACTGTTTTACCTCAAGCGTATTCGCGATATCTTCCTTTTCAAGCCAGCTGCGTCGGGCGATTGAGACCCCGTAAGACATGAAGTTGAATTGTGTGGTCACATGGGCGTCGGTGCTGATAACGATTGGTATCCTCAGTTCCTTCGCCTTTTTCGCATAGATGTCGCTTAGGTCGAGCCTCAGCGGATACGCATTGATTTCCATAGCGGTGCCGGTCTCTTTTGCTGTTTTCAGGATCTCGTCCATGTCGACTTCATAGGCGTCGCGTTCGCCTATGAGCCTGCCTGTCGGATGTGCGATGATGCTCACATAGGGATTCTTCATAGCCGCTACGATTCTGGATGTGAGCTGTTCCTTTGTCTGCTTGAATCCTGAATGAATTGACGCCACGACGATATCGAGCGTCTGCAGGACATCGTCGTGGAAATCCAGCGTCCCGTCGCTCCTGATATCGACTTCTGTGCCATGGAGTATGCGAATATTTTTAAGTTTCTTGTTGAGGGTATCTATTTCCCTTTTCTGTTCCGCGAGCCGTTCGGCCGTCAGACCTCGCGCCACGCCGAGACCTTGCGAATGGTCGGTAAGGGCAAAATATGAATAACCGTGCTCCTTAGCGACCTCGGCGAGCTGCTCGAAGGTATGGCTGCCGTCGCTCCATTTGGAATGCACATGAAGGTCGCCTTTGATATCATTAACGGTAACTAGCTTAGGCAATTTGCCCTCGATGGCGGCCTCTATCTCGCCCCGGTCTTCCCGCATTTCCGGAGGCACATATTGAAGGTCGAGAATTTTGTAAGTGTCTTCCTCTTTTTCTCCGCCGAGTTTTGTATTGTCCTTTACCCTGAATATGCCGTACTCATTGATGGTAAGCCCTCTTTTGACTGCCATTTCGCGCAGTCTGATGTTGTGTTCTTTGCTTCCAGTAAAATAGGCCAGAGCCGCGCCGTAAGATTCCTTTTCTACTACTCGCAGGTCTACCTGTAAACCTTCTTTGATGACGACGCTCGACTTGGTCGGGCCTTGCATGATGACTTCTTTGACATGGGGAAGATGGACAAAGACGCGCATCACCTCTTTGGGATTGTCGGACATGGCCAAGATATCGATGTCCTTTATAGTGTCTTTCCATCTCCTCAGGCTTCCTGCGATATCGATCCTCGTTAGAGGCGCCTTTAGCCGTAGCTGATCGACGAGATCCTGGGCGATTGGGAGAACCTTGCCCAGAGGTGATCGCTCCTGGCCGCGCCTGAGCATCCCGATCCCTTTCAGAATATTTTCTTCCGTCTTCCCCTTGATCCCCGGCAATCCGGCGAGTTTATGCTCTTCGGCAAGCTTTGCGAGCTCGTCGATACTTTTGATATGAAGTTTCTCATGGAGGAGCATCGCAGTCTTCGGGCCGAGTCCCGGCACGGATTCGAGGTCTAGGACGATCTGAGGAATCTCTTTCTTCAACTCTTCGTGGGCTGCAATATTTCCAGTCTTGATATACTCAGCGATCTTTGCGGCCAGCTCCTTGCCGACACCGGGGACTCCGAGTAGCTCATCCTCGGACAGGTCTTCGACGTTCCGGGTCAATCCCTCGACATTGAGCGCAGCCCTCCGGTATGCCCGGATGCGGAAAGGATTGTCGTTCTTTATTTCAAGAAGGCCTGCTATTTCATTGAATATCTTGGCGATTTCCTGGTTTTTCATGAAAAGCCTCTCCAGTAATTCCCAACCTCATTGCTTTCTATAAAAAGTATGCGGAATAAATGACTTATATACAAACTGGAAAACAGGTTCTGTTCATACTACTTGTATCAGCTTATCGAATATTGCGGAAGTGTCCTGAATGCCCGTTATATCGATCCAGGTTATCTCTTCCTCTTTTCTAAACCAGGTGAACTGGCGCTTGGCATAATTGCGGGAGCGCTGTTTTATCAATTCAACAGCGTAATGTAGAGATAAGTCTCCCTCAAGGTGCAGAATCAACTCTTTATACCCAATGGCCTGCAGCGAAGACAGGTCAGATATTCTCATTTCCGCACTTCCACACTTCCTAGCTTCTGCGTTGATAAGTTCCAAAACCATCCTTACCTCTTCAACAAGCCCTTTTTCGAGCATAGCATCCACGCGGCTGTCGATCATTTCGTAAAGCTCCCCTCGATCACGTGTCAGGCCGATCTTGATGAACTTGAAAAGTAATCGTTCAGTATGCCCGGCCTGCATCTCAGACATGGTCTCTCCTCCCGCAAGGCATACCTCAAGAGCGCGGATGGTCCTTCTCACGTCAGCTGGGGTTATGGCGGCTGCTGCGTCGGGGTCGACAGACTGAAGTTGCCTGTAAAGTGAGCCAGGCTCTTTGTCCTCTGTCCTGAGTAGTTCTGCCCTTAACTCCTTGTTAGCGGACGGGCCATGAAAAATGCCTCGCGTCATTGCTTTGATATACAAGCCGGTGCCGCCGACTATCAGCGGAATGGAGTTTCTCTCCTGGGTAGCGGAAATTATGGGTTGGACTTCTTCGAAATACCTTCCGGTGCTGTAAGATTCCCAAGGTTCGACAATGTCGATCATGTGGTGTCTGATAGCGGCCCTTTCTTCGGGTGTGGGCTTCGCCGTGCCGATGTCCATGTGCTTGTATATCTGCATCGAATCGGCGCTGATGATTTCGGTCCCCAGTGATTGGGCCAAAAGCAGGGAGGCGGCGGTTTTGCCGACGCCCGTGGGTCCGAGAAGTACGATGACTTTTTTCATTGGAAATTCAGAGTGTAAAGGTTTATAATAATGGTTCATTATAGCAGACATTTAAAGGAGTCGGCGATGTTGCAAAAGAAAGAAAAATATGTTGTTGCGGTTGTGGGTGCGACAGGGGCTGTCGGTACCGAAATGATTGCGACGCTGCAGCAGCGTCAGTTCCCTGTGGGCAAACTAAGGCTCTTTGCCTCGGAGAAGTCTGAAGGTAGGTCGCTAGAATTCAAGGGGAAGAAGATATCTGTCGAGACTATCAATGAAAATTCCTTCAAAGGTATCGACATCGCCCTCTTTTCCGCCGGCGCCGAAAGGTCCAAGAAATGGGCTCCTGTGGCCGCCCGGTCAGGCTGTGTGGTCATCGATAATTCGAGTCAGTGGAGAATGGACCCCGAGGTGCCGCTGGTCGTCCCCGAGGTGAATCCGCATGACCTCGACTGGCACAAGGGGATTATCGCCAACCCTAACTGCTCTACGATTCAGATGGTTGTTGCCCTGAAGCCGATACATGACGCCGCAAAGATCAGGCGCGTTGTAGTTACGACCTTCCAGGCCGTATCTGGTACAGGCAAAAAGGCTATGGACGAGCTGATGCAGCAGACTGCCGACCTTCTCAACTTCAAGAATATAAAGTGCAATGTATATCCGCACCAAATCGCGTTCAACGTATTGCCTCAGATCGATAAATTCCTCGACAACGGCTATACGAAGGAAGAGATGAAGATGGTCAACGAGACCAGGAAGATCATTGGAGACAATTCCATCAGGGTCACGGCTACCACGGTGCGCGTGCCTGTTTTCAGGGGCCATTCCGAAGCGTTGAACATAGAGACCAAAAAGAAACTGACGGCCAACCAGGTGAGGGAACTACTCGCACAGGCGCCGGGCGTGATAGTCTTTGATGCCCCGGAAAAGAGCATCTATCCGCTGCCGATCCACTGCGACGGAAAGGACGAGGTTTTCGTAGGCCGTATCCGCGAAGACGAGTCGATAGAAAACGGGATAAATATGTGGATTGTGTCCGACAACCTGAGAAAAGGTGCGGCTTTGAACGCGGTCCAGATTGCAGAGGTTTTAACAAGGCAACTAGTGGGGTGAAGGTTTAATATTCACTACTAAACCCCATGGCAAATTAATTTGGAGGTGGCGATGGCAGCTAAAAAAAGATACTTCTTTACATCGGAATCTGTTACGGAGGGACATCCGGACAAGATTGCCGACCAGATATCGGATTCTATTCTCGACTCCCTTCTGAGCAAGGATCCATATTCAAGGGTTGCGTGCGAAACTCTTGTTACAACCGGCCTTGCTTTTGTGGCAGGCGAGATTACGACTACTACATATGTCGACATCCCGACTATCGTTCGCGAAACCATAAAGGACATCGGCTATACACGCGCGAAATATGGTTTCGATTATGAAACCTGCGCGGTCGTCACTTCAATACATGAACAGTCGCCGGACATCGCAATGGGCGTAGATCCGGGAGGCGCCGGCGATCAAGGGCTCATGTTCGGCTTTGCCTGCAACGAGACGCCGGAATTGATGCCGACCTCGATCATGCTTGCGCACAAGCTTGCCAGGCGGCTAGCTGATTGCAGAAAACAGGACATACTGGGTTATCTGAGGCCGGACGGAAAAACGCAGGTAACGATCGAATATGAAGATTTCAAACCCCTCAGGGTCGATACCATCGTCATCTCGTCCCAGCACAGCCCGGACGTCACCCTGAAGGAAATGAGGGAGGACATCATCGAGAAGGTTATCAAGCCGGTCATCCCTCCGGAACTTCTAGATGAAGAACGAATAACCTATCACATCAATCCGACCGGAAGGTTCGTAGTAGGCGGACCGATGGGAGATACCGGTCTGACCGGAAGGAAGATCATCGTCGACACATACGGCGGCNNAAGAATCTCGTAGCGGCCGGCATCGCCGACAGGCTCGAAGTTCAGATCGCATACGCTATCGGAGTTCCCGAACCTGTCTCTATATACGTCGATGCTTTCGGCACAGGCAAGATCGCGGATGCAAAGATTGTTTCCCTTAT
>PMYY01000053.1:0-548 GCA_003170655.1 Nitrospiraceae bacterium
TTTCGATCTTCTGCTGATCTGTTCTATGCATCAGAAGCGCTCCCGCAATGCCCCCGAGCAGAAAAATTAGGATAACGCTGATAACCGCTTTCCATCCCTTCATTTCATTCTCCTGTTAAAGAAGCCACCAGCATCGTTTCTTCGTTATTGATTCCCGCGATCGAACTGAGGCCGATGAGTTGCCTCTGTTCGGATATATATGTCCAGGCACCCAGCATCATAACGACGACAACAAGGGCCGGAATAAACCTCCATGCCCACGAAAAAAAAGGCTTTTGACCGTCCCGCTGCTCACTGATCTTCGCCATTACGCGGGTTTCGAATCCGTATTCCAGGTTCGTATTGTATGGTTGGGATTTGCGCGCGGCAGCAAAAAGTCTTTCTATCCTGTCATCGCTCCTATCGTTCTCCACGTTCATCCTCCAGAATTCTCTTAAGTTCCTTTCGCGCCCTGAATGCACGGACCTTGACGTTGGCCTCGCTCCAGCCAGTGAGAGATGCAGTTTCCCGCACTGACTTTTCTTCAAGGTTTAGCAGCGTTATTACTA
>PMYY01000053.1:604-2291 GCA_003170655.1 Nitrospiraceae bacterium
ATCTTCGTGAGCCAATGCTCAAAGGGAGCATCCCCGCGAAACTTCTTCAGGCTTTGATACGCCTTGATAAATGCCTCTTGGCAGATGTCGTCCAGCTCGTCGTTGTCCCTGACAAACCGCGCAGCGAGCCTGAATACTTTTGGTTTATATCTCCGGACCAATTCTGAGAACGCCTCATCATCCCCCGCAAGCACGGCTTTGATAAGGCGCTCATCGTTTGGCACCTGTTCCGGTGCATTCATTCTAATTTCAGTCTACTCCCCTTTTCCCATTGCGACAAGTCGAAACAGGCACCTGTCGATTTTCACTTCTATCCTCTTTTTTGCAATCCCTTCTGGTTTTGACCTGCTATCTGTGCAGGCGCGGATTACTTAGTCGGCAATTCCAATTTTGATTGAAGCTTTGTCAAGACCTTATGCGTGCGAAGCTTGGACTTTGCAAGTCTGCCCTGAACCACTGCCTGTTGGTCCGGTGTAAGTATCGGCATCACTTCGCTGAAGACTTTTGCATGTAAAATGGTCATTTTCTCCTGTGCCGCAGACATATCACTGTATGCTTTATGTACGGCGGATTGATCAAATGTGCTGCTGGTCGACACCGCCGTAAGGTTTTGCCTGGCCTGAAGAGCCGCAATTCTACCTTCCATAAATTCCTTGCGTTGGCCCTTCATGATGTTTTTAATCTGTTCTTTTTGAGCTGATGTGAGGTTGAGCCCCTTGAACATCTGCCACTTATGTTGTCCCCAATGCACACCATCCCTATGGTGTTCGCTATGTTTCCCATCCTTACCACTTCCGCCCTGTTCGCCAGATTTCTCACCACCGTCGCGGTCACCCTCCGCATGCACATTGGAAACCATGCTGCCTCCCAGCAGCATGGTTAGCGAAACTGCTGCAGCCAATACCGAAAAACGATTTAACTTGTTCATCACATGTGCTCCTTTGTAAATTAGATTAGCCTATATAGATTAAAGACGATAAAAATAAGAAAAAGGTTACAAGCAGGAAGATACTGACTAGAGGGAAAGAAAACGTATTATTTGAATTTATTGAAAACAATCCTTAATGCATTGAGATTCTTAAGAAGTGTGGCGATTAACGATGAAGATGATAGAGAAACCCGGAATCATCAACTCTCTTGTTGCTGATCCGCCCAAAGTAGTCGTATTTGATTATATGTGAGGTGAGCTCAGTCTGACCATGGGTCATCCGGTCAATCCTTATGAGTTTCGACTTTCAAGAACATAGGGGAAATTTTCATATCCGCGTGGATACCATCCGGCACGGTTTTCCATATTAGGAAATCGAGCTGTAGTTCGAGGGAACGAGAGGGCAATTCAGGACGAAATAAAATATTTCAACGGTTGGCTTCTCATTGCCACCCGGGAATACGGAGAGATGATGAGACAGTCGATTAAAGATGAAGAGAAAAGAAAACGTGAGGAGTTGCACGAGGAAATCTAAGAATACAAGNNGTGTCGTCTCTTTTGGTCTATCCATATCGGCATTTACGCCTGTACAGTCATGCGCTATGCTGATCAATCCATTTATTAATTCAAGAAACCTGCTAGTTTGTCGATAACATTTAAAGTGCCGACGCCGTTTAAGCAAAACGGCAGGCATCGTCCGTAATCTTGGGGCTGCCAGCGATAAGATTGCGGTTGTTTGAATGAATGGTATTATTCAGG
>PMYY01000053.1:2361-14349 GCA_003170655.1 Nitrospiraceae bacterium
TGGGACTGGGCGAGAGGACGGCCGATGAACTTGGGCGAGGCATGCTTGACCAGATATATATAAAAGGTCCCAACGGCTATGTACTTATTATGGCAGCGGGAGACAATGCGGTGCTCACGGCGATAGCAGGACCCGAGGCAAAGCTGGGACTGTTGCTCGTATACCTAAAGAAAGTCATACGCCAGATCGAGGAACTTCTGCAATAACAGCTGTTTCGCCCTGCCGCAGCTGAACTCTTCGGAGCTTTGCCGGAAGTAGATTATAGTGTTTTTTTCCCTAGCGCATCATTCAAGAACCCTGCAAACTCATCGATAACTATAGAATACCGTCACGAAGCAGTCATGCGTACAGGAGGGGGATAAGATAATGCCGGAAGAAGCTGACGTTTACAAAAACAACATAAAGGCGCTTTTGAGGATAATGGCCAGCCTGGCCCATGCTTCCGACACCTTGATCGGGAAGGCCTCAAATGCGCTGATGTATCAAACGGGAAAGGACCTCGGCAGGATTGAGGGGAAGAAGCTGGACAAGACGGAAGATATAGCCAAGGCTCTTGACATGTTGATGAAAGCCGAAGAAGGAGTCTGGCAGATAGCTCTTTGGAAGGACAATGGGGTTAAAGATTATATTTTTGAGGAAAACGGCATAAAGAAGGCCCGCCTGGTATTTGGAGAATGTCCGATTCGCCAGGTTTGCATGACTCACGGAACAGAGCAGGACAAAGTTATATGCAGGATAACTCACGGTTTATTTGCCGGGATGATGGGAGAAGTGCTCGGCAAAAAGGTAGATATTCATGTGGAGCATGCCGGACCTAATGCTTGCAAGAAGATAATGGAAATGAAATGAGCGACCAGCTGAAGATTTCGACCATCCCGCTTGATTCTTGCTGCGGATGTCATATGGCTCTTGTCAATCTGGGCACTGACCTACTGGATATTTTAGCGGCCAACGTGCTTGTTTATTCACCTGTTCTTATGGACAAGAAATCTATCCAGCCCTGCACAGTAGCGCTTGTCGAAGGTGGCGTGCGCAATCACGAAAATGCAGAAAAACTGAAAGAACTGCGGCAGAAGGCCGATATACTGATAGCGCTGGGCACCTGTGCTTCATTCGGGGGCATATCGGGGATGGGGTCTGCATTCACAACCCTCGAACTGTTGACCAATGCCTATGGAGCGGATTTTTCGCCTGAAGACCTGCCGGTCTTAGAGCCGAGGGTCACGCCGATCGATGCCCACGTTGATGTTGACTACTATATTCCTGGTTGCCCACCTCCAATCGGACTGTTGAAGGAAACACTGAGCAGCCTGCTTGCAGGGGAGAAACCGCGTCGTGTCGACCTTCCTGTTTGCGCGGAATGCAAAAGAACGGTCAAAAAACATCTCCAGCCGGAATTGAAGCGTTTGGCCGACAACCTCCCTGAGCCGGATGAATGTTTGCTGTCGCAAGGGTTTATATGTCTGGGCTCGGTGAGCCGCTGCGGCTGTGGCGCAGTCTGCACCCACGCCGGAGTTCCGTGCAGGGGTTGCCGCGGGCCGATTGACAGGGTCTTCATCGAGCCGACACACGGAATACTGCATGACCTCACGCGCAGGATCAGTCATTTTACCGGCAGTAAGGTTGCCGATATTGAATCAAGACTTGAAGACACCCTCCACACCTTCTACCGGTACACCTTGTCGGTCCCCGAAATGCGCCGCAAAGATGCCGAGCAAATCCACCAATTGATTTGGCGCATAAAAGTGTAAGGAGGAATCATGTCCAAGACAGTGACTATAAATCCGGTTACCCGCATAGAGGGCCATGGAAAGATTTCATTGGTCCGTGATGAGCTGGGGAATCTTTCCGACGTGAGGTTTTGCGTTCAGGAATTCAGAGGGTTCGAGAAGTTCTGCGAAGGAACTCTTGCAGAGGCGCTCCCCTCGATCACCTCGCGCATTTGCGGCATCTGCCCCATCCCTCATAATCTGGCTTCCATCAAGGCGATTGAAGAGTGCTTCGGGACCGTCATAACTCCTACCGCCGGGATGCTTCGCGAGCTTCTGGCGATGGGCCAATTTATCGAAAGCCACATGCTCTCATTGGCCTTGCTCAGCCTTCCCGACCTTGTCTCCAGGGACAGCAAGCCTGAACATCGCAATATCCTCGGAATGTATCAGGCAAATAAGGAGGCGGTCAAAAAAGCCCTCGAGGTCCGGTCGTTCGGCACCGCAATCTGCGGCATACTGGGCCGCAGCCCGGTGCATCCCATCGGCCCAAGGATCGGCGGATTCGTACTGCCCCTGTCTGCCGATGAGGCGAAACAACTTATCGAAAAAGCAGCCCCTATCGGCCCTGCCCTGGTCTGGTTCGGCCAGCTCATGCGCACACTCTTGGAGAAAAATGCCGATTACATAGAGACACTGGGAGATATTGAGACATCCTATATGGGCCTTTCCAAAAACGGAACTCTCTCTTTTTATGATGGAGACCTCAAAGTCATAAAGGAAAACGGCAGCCTCATTGCAAACTTCAAACCGTCGGCCTATTTCGACTTTATTGAGGAAAAGGTTGAAAACTGGAGCTATATGAAATTCCCCGTCTTGAAAACAGGGGAAAGATTCCGCGTCGGCCCCCTGGCGAGGGTAAACATAGCAGACACGATCCCAACTCACCTTGCCGCCCAGGAACTTCAATGGTTCAGAAGTCAATGGCCCAGACCGGCGCATAAGACATTATGTTATCACTACGCACGCTTTATAGAACTTCTCTACGCCTTTGAACGTGCCGTGCAACTGCTGGGTACTCCGGGTATCACGGGAAAGGACATCTTCACAAAGCCCGAAATAAAGGCCGGCCTTGGCGTCGGAGTTGTCGAAGCACCCAGGGGCACCCTTGTGCATCGTTATGAACTTGATGAAGAGGGCAAGGCGGTCAAGGTCGATATCATTGTCGCCACACAGCACAATAATTACGGGTATAATGACGCGCTGAAAGCTACAGCGCTGAAAATCATCGGAAACGGCGACCCTGACGAAAATACATTGAACAAGCTCGAAATGGTTGTCCGAGCATATGACCCTTGTCTTTCCTGTGCCACCCACGCGCAGGGGCAAAGCCCCTGGACCGTTGAATTGCTGGACAGCTCCGGCGTCCGGCTAAAGGAATGGAAACGATGAAAAAAGACCTTCAGATACTTCATGATAAGGACCGCTGCGTCAGCTGCAATGAATGTATAATAGTCTGCCCTCAGTCGGGCGAAGACAAAACCAATCCGGTCATTGTTGCTGCACAACATAAAGGAGAACCGCCTGAAATAAACTGCATCGATAACTGCATCCAGTGCATGACCTGCTGGGATTTCTGCCGGGCACAGGCTATTACCTTCGTCAATCATCACCTTGTCCAACGCTTAGTTGTCAACGAAGAGGCGCTAAGAAAGGTTTCGAAGATTATATAAAACTCAGCTCTTTAAGTTAGAAACTGGGAATCGTCGTTGTGGGCGCTAAGTCCCGTTGCAAGAGTGTTATTTAAAAATGCAAAGTAGTGACTACTTAAAAAGATAATAAATCTCCAGAGGGTGTTGATGGATACGAACTCGCCTGTAGCTTACCTGCTGGTTGCTGGAGCCGACACAAGTTATCTTGCGGATATATCCAAAGTCACTCCCGTCCAAAATAAATTATCAAAGATGAGCCCTCCTTTGGTTTATTCGTTCCTGGCAGAACTGTTATACAAATCAGGGCTCATCTTTGATAATTTATTTTGGACGGGAGTGGTTTACTATACTATATAGGTCATGAAAGTCCTTCTCATATCCGAAAATAGCAATACGAGACTTGTTGCGCCGTTTCCCCTTGGACTTGCCTTTGTATCAGGATCTCTGAGACACTTCGGCCATGAAGTAGTGGTTCTCGACTTTATGTTCCTCGCGGACTGGAAAGAAAGGTTGCGCACCACCCTCCGTGACTTTCGCCCCGACGCAGTTGGGCTCTCGCTCCGCAACATCGACAACCAGGATATGAGTAATCCAATTTTTTTTCTCACTAACCATCTGGACATTGTTTCGGAAATTCGCAGGCTCACCAACGTCCCTGTTATCATAGGCGGCTCCGGATTTAACATACATCCGGTCGGCTGTCTTCGTTTTTTGGGTGCGGATCTTGGCATCTGCGGAGAGGGAGAAGCGGCATTGCCCATGCTTCTCGATGCCCTGCAGGACGGCAAGTTTGAAAAGGTTCCTGGTGCGGTCTGGAAGAAAGATGATCAGATTATAATTAACGATCTGCGATATCTTTCCGGCGACGAGCAATGGTCATCACCGGCATACGGCGACTTCGATGTAACAGCTTATCATGAGTTCTCGAGCGAGCTGCCGGGCTGCATCACTGTGCAAAGCAAGCGGGGATGCCATATGAAATGCATATACTGCTCAACTCCGTTGCTCGAAGGGAAACATTGCCGCTCAAGAGATCTGCACCGATGTGTAAGTGAAATGGTAGCGTTAAACGCAGAAAAGAATATTCAACGTTTTTATGTAGTGGACAATGTCTTCAACTTTCCCCTCACTCAGGCAAAGGACTTCTGTAGGGAGCTTATTGCACAAGACCTTAAAATCAGTTGGCAGGCGATACTGAACCCTGCGTTTGGTGATGAAGAACTATTTGCACTCATGGGAAGGTCCGGCTGCAGATTCATTAGCCTGGGCAATGAATCAGGCCACGAACTAATTCTTAGGAACCTCCGGAAAGGTTTTACACTCAACAATGTTAGAAAAGCTGCGAGGCTCGCAAGAGCTAACGGCATTAAATACGGATGTTTTCTCCTGTTCGGAGGCCCCGGAGAAACGCAGGAGACCGTAACTCAGAGCATAGAATTCGTGGACAAACTTTCTCCTGATCTAGTTATGCTAAAGGCGGGGATACGCATATATCCGGGAACTCAATTGGAGTCCATTGCCCGTGATGAAGGTATGATTGAACCCGACGAGGACCTTCTTCATCCTGTTTTTTATCTGTCACCGGCAATCCGGGAATGGATCGGTGGTTACATGAAAGACGCGGTAGTTAATCGGCGTAACTGGAAGATTTAGAGGCAACAGTGCATTGGAACCCTGCAACTTCCATTGCCATAAAACTATATCTCAATTTTAGCTTTGAAAGTGGCAATGATCAGCTGGAGAGAGTCGCCCGTACCGATAATCGAGAGTGCGTCCAAAACAGTGAAGATGCTTGGTTTTAATCGGTAATCTCCAATGTGGAACCTGCCGACTACTTCGTCAATGTTGTGTAAAGTTCTTATGCCAGCGTTTGATTTCTGAGATCGTAGGAAAGTAACGGCAATCCGCAGAAGAAGAATTAAAATCGCGTTCAGTATTTTGAAATTAATGTGCTATAATTCAATAGATAATAGGATCTTTTCGCTCCACTCAAAGCTATTTTTGACCCTCTATAGAGATGTTTTTCATGGTTCCAAAAGAGGTTAGCGATTGTTGTAAATATGTAGAGCCGCTGAGAAGGCTGAAAGTAGTCACTGGATAGAGGTAAGTGGGGCAATTGCTCTCTTCTGTTAAAGCAGGCTTTTTGCACGAAGCCGCTGTCACTCAGTACACTTACCCCAACTTCAGGCGACTATCTCTACAAGTATTCATCCTGCAGCAAAACATGATTGATTCAAGGATATCGGTGATTTGATCGAGCTTCGGATTTTAAATCGAGACATCAGCGATCGAAAGGAGCTGGAGGTGGAACGTGGTGGAGGCAAATAGGCGTGAGATGCCGGCTGATCGCTCAGACCTGCGCCGGCGAGCTGAGGAGTTATTGAAGCAGCATGGCGAAGTGGACAAAATGTCGCACGCTAGTTTAAAGAGCATACTCCATGAGTTACAGGTGCATCAGATTGAACTGCAAATGCAGAATGATGAACTTCGCAGCACGCAACAGGAACTTGAAACCGCCCGCGAAAAATATTTCGCTCTCTATGACTTGGCTCCAGTGGGATATGTCACCCTCAGTGGGAACGGAATCATCCTGGAATCCAATCTTACGGCCGCGGCATTGTTGGGTGTGAACAGAGCGAATATCATCGGTCAGCCACTGACCCGATTCATTTACAGTGAAGACCAAGACATCTACTACCTGCACCGCAAGAAGCTCTTTGAGACTGGTGGAGCAAAGTCATGCGAACTGCGGATGCTTAAGACGGACGGAGCACCATTCTGGGCATATCTGGAGGCGACGACCGCGCAGGACGACGGCGATGCCCCCGTGTGCCGCGTCGTGTTGAACGACATTAGCGAGCGCAAGCAGGCGGAGGCAACCCATCTGTTCCTGTCACAGTACAGCTGGGCAACATCAGGTGATCGTTTCTTCAAAGCACTAGCACAACACTTAGCGGCCAATCTTAGAATGGACTTTGTCTGTATCGACCGGCTGGTCGGTGACGGACTCCGTGCACGGACACTCGCTGTCTACTTCGACGGTAAGTTTGAGGACAATATCGAATACGCGTTAAAAGATACTCCGTGCGGTGCAGTGGTTGATAAGAAAATTTGTTGCTTTCCCCAAAAAGTCCGTCATCTCTTCCCCAATGATGCAGTGCTGCAGGAAATGGTTGCTGAAAGCTATGCCGGAGTTACACTCCTCAGCTCTGATGGGAAGCCCATCGGACTGATCGCCGTCATCGGAAGAGCTCCGCTCACAAGTCCACAACGCGCAGAGCAAGTGTTAAAGCTTGTTGCTGACCGGGCGGCAGGTGAACTGGAGCGTAAAGGTATCGAAGAATCACTAAGGCAAAGCGAGGCTTTTAACAAAAGCATCATTGACAGCAGCTCCGACTGTATAAAGGTTCTCGATTTGCAGGGGAGATTGCAGTACATGAGCCCAAATGGACGTAAGATTCTCGGCATCGTTGATATGCAGCCCTTTGTTGGAATGCATTATGCAGATTTCTGGAAGGACTCTGTAAAGGATGATGTGTGTCAGGCCATTGAGCGGGCAAAGGCTGGAGGTCACGGAAATTTCACTGGCTATTGCTCCACATTGGATGGCACACCAAAGTGGTGGGACGTCAGTATCACTCCCATACTAAATACGCAGCAGGATGTACAAAGCATACTCGTTATTTCGCGGGACATCACCGACCGCAAGTGGGCAGAGGAGCAAATCAAAAGACTGAACGATGACCTACTTGAAAGAAACGATAAGTTGGAGTTCGCTAACAAAGAACTCGAAGCGTTTAGTTACTCGGTTTCGCACGACCTTCGGGCACCCTTGCGGCATATGGCTGGCTTCGCAAAAATGCTTCAGAAAAAACTAGTCGACGACCCTGACAAAAAAACTCACCAATACATGGCTTCGATAATAGCTGCCTCAAAAAAGATGGAGAGGCTTATCGACGATCTGCTCTCTTTCTCGCAAATCGGGAGTGCAGAGTTACAAAGGAGAAAGGTGAGTTTAAACTCCCTCTTGAATGAGGTGGTCAGCGAAATTAAGGACGAACTGCAGGAACGACAGGTTAGATGGGAGATCGATGAACTACCTGATGTACTCGGTGATCGGTCACTATTAAGACTTGTAATTGTCAATCTTGTCTCAAATGCAGTTAAATTCACCAGCTCTCGTCCACAGGCTGAAATCAAGATTGGATGCAATGATGAGGATGATAAATTCACCTGTTCAATCTCGGATAATGGCGTGGGGTTTGACATGAAATATGCGGAAAGACTCTTCGGCGTATTTCAGCGCCTTCACACTGAAGAGGAATTTGAAGGTACAGGCATTGGCTTGGCAACTGTGCAGCGCATTATTTCCCGTCATGGCGGAAGAATCTGGGCTGAAGGGTCTGTGGGGCAAGGCGCAACGTTTTACTTTACATTGCCAAAAATTTAAGAGCTTTCGACCTTAAACAGAATAAAAATGGATGAGGATGTGATGAAGAAAATAAAGGTAAAACCCCCTAAACCGACTACCTCAGCGAAGAAGTCTTCATCTAAAACATCCAAATCTAAATCTCAAAAATCTCTCGTTGGGGAAAATGCCTCTTCAACGCTGCAGTCCAAAAGGGCAGCGAATCGCTCACAGCAATCTGAAACAGAAGTCGTCGGCGTGTTCGCCTCCGCCGGCAATATCACTTCACGCAAGCGCATGGAGATGGCGTTGCAAGAAAGCGAAGAGGCATTTCGGACTTTGGCTGAAACGGTGCCGCAGATTGTCTGGGCTACCAGGGCCGACGGCTGGAACGTCTTTTTCAATAAGCGGTGGGTGAAATACACGGGTTTGACGCTGGAGGAGAGTTACGGCCACGGCTGGAATATTCCCTTCCATCCCGATGATAAAAAGAGAGCGTGGGATGCCTGGCAGAAGGCGACAAAGCATGGTGCTACATATTCACTTGAGGTGCGCCTCAGGCGAGCGGATGGCGTCTATCGCTGGTGGTTGGTTCGGGGCGTTCCGTCGCTTAACGCTGCAGGCAAGATTATCAAATGGTTTGGCACTTGCACCGATATTGATGATCTGAAGCAGGCGGAACGTCGTCAGACTCTTTCGACTGAAATCCTTGGCATTCTTAATAACCCACCTTCGATGGATAAAGCGATCAGCAAAATTATCACAACACTGAAGCGGGAAACTGGTTTCGATGCTATAGGGGTTCGCTTGCAACGAGGTGATGACTTCCCTTATATTGCGCAGGACGGTTTTTCCAAGGAATTTATCCTAGCTGAAAATTCACTGGCTGTTCGTACCCAGAATGGAGGAGTTTGCGTAGATAAGGACGGCAACGTTTGCCTGGAATGCACATGCGGCATGGTAATCTCCGGAAAGACCAATCCGACAAATCCCATTTTTACTCCAAAGGGAAGTTGCTGGACCAATGAGTCATGTGCAAGACCAGACCGCCCGATTGAGGATACAAGGCTTCATCCCCGAGACCGCTGCGTACATGAGGGTTACCATTCCGTTGCGCTTATCCCACTGCATGCCGGAAAACGAATTATAGGCATACTTCAACTTAACGACCATAGACCCAACCAGTTCACACTTGAAATGATTTCTTTCTTGGAGGATATAGGGGCACTCATCGGTATTGCAGTTGCCCGCAAACGAGCAGAGGATGAGATGAAAAAAGCAAAGGAACTGGCCGATGCCCTGAACTTACAGCTCAAAGCCGCCAATGAGGACTTGGAGGAACGGGTAGCCGCTCGCACCGCCGATCTCAGCAGGACCAATAAACAACTCACGCAAGAGATCGGTGAACGAAAACGGGCCGAGGAACAATTGACTCATGCATTGAAGGAAGCCAAGCAGCGCGCCGGCGAGACCGAGGCGGTACTAACGGCAATCAACGACGCAGTGCTGGTATATGACTCCGATATGAACGTTGTGCACACAAATCCCGGATTTCTCCCAGTGTATGGGTTTGATCCCGTCGGTATGAACGTCCGCAATATCATCGAGCAATCCCAATGTCGCTACCTCGATGACAGTCCGTTTCTCTTTGAAGATCAACCAACACCACGCGCCCTGCGCGGTGAAAAGGTTCTCAATCTACAGTTCCGGATTACCCGGCTCGACGGCCAAGAGCGCATACTTGAAACTTCATCTGCCCCCTTGCTCATTGGCGACCGCCTTGTCGGCACTGTTACCGTCTGGCACGATATCACAGAGCGCAAGAAAGCAGAAGAGGCTCTGCGGGCGAACGATGAGCAGTTTCGTGCTCTGGCTGATTCCATCCCGAACCTTGCGTGGTGGGCAAACGGTGATGGCTACATCACATGGTACAACCGGCGTTGGTATGAGTATACTGGCACTGCGCCGGAGCAGATGGCAGGCTGGGGTTGGCAGCGCGTACATGACCCCGAAGTGTTGCCCACAGTCATGGAGCGATGGAAGGAGTCGATTGCCACCGGTGAACCGTTTGATATGGAATTTCCGCTGCTTGGAGCCGATGGGCTATTCCGCCCCTTTCTCACGCGTGTCTTGCCATTGAAGAATTCGGCAGGCCAGGTACTCCGGTGGTTCGGCACTAATACTGACATATACGAGCTTAAGAAGGCAGAAGAGGCGCTAAGAAGGAGTGAAGAGCGACTAAAACTGGCTCTGGATGCAGCGGAATTGGCAACATGGGACTGGCACGTGCCGAGCGGCGAGGTCATTTGGAACGAGCTACATTACAGAATGTTAGGCTATCAACCAGGAGAGGTAAGGCCAAGCTACCAAGCGTGGAGCAGCCGAGTTTATCATGAGGACCTCGCAGCCACAGAAAAAGAGATCCGTAGATGCATGGACGAAGGTTGCGATTATATGAGTGAGTTTCGAGTGCAGGCTCCTAACGGGACTGTGCGGTGGATTGAGGCGCGTGGCAGATTCGAACAGGACTCGTCCGGTCGGGCCGTTCGTTCGTACGGCGCCATGATGGACATCACAGAACGCAAACTGATCCAGGAACAAATCAAGAGACTGAATGATGACCTGCTTGCAAGGAACGAGCAGTTAGAGTTCGCTAACAAAGAGCTCGAATCGTTCGTCTACTCTATTGCACATGACCTACGTGGGCCGCTTCGTCACATATCAGGGTTTGCTGACATCCTGATGAAGAACATTGCAGAGAAGCTGGACGAGAAAGACAAACGATATTTTTTCAAAATCTGTAATGGTACCGAAAAGATGAGTCGTCTTATCGAAGATCTTCTAAACCTTTCCAGAATTTCACGACAGGAGCTTCAGCGGACAGAGGTTAATGTGAGCGAAATAGCAGCATCGGTAGTTGCTGAACTGCGCGAAGCCCATCCAGACAGGAGCGTGGAGGTTGCTATTAAGGGAGGCCTAAACGCCTTTGCTGACGGTGGATTGATAGAGGTCGTCCTTGCGAACCTGCTAGGGAATGCCTGGAAATTCACCATGATGGCCGCTCATGCCCGCATCGAATTAGGAACTATCGAGCGGGATGATAAAATCGTTTATTATGTTAAAGATAATGGTGCAGGGTTCAACCAGAAATATGCTGGAAAGATGTTTTGGCCTTTCCACCAACTCCATTCGGAGGAAGCGTTTCTGGGTACAGGGATAGGCCTTGCTATTGTCGAGCGAATCATCCGCAGTCATAGAGGCAAAGTTTGGGCAGAAGGTGCAGAGGGAAAAGGTGCTACGATCTATTTCAGTTTGGCCTGAACATGGCGATAATTAAATAAGTGCATGGGATAGTGTATTTTCGGCTATTCCGATATCCTGTTACGCAATTCGGGAATAAAAAAGAGAATGATTTATATTGTTGACGATAGTCCGACTGACATAGAACTTACGACTATTGCGCTAGAGGCGACCGGACGAGAAATAGTTGTCCGCTCTGCAACTGACGGCAAGTCCGCGCTTGCAATGCTCAGAAGTGGACTTGGGGTGCCAGCCCTAATATTGCTCGATCTGAAGATGCCTGGCATGAGCGGCATCGAAATGCTCCGTGAAATACGTGCCGACGATCGTCTAAGAGGTCTCCCCGTTGTGGTAGTCACGTCCTCAGCACTGGAATCAGACAAGACGGAAGCAATTGCTGCCGGAGCCAGCGACTATATTCAGAAGCCTTTAGAGTTAGCCAAGTTCAGCGAAGATTTGGATTCTATTCTGCGTCGCTTGTTGCCGAGTTAGTTTTTGGTGTCTTCCTTCAAATTCCTTCTCCGATGATTTTCGAGGAAATATTCTACGCGATCAAGCGTATCAATTTTAGAGATTCTGTGAGCACCTAACATTAACAAGCCAACTGTTTTTTTAGAAATTTGCACTAGGAATCATCGACTACTTGGTGGAATTTTGATCCGACCCCTCAATATTTCCGCTTGTACCCATCCGTCCATTCAGGATAATCTCCTTCGTATAGCTGTGAGAAGTATCCATGCCTCTTTTCCCAAAAAATCTCAATTCGTAGGGTCGGAACTGACAGCCGGAGAGATTAGTCCTCGACCGCTATTCGATTCGATCAGACGAAAGGGTCGGGGACGCGACTCTCAGCAAAACT
>PMYY01000111.1 GCA_003170655.1 Nitrospiraceae bacterium
CCGTTTGAGTCTGCGAGCAGGACGGCATCGCTGATACAATCCATGCTCTGTTCCCATTGGCGTTTGGCAGTTTCGATTGCATCGAGGGTCTTAGCGAGGATATCGTGCTTCACCTTGATGTCCTCGAAACCCTTCATCTGAACAAGATTCCTGATCTTGATCAGGAGTTCNNTCGGTATGTGGCGTGTTTCTTTTGAAGCCCTGAGCTTTTTACATGCCATGACTCCGCTGGTGTCCGGAAGGAACATGTCGAGGATAATGACATCCGGACCACCGAGTCTGGCCTTCTCGATGCCCTCCTTTCCGCTCGAAGCGGTTTCACAGGCATATCCGTAACTGGTAATATTGGCAGACATGATCTTTTGCTGCATCATGTCGTCTTCTATTATGAGGATCTTCGGCTGAGAAAGTTCTTCAGATTCCGGCAAACTCATAGGGTTATGCTCCCTTTATGATATGATCCCTGGATACAGGGATGAAACTATCAAAATCAAGTGTGACTGAAGTCACGATCTGGTTATGACACAGGAACGCAGATCCATCACCCCGGGATTGAAAAGATTCCCCTAGCTGCAAGAAGAGTCAACCAGCGCCAACAATCCATGTATTGATATGGGCTTGGCGATGTAGTCTCTAAATCCAAGCGATAGGAACTTTTCCCTGTCACCACCCATGGCGCAGGACGTCAGCGCTATGATAGGTATTTTCATGGTGGACGACTCAGATTGTAATATCTTGAATGCCGTTATCCCGTCAACCTGCGGGATCTGAATGTCCATAAGGATTAGATCAGGCAGAGATTCCCTCGCGATTTTCATGCCCTCAGCTCCGTCGTAGGCCTGTAATGTCTCGTAGCCTTTCGCCTCAAGAATAGCCTTAAGTAACCTTTGGTTAGTCTCCTCATCATCTATGATTAGGATTATACTCACTGTTGTGCTCCTGGGCGCACAGGTATTACAAATATAAATTTGCTCCCTTTGCCTGCTTCGCTCTCCACCCAAATCCTTCCTCCGTGAAGCTCAACAAGCTGCTTGCATAAACTCAGACCAAGACCGGTCCCCTTGTATTTTCTTGTTAATCTCGTATCAACCTGCTCAAATGGCTTGAAGAGTTTATTTTGATCTTCAGAGGATATTCCAATGCCAGTGTCACTGACGGAGTATTTCAGGAATTCCTTGTCATCAGTCAAGGTCGCTTCTACTTGAATCCTCCCGCCGTCGGGTGTGAATTTCACTGCGTTGCCCAGAAGATTGAACAATACCTGTTTTATCTTCCTCTCGTCCCCAATCATTGTATCCAAGCCATGCGTAATTTTGAAAGTCATCTGCAAACTATGTTTGTATGCCTCTTCCTTAAATAAGGCAATGCTCGTTTCAATAAGTCTTTCTATGTTGAACTCATTCATCTGCAGTTCCATCCTGCCGGCTTCAACTTTTGACAAATCAAGGATGTCATTGACCAAGCTGAGCAGATGTTGTCCACTCGTGAATATATCGGTAACGTACTCTTTCTGTTGATCAGTTAGCGGCCCGCCCAGTCCGGTCGACATTAGCTCAGAAAAACCAATCACGGCATTCAGTGGTGTCCGGAATTCATGGCTCATGCTAGCCAAGAAATCCGACTTGGCTTTGTTTGCCGCTTCAGCCGTTTCTTTCATGATTTCAGCCTCTATCACTTTCTTGCGTTCTGTGATATCCAGCATAATATGCACCGAATACAGATACTTGCCCTTATCGTCTAATTTTGGATACATCCGCACACTAAAAGTCTTCCCTATTGAATCTATTTTGATCTCTTTTAAAGTAGACATGCCGCAATTCACTGCCTCTTTGCATAGATCATCGGGGCTATCAGTTTTGGGGAATATCTCATAAAAAGGTCGGCCGACCAATTCGGCAAGCGACATGCCCGCCATTTGCCCATAAGCCCTGTTGGCCCTTATTATCCTGCCATCGCTGTCATGAATGAAAATCAATTCAGTGATGGCATCAAAGGTGTCTTCCCATTCTCTTTTTGCCTTAATTATTTTCTCCTCAGCCAGCTTGCGATCGGTGATGTCCAGATAGGATCCCAGTAAACCGCTGATCCCCCCTTCGGAATCGCGCAGGGGTATCTTGCTCGTAAGAAGCGTGAGGGTGTTCCCTTGAGGGTTTGTCTGGGGTTCTTCGACGAGAAGCTTGGCGTAGCCGCTCTCGATGACCTGGCGGTCATCGTCGCGATACAAGTCCGCCTGCGCACGCCACCCCATCTGGTAATCATCTTTCCCAATGAGGTCCTTCGGATCGGCAAATCCCGCATCGCGCGCGAAGGCAGCGTTACAACCCAGATAAACGAGATTTTTATCCTTCCAGAACACCCTCACAGGAATCGCGTTGATAATCCCTTCGATGATCTGCTGTGATGCGCGCAGCGCCTCTTCCGTCTGTTTTCGCTCAATAGCATATTTAATCGACCGCACGAGCATATTTTTTTCTATCTGCCCCTTGACGAGATAATCCTGGGCGCCTTGCTGGATGGTGGCCAGCGCCATTTGCTCGTCACTGTTTCCGGTAAGCACGACTATGGGCATACGGAAAGCTTGCTGACGCATGGTACGGAGCGTGGCCAGCCCATCGCTGTCGGGGAGATTGAGATCTAGAAGAATAATGTCAAACCTGTCCGCTCCTGCACATTCGAGTGCCTCTGAAAGTCGAGCTACGCACTTGACTTCGAAAAGCGTAGCGCCGTCCCTCGGCAGCATCTCCTCGATCAGCTCTGCGTCGCCCGGGTTGTCCTCGACAAGCAGAACCCTCAATAAATCGTTCATTTCTTTGCTCCGTTAGGAGGCAGGACAACAATACTGAGCCAGAAATCCTCGATCGACCTTACCACACTCAGAAATTGGTTCAGATCAATGGGTTTTGTGATGTAACAATTGCAATGCAGATTATAGCTTTTGATGACGTCTTCCTCTGCCCGCGAGGTAGTAAGTATGACCACCGGTATCCGCTTGAGGTTATCGTCTTCCTTGATTTCGGCCAGTACCTGCCTGCCGTCCTTTTTGGGAATGTTCAGATCGAGCAGAATCAGGTCGGGTCGTGACACTTCGGGATACAACCCATCCCGCCGAAGATACGCCATGGCCTTTTCGCCGTCGTCAACGACATTCAGTATGTTGTTGAACTTACTCCCCTCCAGGGCTTCGCGCGCCAGGTCCGCATCACCCGGATTGTCCTCCACCAGGAGGATTTCGATAGGCCTGACCAGTCGATGGTTGCTCATTAATGTTCTCTCCTTTCATTTTTGCAACGTAAAATAGAATGTAACCCCTTTGCCTGGTTCTGATTCGTACCATATCCTGCCGCCATGGCGCTCAACGATTCGTTTGCAGATCGCAAGCCCGATGCCGGTCCCCGGGTATTCCTTTCTGGTGTGCAGGCGCTGAAAGATAACGAACACTTTATCCACATATTTCGCCTCTATGCCGATTCCGTTGTCCTGCACAGAGAAGATCCACTCGTGGCCGACATCGCGGGCCGAAATATTTATGCGAGGCAAATCAGCACCCCGGAATTTGATGGAATTACTGATCAGGTTTTGGAACACCTGGCTCAATTGGGTTGCATCAGCGCGCACAATAGGCAGGTCGTCGTTGATGACGATAGCCCGGTTCTCCTCGATGTCGACAGCCAGGTTTCGCAGGGTCGTGCCGAGCACTGAGTGCGAGTCAACCGTTTCGAGGGATTTCCCTTGCGTGTTCACGCGAGAATATGCCAGCAGGTCGTTGATGAGCCCTTGCATGCGCACCGCACCGTCCACAGCGTAATCGATATACTTATGGGCCTTTTCGTCAAGCTGTCCCTCGTATCGCTGGGCAAGGAGCTGTGTATAACTCGATATCATCCTGAGTGGTTCCTGCAAATCGTGTGAGGCAACGTAGGCGAACTGTTCAAGTTCCTTATTGGAGCGTTCCAGGTCAGCCAGAACACTCATGAGTCTCTCCTCAGCCTGCTTCATCACAGAGATATCGGTATTGGTGCCGAACCACCGGAGGACTTGGCCAACCGAATCTTTCAAAGGCATCACACGCGTCAGGAAGGTGCGGAATACCCCGTCTGCTCCAAGCAGTGGGAATTCCATGTCAAACGGCTCACCGGTAGCAATCGACGCCTTCCACCGCTCCAGTACCTTCTGCAGCATCTTCGGGTCATGCACGCTCTGCCAGCCCCAGCCTTCCATCTGCTCCGGTGTCGTGCCAGTGTACTCATACCAGCGCCGGTTGTACCACGTTATGTAGCCATCGCTGTTTGCCCACCACGCAAGGTTGGGAATAGAATTAGCCAGAGCGCGGAACTGCTCCTCGGTCTCCCGCAAAGTCTCCTCCGCCTGCTTGCGTTCGGTAACATCACTCGCTGCCCCGAACCATTCGACGATTTCGCCGTTCGCATCGAGCAGCGGGATCGCACGCGAGAACGTCCAACCCACGCTGCCGTCGACGCGCAGAACCCGATGTTCCAGCTCGAAGATGCTCTTAGTCCGTATGGCTTCGTTGATAACCGCCATCACGTGGGGCTGATCGCCAGGGTGAATATATTTCTGAAGCCAGTTGCTGTCTGCCGTTTCCGTATCGGGGATGAAATCCCGGCCCCGGAGGTGGTGCATCTCTCTCCAATCCGGGCTCATGCGATACACCACATCTGAACTGGCCGTCACCAGCGCCCGGAATCGCTCCTCGCTTTTCCGTAACGCCTCGTCCGCCAGTTTGGAAAGTTCCACGTTGCTTCGCTCCAACTCCTTGGAATACTGGTTTATCTTTTGTTCTAACTTCTTTCGCTCTGTAATGTCCTCGATGGCAAGGAG
>PMYY01000164.1 GCA_003170655.1 Nitrospiraceae bacterium
CATGTGTTTGGCTTGCATCATCGTCAGGATTCCGATGATAATCTAATGCGAGCCAAGACATTTGGATGGCAGCTCAATGAGGATGAGATCAGGTCTGCCAGAGCAGTTGCTGCTCGAAAGGCACTGCGTGACTTAAGCCTACTGCGCTGTGGAACTCCTGGGATTCATGTAAAAGATTGATTCCGCATCCCAAACTTTGAAAGAATATAACTTAGCCCGCGTGTAAGTTAGACTCAACCATTTTAGGAACCTGTGCTACTTCCCAATAATGATACCAAGCCAGACTCTATTGGGCTATCGCCAGGCATTTGCTACTCTTTTACAAAATCGACTTATTTGTATAATTAATCTAAACAGTGATTTCTGGTCTCGTTTAATTCTTTTATCCTCAATAAGGAGTGAATATGATCGAAGATTGGCTATCAAATGCATACGAGGGCATGTCTCGGCGGCAGTTTCTCGCACGGATGAGCGCAATCGGTGTCGGTGTTGCAGGTTTTGCAGCTGCTTCCAGTTCAGTTGCCGGAGAGATCATCACGACAAACACTGACGGTATAATTGTAGCTGACGGCAAAGTAGTCTCAAGGGATTTTTCAGTCCCAATCTACGAAGCACGCCCTTCGGCTCCCGGGAAATATCCGATCCTGATAACCATTCCCGAAATATTTGGGATGCATGAGCACATTAAGGATGTTACTCGTCGATTTGCCAAAGAGGGTTTTCTGAGTATCACGTTTGAACCTTATGCGCGAGAGGGAGGCGTGTTAAATCTTCCCGATATAGCATCCGTGCGTAAGGTGGTTGATAATGTACCCGACAAGAGGGTTTTGAATGATTTGGACGCCATAGTTACCTATGCGCAGCAGCATTCTGTCGGGCGGGCAGATCGACTCGGGGTTACGGGATTCTGCAGAGGGGGCATGTACACTTTGCTATACGCCGCCCTTAACCATGAGTTAAAGGCCGCTGTTGCTTGGTACGGTCCTCTCCGCCCTGCCAAGACGCCTGGCGTACGAACCGCCGGACCTCTTGATGTCGCTTCTCAAATCGACTGTCCTGTTCTCGGTTTGTATGGAGGTGAGGATGTCGGCATACCGGTAGTTGATCTCAGGGAAATGGAAACTGCCCTAAACGTAGCTGGTAAGACCGCTGAGTTTATACTTTATCCAGGAGCGCCACACGCGTTTTTTGCCGACTACCGCCCCAGCTACCGGCCCGATGCAGCTAAAGATGCATGGAGGAGATGCATAACGTGGTTCAACAAATACCTTAAAATATAGGGTCGCAGCAACCGGGATCTGTTTTACTGACGACAATCCAGACACGAGTGCGACTCCAGCTCGCATTGTGTTTTCATTGAGCTGTCACTTATGTGAGAATAGAAAAGGAGCATCTTGGTAATTGCTTCCGAAAATCATCGATATTGCCAGACTCCTGGCACTCCTGATAATCAGAAACTATGTAGATTTGTGAGCCTCTAGAATATTTTTGGGTAAGTCGACAAGAATAAACAAAGAGATGTAATCACATGGAAGAAAAAAAGCGAATTGAGAAGCGCATTGGGGATGACACAAGCTACGCTTCTCCAAAATACATTTTGGTCGTTCATGCAAACCCCTTTGATGACAATACTATTAACGGGGCAATTAAACAGAGCAGGTAAATTGCCTTGAACCCTTTAACAGCGCTCAATAAGCGTTATGCAGTTTTATTGCCGGGTTAATAATACAGCATCGCTTTCATCCCGGATATGAATAACCGGGGATCCCCGCTCCATCTCTTAACCTCATAGCTATAAAGGGTTAGGGTCGGATTTATTTCGCCAGCTTGGTCAATTCGGTATTGAGTGTTTGAAACACAAGCTCCACAATTTTCAGATATCTTTCTCTGTCCTGCGAGGGTAGCTCTTCCCAGTCCCGGTAAAAATCTACGGCACCGTTGTTGAAATAGACGTGTGAATTCTTGGCGATTTCGAAATCGAGAAGGATGTTGCCGCCTTCTGAAAAAACGATATTCATAACCCCTCCTCTTTTAATGAAATGAGTTCGCATCGGAAGTGGCAGTTCCTTGCGCGATGAATTAGTCATGTATTGCCGATAGAGCACTTATCCAGAACAAATATTTCTTTCAAGTGGCAGGTTTGTCCTGCCCGCTCGCACGGCCCCAAAGAACCCAGACATTGCGTAAGAAACTGCCACTCCCTATGCTACAATTATCTCAGGATACTGTCCATAAACTTCTTCCCGTAGCGCTTGGTTTCGATCCTCTCGTCGCATATGACGACCCGGCCGGTATCGGTCTTCGACCTGATAAGCCGCCCGAAGCCCTGCCGGAACTTAATTATAGCGCGAGGCAGGGAATATTCGTAAAACGGATTTCCGCCTTTGCTGTCTATATACTCTGTACGGGCAAGAGTGATAGGTTCCGTCGGCACTTCGAAGGGCAGCTTGGTGATGACTAGACTTTTGAGAGCATCGCCGCGTATGTCCACTCCTTCCCAGAAAGAGTCGAGGCCGAAGATCACGGCATTGTCGCTTTCGCGCATGATGTCAAGCATGGCGCGCTTCTGGATATGTTCGCCCTGCATCATCGGATTGAGCCCAAGAGCCCTCAGCGCGGAAGCTGTCACTTCCCATGTCCGTTTCATTATTTCCTTCGACGTGAAGAGGACGAGGATGCCTCCATCTTTTCTCTCTGCTTCCTCGCTGATGACAGTAGATAATTTCCGGACGCTTTCCGGATCGTTTCGTAAATCGATGCCTCGTTTGATATCGATCTCGACCTGGTGGCCTATGTCAAAGGAAGACGGGAATGTCAGCTTTTCGGCGCGCTCCATGCCGAGTATGCGCTCGTAAAACCGGAAGTCGCCCGACACGGATAGAGTTGCGGAAGTGACGATCACCGATTCATGAGATGGCAGAATATTTTGTGTTATGAAATCCCGGGGATAAATAGGCGACATCCTGAGCGCGGTCCTCTTTTCCCCTATTTCGATCCAGCGCACGTAATCCGGAAGTCCGTCCGGGAATTGTTCGATGGCATCGGACAGGGCCTTGAGCTTTAGGATGGCCGCCCTCAGTTCAATTTCCTCGTCCTCCTCGAAGAGGCCCGTAGTGGCTTCCCTCATGTTTTCAATCAGTTCAAGAATGGATTCCGAGAGTTTCAGCAGAGGCAGTTTAAGTTCGAAAGGACCACGTACAATCTCCCCGTCACGGTGAGCCCGCCTGAGGAGTATCCAGAACAACTCTGCTTCACTCCTCATTGATTCGACTGCGGGGAAGAGGTTGTGTGACTGGGAAAGAAGCCCCTTGTAAGACCCTTTGTCGCTGACCTTGAGAAGCTTGTTGAAAACATAATTGAATACCCTGTTCGAGATAGTCAGACCGATCTGTTCGGTGAGTGCATGATCAAGGGCATGGCCTTCATCGGCTACCAGGATTTCGGCATTGGGGAAGAGCTTCGAATCGTCGGGGAGCATAGCGTTGATGCCGACCAGGGAATGGTTGGCAACGACAATCTGCGCTGCTTCCCAACGACGGCGCGCTGAGAAATAAAAGCACTGTCCATAGTAGCCGCATTTTTTCCACTTGCACGCGTCCGGGTCTGAAGAGATCCTGTCCCACATCAAAAATCTTACGATACCATAATCTTCCACATCCCCTGAGCCGGTCTCCGATGCCCACTGCAGGATATGCCTGTAATCACGTTCCTCATCGTCGCTTTCCGGCCTGAAGGCATTCAGCCGTCTCAGACAGAGATAGTTCCCTCTGCCTTTAGCTATCGCATAATCGAACTCGACCAGGGAGGCAAGGAACTTTAGATCTTTATGGGCGAGCTGCTCTTGTAGATTGATGGTTCTGGTCGAAACGATCGCCTTTTTGCCCGAGATGATTGTTGGAATAAGATACGCGAAGGTTTTGCCTGTGCCGGTCCCTGCCTCGGCCATGAGAAGACCTCCGCCTTCGATGAATCGAGAGCAGGCTTCCATCATCCCGGTCTGGCATGCACGGGGTTCGTAACGCTTCATGGCGTCGGCTACCATTTTTTCGAGGAACTCGGAAGAGGCCTGGGCAAGCGTGGTGGTATGCATCATCTATTTTAACCTAATTGTAAGTTTAGGAGTCAGCTATGATGAACCGTCTAACTCCTAAACCCCTTAACTCATTTTTGTTGTATACTTACTCATAGTCAATAAACTTCCGACCGGAGCAGAGCTATGAAGAACAAGCGGTTGGCATGTGGAGTATTTATCCTTAGTCTTTTTATATTTACTGCGGCTGTGTATTCCGCCGAACCGGAAAAAGGCCTGCAAAAAAATCCTCCTGCCGCTTCTGCGCTCGAATCAAGTCAGCCCGGAGATCCCGGCGCTGACATAATCATTCTTATGGACAGCTCCGGAAGTATGAAAAAGACCGATCCCCGAAATTATCGAAAGGATTCGGCTCGGCTCTTCATATCTCTTCTCGGAGCTGATGACAATGTTGGCATTATCAGCTTCGGAGATTCCGCAAAGACGCTCATTCCGCTCACCGCCAATTCCAGGGATAATCGGACGGTCTTCATTAAAGCGATAAGCAGGATAACATCAAAAGAACTGACAACAGATATCACCGGAGCGGTGGAGAAGGGTGTTGCGGCACTTGATGCCTCGAAGAGGAAGAACAGGGTCCTTATCATCATGTCAGACGGCAAGCTCGACCTCGGCGATCCAGATAAGGAAAAGTCCTCGCTGGAGGAGCTCGGGAAGCTTCTTCCTGAAATTAAGAAGGCAGGGATAAAACTTTATTCCATAGCGTTTTCCGAGCTTTCCGATCAAAAGCTGCTGGCGGATATGGCTGAAAAGACAGGAGGATTTTTCCGGTATGCGGCTGCAGATAAGGACATCCATCTCATGTTCGCGTCGATCTTTGAGAAGATAAAATCTCCCGATTCGGTAGCGCTTGAGGGTGATGCCTTTTCTATCGACCAAGATGTCAAGGAAACGGTTTTGCTTATTACGAAGCAGGCCGGTACTGCCACAGTTCTTCTGGACCCTGCAGGCAAGAAGATAGTCCAGGGCAGATCGGCAAAGAATATCCAGTGGTACAGCTCCAGCGTTTTCGATATGATTACTATCCAGGAGCCTATGACGGGCAAATGGAAAGTGAGACTCAGCAGCCGCGAAGGCAACAAGATATTCGTCCTGACTAATCTCAAACTCAAAAGCTCCTTTGTCGGCAATAACCTGAATAAAGGAGATAAGGCTGTCATCGATGCGTGGCTAGAAAAAGATGAGAAGAGGATTACTGATAAGGAAGTCTTGTCGCAGATCAGTTTTTTCGCAGAAATTATTGATCCCGCCGGCAAGAGCCTTAAAATGCCTCTTGCCGGCGGGGAAGGGGCGGACGCGGGGGGGTATTCCGTTACATTGAATATCAATCAGCCCGGTGACTATACTGTACGACTGGCTGCCGAAGGAAAGGCATTCAACAGGACTAAAGATATTCTCTTCAAGGCCGTGGAGCCTACTTCGGCATCGGCTGTGCAACTTCAACCGCCGCAGGCGGCCGCAAAGACGGAGCCTTCCACTCAACCCGAAACCGTGATCGATTGGGAGACTGCGGCGCTGGTTCTGGCGTCTATTATCTTGGTTCTGATTGTCCTGGCCGGGTACCTATACGTGACCGCAAGAAAATACAAGAAATTGTATATCTCCTCTCAGGGTGAAGGCCCGGTCCTTCAGATGCCTACGGCGCAGGTCGAAACTGCGGCTGCAAGCGATGAGAATTACGGGTTGCTTGAAGCTGAAAGTGTATCTGAGGTGCAGGATGCGGAAATCGGGGAAACGGGCGAAGTAAATGAGGCAACATCATCGGCAGTGATTGAAGTGCCGGTTGAGCAGGTCCATGTCGAAACTGCGGGCGAAACCGGAGGCGAAGAAGGGGGGCCTGATTCCGGACGTATCGAAAAACTCCTTGGCATAATAGAATTTCAAAAAAACAAGATCGCGGAATTGATGTTTGTAAAGGACACCTTCGAAAACGCCCGTGTAAGGCTCAGCGCCCTTCAGTCCAGGGACCGCCTTATGCAGGATCAAGTTAAGTCCATCGCAGAGTCGTACGGAATCACCGAAGAATTGAAAGAGCCGTTATCGGCATTAGAAGATGATACCAGCGAACTCGTATCGTATATCCTGGTATTTGAAAAAGAGGAAAAACGTCTTGCCGAGAAGTTCATGCAATGGGAAGAGGAACTCAACAGGCTGATGGCCGGCGAGCAATTCGCAGCCGCAATAAGCTCAGTCGGTTCCGAAGGCGTTGTGGGCAAGATCTCCGAACTCGAGGAAAAATTAAGGGAGGCCCAGGATGAGGTAATGTCTAAAGAGCGCAGGATGCAGGCACTTCAAACGCAATATGAGGACATTGAAAAAGAGTATATGATCCTTTATCACGCCGCTCAAAAGCAGCAGAAACAGCCGGATGTCTAGCCGATCTTTTTTTCAAACAGCCTCTGCTCGTATTCCGGAAACCCTTCGAGGTTTAAGGGCTTTTCTCTCAACATATTAAACTTTGTAATTTTGAAGTTGAGCTCCTTCAGTCGTCTCAGCTTTTCCTTGTCGTCATCAATGGTCTCTATCAGGTCTCTCAACGTAATGATCTCATTTCTCAGCTCGAGTTCAGGCGGGACAAACCCGGCATTCTTGAGAAACCGGTATGCGAGCCGGAGATCCTCAGGGACCCAAGTCTCATCTTCGAAAAGTAGGGGCCTGCCGGCCCCCGAAAGGTTGGCGAATTCGCCTTCCGCTATGGCCTGCCTGATGCGCTCTTCCGCTATCCTTGTGACTGCGTCCACGGTATGTTCAGCTCCTCCAGGGTTTTCCTTATAGCAGTTATCGGTCTCCCTTCCTGCACCGCCGATATGACTTCTTTCTTTCCTGTCGTATCTCCGCACAAAATGCAGCCTGCAACGCAATCATCCCTGAGGACGATTTTTTTGTATATTCCCTTCTCTCTATCTTTATATACCAGGGATGGAAGTGTGCAGTCAACATCGATCTCGCCGTAAGCGACGACCTCGATGCCGGCCACCGTTATGGAGTGTGACGGAATGGTGCCATTGTATGAGGTGTTTCCTCCAGCCATGTTGATCCCGGCTACTTCGCCCTGTTTTTCTGCAGCGGGCCAAATGCCATAAATTTTATTACGGTGCTCTGCAGCATCCCCGGCAGCGTAAATATCGGGCAATTCAGTCTCCATCCTGTCATTGACACGGACACCTTTTCCGAGGGTGATGCCCGCGTTTACCAGCAATGAGGTGTCGGGAATTATGCCGGCAGAGACGACCATAATTTGTCCGCAAACGGTCACTCCACTGTTAAGTTTAAGCCCTTCCACCGAAACGGCGCCGAGGACCTCATCAGCCCTGGCAGAGAGGATAAAGTGAAGTCCGAGTGACTCGAGCTTCGCTTGTAATATGTCAGAACCTGTTTCATCCATCTGATTGGGCAGCAGACGGGGGAAAAATTCTACAAGTGTTACCGACTTGGCTGTTTTTCTGAGGGCGTTGCCGATTTCGAGCCCGAGGACGCCACCGCCGAGGATTATTACATTGACCGCATTTTCGGCGTATGCCCGAATCTTCCTGGCATCGGCGATTGTCCTTAATGTAAAGACCCCTTTCTTATCAGNNGGTTCTATTAAGGCCACCCGTCTGTTCGTAATGAGAGCTATCCCGTTGCGTTCGTACCAGGCATCATCATGGAGTAAGAGCTTCTTTTCGTCGATCGATCCGGACAGGTATTCGGGAAGACGGATGCGGCTATAGAAAGGTATGTCCTCTTCGGTGATGACGACTATCTCGCCGGATGCATCTAATTTCCTGATGTTCAGTGCTGCAGTCGTGCCTGCTATGCCGTTGCCGATAATTAAATATTTCATGAAATCTCCTGGGCGC
>PMYY01000114.1 GCA_003170655.1 Nitrospiraceae bacterium
TTTGAGTTACTGAGGAGATTCCTTCTTCATGTTTTGCCGAATCGCTATGTTCGGATTCGTCATTTTGGTCTATTGGCAAACAGAAAGCGTAAAGACAACATCTCTTTGTGTCGTGAGTTCCTCGGCACATGCAAGACCGTAACAAAAGAAAAAGACAAGACGGAATCCTGGCAGGAACAGTTGCTCAGGATCTGCGGCGTAGATGTCACCACTTGTCCCGTCTGCAAAAAAGGCAAAATGCTACGGGTAGCGGTCTTGTCTCCCGCGCGATGCAACGACCCGCCGGAGCAATGCCGATGAATCCACTCCACAACATATGTCCGGCTCAATGCGAAAAAAGCTTCCCGTTTCGCAATGGCCCGCTATTGCCTGAAAACCAGTTTCTTTTGCTCGTTAGGTTGCTGTTCGCACGTTCGAGCCTGCTGATATCAGTTCGGATGGCGAGATTCCTCTCCATACGTTTCGGTGTGATGACAATATCAGTTCCAATTCGATAGCTAAAGACAAGACCGACGGTATTGAAACCCCATACGGCGCGTAGCGGCATCGTTCTTCATGCGTCATTCTGCAACTGCGCAGACAGAATGACGCTTATTCGCAGCGAAGGTTGCCTTAGAGGCAATTAAGGGCGAGCGGACGTTGGTGGAGTTATCGCAGAGATTCGAGGTGCATCAGAATCTGATTGTTGAGTGGAAGAAGCAACTTTTGGAACGAGCTGGGGAAGTCTTCGAGAAGGAAAAGAAGACTGAGGAAGGACCTAGCATCAAGGAACTCCACGCCAAGATCGGGCAACTGGCAATGGAGAATGATTTTTTAGCAGTCGCGCTCGGGCGCGTAGACGGGTCGAGCGCAAAGAGATGATAGATCGGCAGCACGAATTATCGCTCACCAGGCAAAGCGAAATTCTCGAGCTGGCGAGGTCGAGTATATATTATCAAGCAGTGCCGGTCAGTGAGCAAGATTTGAAGTTGATGCGTCTGATCGACGAGATCCACATGAAGCATCCGTTTATGGGCAGTCGGAGCCTAAAGAATCAGCTTAGGGACAGAGGGTATGCAGTAGGCCGTGGGCATGTAAGGACACTGATGCAGAAGCTGGGCATTACTGCATTGTATCAGAAGCCTCGGCTGTCGGACCCACATCCTGACCATAAGATTTATCCATATCTGCTGCGCGGTATGGAGATCACTCGATCCAATACCGTCTGGTGCAGCGATATAACCTATATTCCGATGGCCAAGGGATTTTGTTATCTCGTGGCAATAATGGACTGGGCAAGCCGTCGCGTATTGGCATGGCGGCTCAGCAATACAATGGACACATCTTTTTGCAAAGAAGCGCTTGAAGAGGCACTACTGCGGTTTGGGACGCCTGAGATCTTCAATACGGACCAGGGGAGTCAGTTTACATCGGATGTATTTACAGGAGTTCTCAGCGCTCACGGAATTAAGATCAGCATGGATGGTAAAGGGCGCTGGATGGATAACGTCTTTATCGAACGGCTGTGGAGAAGCGTGAAGTATGAAGAAGTGTACTTAAAAGCATATGCCTCTATTGCTGAGGCAAGACGGGAACTTGGAGATTATTTCGATCTATACAATTTTCGGCGCCGGCATCAAAGCCTTGACGAGAGAACGCCGGATGAGGTTTACTGGACTATTCTACCTCAGAGGCAGGTAGCAGTATGAACAAGAGCGGCTTATCACTTAAAAGCTTCTTGACCCTGTTCAAACAAACCCGACCACCTCTAACCTAGCCTCGACGGTGTCGGGTTACACTAAGATAAAACTTTTTTTGCCTATTTAATGAAATAGCTTAAGTGGATCAAGGCTCCTGCTATTTGAAGGCATTCTGAGAGTTTCATTATTCAGCGTACAGTTCAATTTTAAATAAGGAGACGCATTATGACCTTTCGAACAACTGTATCTGACTTGGTAAAGCGACGTTTTTCCTGTCGCACCTACCTGAAAATACCCATAGAAGGAGATCAACAGCACTTGCTGTCTGAATTCCTAGCTTCGAATCAAACCGGGCCATTGGGCACTAGTGCTCGCTTTGCGCTGATTGCCGCTACTGACCAGGACTGTAAATCGCTTAAAGGGCTTGGAACCTATGGCACTATCAGGGGAGCTACTGGATTCATAGTTGGAGCCTTGGAACAGGGATCTAAGAACCTGGAAGACTATGGATACCTCATGGAGCACGCCATCCTGTTCGCCACTGATCTCGGCTTGGGGACGTGCTGGCTCGGAGGGAGCTTCTCGAAGAGCAATTTTGCAAAGAAGATTGCGCCTGCTAGGGGGGAGTCCGTACCTGCTGTGACGGCTATTGGTTGTATTGCCAGTGGCGCGCGGTCCAAAGACTTGATTCGCAAAGGGGCGGGCTCTGATCATCGGCTCCCATGGACGAGACTCTTCTTCGAAGAAAGATTGGGGAAGCCGATCACACCGGAACAGGCTGGGGCTTATGCCGAGTCGCTTGAAATGCTTCGATTGGCGCCCTCAGCATCGAACAAACAGCCATGGCGCATCGTCAGAAACGGGGGAAACTGGCACTTCTACCTTCAGCGGACAAAGGGTTATGGCAAGGACACCATGCTTTTCCGGTTGCTGCGGCTTGCGGATCTGCAACGTATCGATATGGGTATCGCCATGTGCCATTTCGAATTAGTGGCCCGACAGTGCGGACTAAAAGGCTGCTGGGAAGTAGATGATCCAGGATTCGAAAAGCCTGGTGAAAGTATAGAGTATACGGTTAGTTGGGTTTCTGCAGTGGATTAGTGCGCTGGAGAACTCCCACAGCTATGCGGTGTGCAGCGCATTCTAGCCAGAGCTGCTAGCCTCTCGATTTCCAGAAGAAAGCTTGAATAATGAGCCGTTTCCCTGCGCCAATGAGTATAAGTAGTTATTGAGAAACCTATTTAGCAAAGACAGTTTGAGTTGCTCCCGAACTGTTTGGATTTATCGCCTTGACCATCTGTCCGATACAATCTGATATAATCTGCTGAGTGACCGAAATGAAAACTCTATATACATCACCAGCTGAGCCTGAGCCGGTGCCCTAATGGGACACCGTTTGAAGGCGTATTCGATCCAGCTTGTTAGTTTAGTGATTATTCTTGGGGCCATGCTGGGATGTCAAGAAATGGAAAATGCTATATTGCTCGAGACTCATAGTGTATCGAATGGTACATATCGCGGTCTGGAGATTGGAGCAACAAAAAGAGCTACTATTGACGGCATACGCAAGCTTGAAGCCCTCTATATACGTCCAATTCCTAAAGAGAAATTCAATATTACAAAAGCCAATATTAAGGAATTGAAGCGTATCAACGATGTGGATNNGAATCAGGGTGACCAATTATCGTGGTTTGTCAATTGATTTATGTTTCAAGCAAAATCATGTCGCGTCAATCCGACTGTCAGTCCCAGCTAAGGATAATAATTGGTTCCAAGAGGGGGAGGCGTGAACAGACGTAGAAAAGAAGTTGACAGACCTCTTGAAGGATAATGAGAACCTATCGGTGTTCCCAATTGTGTATTCCGAGGGCAACGGGTGGGTAGACTTAAGTAAATCAACGCCTGATGTACTAAGTATTTTACAGAAATATGATGCCTGGACATTTGAGATTACCCAAGATAAGCCAGCAGGTGCTTTTTTTGAATTATATTTTGCTGGTGATTCTCTGATGAGAATAGAGTATCGGCGTGCGCGCATCCGTTTAAAGTGAACCACCGATGATTGTCGGAACAAACAGCCGGGCGAGTCG
>PMYY01000139.1 GCA_003170655.1 Nitrospiraceae bacterium
TACAGCGGCAATATCAGGGCCTATGTCACGCCGTATATCCATCCTGAGGCGGTCTTCATGCTCCACGGCTTTGGGAATGAGGTGCCGCTGAAAACCAGGTCCTTTAAGAAGGGGCTGCGGGATACGAAGTTCCAGAAAGGACTCCTAGAAACCGTCGATCCTGTCGGCGGCGGGGTCGCCTACCTCGAATGCATGGTCGGCGTGAAAAAGGCGGGAGGCAAACAATGAGTATCTATTACATATACCAGGATCAGAAGCGGTGCATCGGCTGCTACGCCTGCGAGGTGCACTGCAAGACAAAGAATGTCCTTCCGGTAGGACCTCGCTTCTGCAGGATCATCCCTGTTGGGCCAAAGCTGGTGAGAGGGATTCCGAAACTCAGCTTTATTTTCATACCCTGCTTCCATTGCGAAAAACCATGGTGCGTCTCAGCCTGTCCGACGGGGGCCATGCAGAAACGTGCGAAGGACGGCATAGTCTTTGTCGACGCGTCGCTGTGCGTCGGCTGCAAGTCATGCATCACAGCATGTCCGTGGGGTGTCCCTCAATGGGACCACGCCTCAGGGAAAGCGGTCAAATGCGATTACTGCAAGGACAGGGTCGACAAGGGACTGAAGCCTGCATGTGTGACCAAATGCACTGCGCATGCCCTCAAATGGATCTCGGCAGCCGAAGCCTCCGAGTTGAAGAGAGTGCAATATGCTCGGGAGATTGCTGAAGAGCCTGCGTAATGATCACACTGTCAATCAACGGCACCCCAATTCAGGCTTCCGAAGGAATGACCGTCCTTGAGGCCGCACGGCAGGAGGGAATCGAGATCCCCACCCTCTGCTATCTCAAGGCACTTGGTCCCTTCGGCGTCTGCCGGCTTTGCATAGTAGAGGCAAATGGACCCGGACTCATACATGCAATACTGCCGTCCTGCAATCTTAAGGTCTTTGAAGGACTCGTCATCACCACTGATTCTGCAGTCATTCATGAAATTAGAAGGACGATGATCGAACTTCTCCTAGCTAGCACACCTTTGAGTGAATCTCTGAGATGGCTTGCAATAAAATTCGGTGTCGAAGCATCACGGTTCACGCCGGATAAAAAAGATCCCTGCATTCTATGTGGTCTCTGCGTCAGGGTCTGCCGCGACCGGATCGGAGCATCAGCGCTTTCGTTTGCCGGCAGCGACAGCAACAGACATGTGGTCGCCGAAGAGATACGAATTGACAAAGAAGCGTGCATAGGCTGCGGTACTTGCGCAAACATATGCCCCGTGCAGGCCATTAAGCTTGAGGACATGGAGAGCGACAGGAAGATCGTCCTCTATGGTAAGGTTGCAAGCAGGTTTGAACTGGTCAAATGCGATATATGCGGAAATCCGCATACGACACAGGAATTCATCGACTCGGTAGTGTCGCGGCTTAACGAAGAGCAGAAAAAAGGGGTTAGGAATCTCTGCCCCGAATGTGCCAGACATTATTACGCTGAAGCCATGACGGGTCATTTCACTGCAGATGTCCGTGGTAACAGATGATGGAAAAGGCGTTCAGTTGCTGGAATAACAAGGAAATCGAATCGGCACTGCCGCTCAAATACGGTGACCTTGGTGTTGCCGCCGTCATCGGATGGGGCGGCATACAGGTCTTCGATACCAGGCTGGATATTGTCGAACTCTGCTATCAGTACGCACAAGCTGTGCAGAATAATTCATGCGGTCAATGCATCCCCTGCAGGACCGGTATGAGGGTGCTCTCTGATCTCTTTGCAAAGATCAGGGATGGGCGTGGTGAAGAAAGGGACCTCGATTATATCAAAAGCCTCTCGATCGCTATTTCAAAGGCCTCGATGTGCGAGATAGGTCAAAGCTCTCCGCGGGTATTTCTCTACCTCCTTGAAAATTTCCGGGATGCTTTCGAAGCCACCGTGAAAGGCGGGGGGGGATCAGGTCCGGAATATTCGTTTCATTCACTTCTCACGGCACCCTGCATGCAGGCCTGTCCGATCCACCTGGATATTCCCAAATACATAGAAGAGATCAAGGCCGGCAGGTTCAGGGAATCTCTCGATTGCATAAAGAGCAGGCTTCCCCTTCCCGGCATCGTCGGAAGGGTCTGCGTGAGGCCCTGCGAATCCAACTGCCGCAGGGGGCTTGTCGATGAGTCTTTGCAGATAAGGCACCTTAAAAGGTTTGTGGCCGATTATGCACTCAAATGCACGCCAAATACACGTTTAGCTGCAGATCATGCAGCACAGTTGGCATCGCCTTCATCACTACCAAGGGTTGCCATCATCGGCGCAGGCCCGTCGGGGCTCACCTGCGCGTCCTTCCTCGCAAAGAAGAGTTATGAAGTGACGATCTTCGAGATGCTTCCCGAATCCGGTGGAATGGCGGCCGTCGGCATTCCGGATTATCGCCTCCCGCGCGATATTGTTCGGGAGGAAGTGGCTGAGATAGAACAGCTTGGTGTAAAAATCCTCCACGGAAAAGCCCTCGGTCCGCATTTCACGCTGGAAGACCTCGAACGTGCAGGCTACAAAGCGGTCTTTATAGGCATGGGGTGCCACTGCCACAAGAGCCTGGACATCGAGGGAGAAGACCGTGGGTATTACGGGTACGTTCCGGGAGTTTATTTTTTAAGGAATATAAACCTCGGGCTAATGGACGAAGTTCCGAAAGGGAAGAAGATGGTAGTGGTAGGCGGAGGAAATGTCGCTATCGATTGTGTTCGAACCGCCTTTAGAGTCGGATTCGACGAGTCGCATATCGTCTACCGCAGGTCGCGAAGGGAAATGCCCGCGGACTCCGTGGAGATCGATGATGCAGAGGCGGAGGGTGTGAAATATCATTTCCTAACGGCGCCCAAGCGGATCATAGGAGAGAACAGCAAGGTCACGGGGCTTGAATGCGTCCGCATGGAACTGGGGGAGCCGGATGCATCGGGAAGGAGAAGGCCCGTCGAGGTGCCCGGATCCGAATTCGTCATCGAGGCCGATGTCATAGTAGCGGCCATCGGCCAGGAAGGCGATTTCAACTGCATGTGCAACCTGCCGGGTGTCGAGGTCACTAAGAAGGGCGCAATCATCGTCGATGAAAATCTTATGACTACGAGGAATGGAGTCTTTGCGGGTGGTGACTGTGTTACAGGCCCTGATGTTCTTATCAAGGCCTGCGCACACGGAAGGCTTGTCAGCATGGCCATAGATGAATTTCTGACCAAAGGAAAGACCGAAACACTCGGCGAAGTCCTTGACGAGAAGTTCCTGGCAGGGTTAAAGGTGTACGATCCCGCGGAATCCATCGCGCTTCCTGCAGGGCCCGGACGGGTGGCCGTCACCCATGAACATCCATCCGAAAGAATAAATGATTTCCGTGAAGTAGACAAGGGTTATACGGCCGACGAGGCAGTTTCAGAGGCATCGAGGTGCCTGCGATGTTATCGGGTTGTGATGTATGCCTGTCCGGATGATCCATCTAATGCCTGACAAGGAAATAGCCAGACATCAGGCCGCCAAAGATTCCGGAATCAAGACCATTCTCTTTGTCTGTTCAGGCAATTCGATACGCTCCCAGATTGCCGAGAGTCTCGTAAATCATTTTTTCGGTAGGGAATGGACGGCTTTTTCGGCAGGCACGATGCCGATGCCCGTGCCAAAGGACCTGGTGCTGGTAATGCACGAAATCGGCATAGACATCAGTAGTAGAAAGGGAAAGCATGTCAGCACTTTCAAGGACTGTTCATTCGACCGGGTAGTAGTGCTCTGCTCCGATGTAGACAGAATGTGTCCCACCCTTCCCGATTGCGCCGAGCAGGATCGTATTTATTTTCACGATCCTCTGTCTTCAGCGATGCTGTCGGAGGGGTTTTTCATCAGCTTCAAACCATCATATCGACAGCTGAGGGACGAGATGAATAAAGTTCTGACGGCATATATGAAAAACGCATAATATGAACAGGCTCTTGGGCATATTTTCAAAGAGTGAACGATGTCCGCTGCTGAAGGCAGCCCAAGGCGCTACTGCAAAGAAATACGCCGCTTTCAAAATTCTTCTCAGCCACAATCATGCCGCCCTTGATGCAATCGCCGACATGGAGAGGCTTTATTACTCCGGGAATCCGTTCAGCCTCACATCCGTGAGGATAAAATATGAGGAACTTCTCGAAGCGGTTACAGGAGTTATCTATGCGCTTGAAACACTTTCCGGCAACGACTATTCCGTGTTGTCGAAAACTGCATCGGGTATAGACGGCGAGCTTTTTAATGACTTCAATCCCAAGTGCGCCCTGCCGGCGGGCAACCTGGTAATCGGCCTTGAAGACATTACCGACGACATGTATCGCATGGTCGGTGCAAAAGCTGCTAACCTTGCATCCATAAACAGCGGGTTGGGCCTGACTGTCCCTCCTGGATTTGTCATCACTTCACTTGCCTTTGAGCGATTCCTGCAGATCAACAGATTGCTGAAACCGCTAAAGGATGAATTGTCGCAGGTAACCTCGGAATCAATTGAGGCAATCGAACGGGCCGGCGACCGGTTGCGCTCGATGATCCTCAACGCCCCTGTGCCTCCGGAAATACAGAAGGAGATTGTAACGGCTTACTCAGCCCTTGAGGCAGCGGCCGGAAAAGGTGTGCGCATCGCCATGAGAAGCAGTGCTGTCGGCGAAGATACGGAAGCTGCCTTCGCAGGCCAGTATGATACAGTCCTCAATGTGACTGGAGAAACCATCATGGATGCATACAAGACGGTCCTCGCAAGCAAATATTCAGCCAGGGCGATTGCCTACCGTCTCCATTACGGGCTCGATGACCGTGAGACGCCGATGTGCGTTCTGGGGATCGTTATGATCGATTCGAAAGCAAGCGGCGTTCTTTACTCGGTCGACCCATCCCGGACCCGCTCCTGCCCCGTAAGAATCAACTCCATCTGGGGATTAGGCGAGCACCTCGTCGACGGAAGCGCTTCTCCTGATGTATTCATCGTGGACCGGATCGATGAGAAGATCATAGAAAAGCATGTTGCTGAAAAAGAATCGCGGCTGGTAAATCTTCTTGCCGGAGGCACCGGAATTGAATCTGTGTCCGAAGAGGAACGGCACCTCCCGTCCATAGATGACGGGACGGTCGCACAACTAACAAAGTATGGACTTATGCTGGAGGATTTTTTCGAAGTCCCACAGGACGTGGAATGGGCTGTCGATGCGCAAAGCAGGGTCTTCATCCTTCAGTCACGACCACTCAATCTGCCTGAAATGAACGTGCAACACCCGCAACTATCTGTTTCTTCCAACAATCTTGTGCTCCTTTCGAAAGGCAAGACCGCATCTTGCGGCATCGCAACCGGCAGGGTGTTCATTTTGGAGAAGGAGGGAGACCTGATGAATCTCCCCGCGGATACGATACTCGTCGCAAAGATCGCTTCCCCCGATTTTGCCAAAGTAATCGGAAGGATACGCGGCATCATTACGGATATCGGAAGCGTTACGAGCCATATGGCATCCGTAGCCAGGGAGTTCGGCATACCTGCAATTGCAGATACCGGCAATGCAACTACATCGTTGACGCATGGCGAGATCGTCACCATGTCGGCGGATACCGTCACTGTGTACAAAGGCGTCGTCGGAGAACTCTTGGATGAAATCAAACCCGCGAAAAAGGTGATCTTCGACAGCCCTCTGCATCGCAGGATGAGAGGCATCCTAGACCGCGTTTCTGTGCTGAATTTAATTGATACAAAAGCGCCGTCCTTTTCACCCGAAGGCTGTTTAACCTATCACGACATAGTGCGCTTCACCCATGAGACCGCCATAAAGGAAATGTTCGGCATGTCCGTCACATCGGACCGGACCGGTGCATCGGTCAGACTTACAACAACTCTCCCTCTCAATCTTTGGCTGATAGACCTTGGAGAGGGCCTCCGAGAAGGTCTGACAACCTGCGATAAGGTCACGCCCGGGATGATCGAGTCCGCCCCGATGAAAGCTGTCTGGAGGGGTTTTACACATCCCGGCGTGAACTGGGCCGGCACCATGAACATCGACAGCGGTAAATTGACGGGTATGCTGGCTGCGTCGGCCCTCTCGGAATTAGGCGAGCTTGCTGGCGGGGAAAGTTATGCCCTTCTGTCCGGGGATTACCTGAGTCTCAGCGTCCGCTTCGCCTACCACTTTGCGACTATCGACAGCCTCTGCGGTGATAATGAATCCCAAAATTATATATCCCTGCAGTTTTCGGGAGGCGCTGGGGATTATTACGGGCGCTCTCTTAGGATCCAGCTCATGGGTAATATTCTTGATAGGCTTGGCTTTCGGGTCACTGTAAAGGGCGATCGCCTGGAGGCCTTCATAGCGCGATATGATAAAAGATCAATTGAGGAAAAGCTCGACATGACCGCCAGGCTGCTGGCGTCCACTCGGCTTCTTGATATCACGCTCTCGAACCAGGAAGAACTAGCAGAACTGACCGAAACTTTTCTTAACGGCTCCTACGATTTTCTCACCGGCAAAACGGACAATACACTACCCAACCTCTACCTTCGCAGCGGACACTGGACGCTTTCAGTCGAAGACGGCCGCACCTGTTGCCTTCAGAATGGCTCCAGGTGGGGCAGGCGGATAGCGTCAGGGATTTCAGGATTTATGGGGAAGGTCGCAGGCGGCACATATCATGAATTCCTCGATACCATCGAAGCTTACCATTATTTCCCGATGGCCATTCTCAGGAACCTGGAACTTTCGGAAGGGACTGTAAGAGTAAATATCAAACCGATGGGCGGTAACATCGACAGAGCAGGCGGGATAGCCTTCGGCGTCAGAGACGTCGAAAACTACTTCGTATTGAGGACAAATGCTCTGGAGGGTAATATCATTCTTTTCGAATACATTAACGGGAGACGGATCGAGAAGCGCATGGTAAGAAAGAAGATAGAGACCGGCAAATGGCATAACCTGAACGTCGGGATTTCAGGACATGACATTAAATGCTATGCAAATGGAGAGTTGCTGATGGAGTATGACGCAGGGAGATCGTTGAAAGGCTACGTAGGCCTCTGGACCAAGGCTGATTCTGTTACATGTTTCGAGAATCTGATCATCGAAACCACTGGCCGTCGTGAAGTTGTGGAGTTTTGATTCAGTCCGGACTTGTTCCCACACTAGGCTGCTCATGATAACCTTGATATAATGGCGTAATAAGAGGTTAGGATATGACTGCCAACGATACATATGAAGTGATAATCATCGGGGGAGGCCCCGCCGGACTTACTGCAGGGCTCTATTGCAAGCGAGCTGCAATGAAAACGGTCCTGTTCGAAAAGGGATTGATAGGCGGCCAGATAGCCATTTCAAAAGATGTCGAAAACTATCCCGGCATGGAGGGCATAACAGGTTTCGATCTAGCCGAAAAACTGCTCCATCATACCAAGTCCTTCGGCCTGCCTATCGTCCAGCAGGCGGTTTCAGAAATAATCATCGGACCCGAATATCATTCAGTCCGGCTTGACAATGGAGATCTCTTCAATTGTGTTGGCCTTATACTGGCGTCAGGAGGATCGGTACGAAAGCTGGGCATCCCCGGCGAAGCGGAATATCTGGGGACAGGTGTTTCCTATTGTGCCACCTGCGACGGTTTCTTTTTCAGGGACAAGACTGTCGTCGTTGTCGGCGGTGGGGATACGGCAGTTGAAGAGGCTCTTTATCTAGCACGGCTGACGCGCAAGGTTTTCCTGATTCACAGAGGCAATACCCTGCGGGCAAGCAGGATACTTCAGGACCGCCTGATGAGCGAGTCCAGGATTGAAATAATCTGGGATACAATTATCTCGGAAATCAAGGGAAGCGGAAGTGCCGTCACTGCCGTCTCCTTCGAAAATACCAGGACTGGGGAAAAAGGAGAATTGCCGACGGACGGAGTGTTCATCTTCATAGGGTATTCGCCGAACAATCAATTGATCCCAGCCGCAGTCAGAATGAACGATCGGGGTTTTGTAATTACCGATGAGCAATGTGCGACAAATGTGCTGGGTATTTTCGCCGTCGGGGATTTAAGACAGAAGTTCGCCAACCAGATCGTAGTAGCAGCTGCCGACGGATGCGTAGCAGCGCTGGCATCCGCTCACTATGTGGAATTGCATAAGGCCAGATAATATACAATGTACTCATAAAGCAACCTCTTGATCACAAAGTTCTAAAATATCGGCAACAGATCCATGCGTGGCATTTCACCGCACAACAATCATCCTTTCCAGACCGTTTAGCTAAATCTTGTCTTCTCTGTTGCGGTAGTAGGAGGATTTAAACTTTTCGGGATGGTACGACGTCAGCCTGACGATCTCGCATCCGCCACAGCGCTCACGAAGAGCCTCTTCAGACACCCTCTGGTCATAACCCAACGCAATCACACCGGGCTTCAGAGCTTCCAGTATGTGAAATAAATCATTCTCCAGGTTCCCAAGCACCACTTTGTCGGGGATGCCAGTGTCCCTCACACTCTGAGCTCTAAACTCCTCATTATGCTTGGGCAAAAAGCCCTTTATCCTGCTGACCGTCTCATCCCGCGCCACGATTACGATGAGCTCGTCACCAAGTTCCTTTGCCTGGGTAAGGAAATCGATATGCCCCTGGTGGAGATAGTCAAAAGTGCCTGCACAAACAACCCGCCTGCTCATAGCCGACCTTTCCTCTGAGCACCCTTTTTATACATCATAACAGAATGGGAAAACCTCGACAATACTTGATCGCAGATGATATTACCACTGCATCATGTGCGCGATTTCTATATGCCCCCCCGACTACAACTGTTCGCATCCAAAAAAGTTGTCATATTCACTTATTCCTGAAATTTGGGGTACAAGGTATTTTTACCGAACAGATCGAAGAAGTTTAATAGCTCCCTGCCACGTCCCCGCCAGGCTCATATTGTGCCTTGCCCTGAAAAAGCATCACTCGAATTGAGTCCGGAGTGTGATAAACTAACCTGCAGAACGGTGTCGCCCATGCACCATTGGCCTCGCTACCATCGTAGCGCCGAGGCGCAAAAAGACTGGCTCAGGGAAGTCGCTATACATTACACCGACAATCCCTAATAGATTTCGCGATGGGCAAGCCATAATGGAGGTGATAATATGGGGGATGTGGGGAATAAACAGGAAAGGCGTAAGCATCGGCGTCTGCGCGTTGATATTTCCATTGAAGCTCGAATCGTTGATATATGTGAGTCGGGCATTTTAGTTGAAACTAGTTTGATGCTGAAAAAGGGTACGTTCATCACTGTCACTATTGATGGTTTGCAATTTACAGCGATTGTACGTCATGAAACCGGCGGGTCGAAAGGCGATTTTCGTGGGTTCGGTGCGGAGTTTCAGATGCTAACCGCTGAACACAATGATAAAATTCGGAAAATTATGACTCGCAATCCGGTGGGGAAAGGGGAAGGAACTACAGCGACAAAAGGACCTTTATCAACGATCATTCTGGTTGACGACGATCCGATATCGCGAATGATGTATAGGAATCGCATGGAAAAAGGGGGCTTCCATGTTATCGCAGTGTCATCATTTAATAATGTCGAGGAAATGCTTTTACAAGGCAATGTTGCTGCGGTCGTTTGCGACTATGCGAGCGATACACTCAAGACTATTGAATTGCTCCGTAAAAGACACGCTGACCTTATCATATGTGTTCTAACGCTTCGGGGCGACGTTCCACTTGAACAGTTGCAGAAATTGAGCGTTACTTACAGGTCAAAAGCCCTGAATAGCCCGGAAAAGTTTTTTAACTACCTCGAACAACTTTTACATAAATAAGATAGTGCTCATGTCCCTGAGCGTTCCGGAGGCAATCGACATGAAAATAACCTTAGCCTTACTATTATGCCTGACGGTCTTCTTGATCAGCTGCGGCGATAAACCCAAGGCATCGACATCGGACTCCGCCCCTTCACACGCTACTGGCAGGGCTGAAACGCGCGGGCTCGAAGCAGCCGGGGCTGTAGGGTATGATGGTGCTGCTATCCGTCACGAAGTGGATAACGCATTGAATAAGACTGACGTGCAGAATGCTGAAACAAGAAAGGCAATGGATCAGATAAACGCGAAATAAGGAAGAAACGGTGCTATCAATGCACGGCTAAATGTCCAGATGCAGAATCTCTATGAAATGTGACCGATCGCACTTTTCTTCTCCATAGTAACGGAATATACTCCGACCATGAATCCGGAACCGAATAAGACCTTTTTTGCACTGCAAGAAGAAGAGAAACCTGAACGGCATGAAAGAAAGAACCTGATCATGGTGGTAATCATATTCATCTTAATGTTGCCACTTGATTACGTCATTATAGAAAAAGTAAGTGAATATGAAGAAAAGAAACAAAAAGAATCTGCAACACTAAATCTAAATACTAACCCTGCACCGCAAAATGGAATCAGCATACCCACTACAATTGAACCACCCGTGACGCCACAAACCAGACCTGTTCAAACAATCCAAACAAATAGAACGCCAGATGGATGGCAGAAGTCGATGGCAAACGGTACGTCATAGACGGCAGAACAATCACAAAAACAAAATGATAAGTCTCCATTGAGGAAATCAAAATGATGTTTAACTATTACCCAAATTGAGCGATTCTAT
>PMYY01000048.1 GCA_003170655.1 Nitrospiraceae bacterium
GTGGGGATTCTCATTTACTGTATAGGAATACCTATGAGGAGGATGCTGCTGGCTGCCACGGGACCGGTCTCCGGAACTTCAGGGGTCTTCAGCGGCGGAGAACCTCTTGACGGACCTGCCCGTCTNNCTAATTATAAAAAATAGCCTGGCTCCATTTTATGATTTGGTGGATCCGGATCGCTACTATTTAGCTTTTTGGCGGATCTTGTTGCGAGGCAGCGATATTTTACAAAAAGGCGTTTCTTTTCTGGAGAGGCACGCTATCGTCGCCATAATTGTCGTGACGCTGATTCTTGCTGGCTTTGCCGGATTCTTCTCTCCTGCCGGAGGAACTGCTGTTCCCCCCTTCATTCAATTGTCGGTCTGGCCGATTCAATTTGGGCTGGGCTTGGCGTGTTTGGCTCTCCTCTTTACTGGCTATGCCATCATGAAGGAAAGAAAAATGCTGTACCTTTACGCCGGCGCAGGTTTTCTATGTGTGTTGGGCTTGGGAGTAGAAGGCCATTTTATCCGATCATTACTCCTGGAAGGAGCGGCGTTTACCGCGCTTGCCCTCGTGTGGCAGGCGAGTGAGGACCGGGCTGCAAGTCGAGTCTACCTGCTGACAGTAATTCTCTCCGCTGCCATGACAATCGGCGGAATGTTGGGAGTTGGAAGTGTTCAGAACAATCTGGTTATAGCCTTATTGATTGCCGGCTTTTCCCTGAAATTGGCCCTCGTTCCTTTATCCTTGTGGCTGCCGATGGTTGCAAAAGCAGTCCCTGCCCCTTTGATCGGCTTGGTAGTGGCCGTTGTGGATGTGGCTGCTTTCAGCGAGTTACTGATCCTCAGGCAATCTGCTCCGTGGCTCTTTGAGCCAATGCAAGTTTGGCTCGCGGTTGCCCTGGTTTCAGCCTTGGGAGGAGCTTTTCTAATGATAGCCCAGCGGGATTTGAAGCGTATGTTGGCCTTCTCGACTATTGAGGATATGGGATACCTCATTTTCGGGGTAACAGTAGGCGGGAACCTTGGGTTGGGAGGAGCCTACCTCGGATTGGCTGTCCATGCCATGGCTAAGGCCCTGCTTTTCTGCAGTTTGGCATTCGTCGAGGCGGATGGCATTCCGCTTACGCTGAATGCCCGCGGGCTTATGACCCGATATCCTTGGTCTGGAATGGGTTTCATAGTCGGAGCGCTGACTATGCTCGGGCTTCCCCCTTTGGCCGGATTCGGCGCAAGGTGGCAACTGTACGAAGTTGCAACCCAGATAGGGCTACCGTTTCTTGGGACTTTGCTTTTGGCGAGCGCTTTTGCCGTTCTCGCTTACACTCGAGTTATAGCTTTGTATTGGTGGGGACCAACTGAGGAGAGCAGGAAGCGAGAGCCTGTACTCCTGGCTGTTGCACTCGCTGGAGTATGTATAGCCCTATTATCAATCGGACTGTGGCCTAGACTGTTGATGGGATAAATCCAAAGAATGGAAGGTTTAATGAGGCTCATAAAAAAATTAGTTAGCATGGCACGGCGACGGTCTCCATGGCTTTTCCATCTGAACACCGGAGGGTGTAATGGCTGTGATATAGAATTCTCAGCCTGCCTGGCCCCTCGCTATGACGTGGAGCAAGCGGGAATCCTCTTGGTTGGAAGTCCAAGACACGCGGATATCCTTTGCGTGACAGGCCCCGTTACTCGTGGGACCCGAGCTGCATTGGAGACCATCTATGCTCAAATGCCTGAGCCTAAAGTAGTGGTAGCCCTGGGAAACTGCCCGGCTACCTGCGACGTCTTCGCTGGAAGCCCGGCCATCGAAGGTCCCCTTGATAGGATCCTACCCGTGGACGTTTACGTGCCTGGCTGTCCTCCTCGTCCTCACGACCTGATAAAGGGAGTTGCTCAGGCAGTGGCTATCCTGGCCGATCAGCAGCCGAGAGATCGCCGCATCATCGAAGGGGTGAACCAATGAGCTGGGAGAAAGTTTTCTTTGCCTTGCTGATCTTTCCCGGCCTGCTCTATGCGGTGCCGACGGCTTGGCTCATGCTCTGGCTGGAGCGAAAATTTAGAGCTCGGATGCAGGGCCGAATTGGGCCACCCTTTTATCAGCCTTTTTTTGACTTCGTTAAATTAATGGCCAAACGGCGGGTTCTTCGCCCAAGTTTTGATTCCATCTTTATGATGGGTCTGCCCCTGGTCTCTGTTTCAGCCGGACTGTTGGCGCTAGCCCTTTTGCCGATCTCCTCGGACTCAAGGGGTTTTGCCGGAGACCTTGTTTTGTTGGTTGCATTTCTCGAAGTACCGTCTTTATGTTCCGTTCTGGCTGGTTTTGCCTCCCGTTCCATCTTTGGTCAGGTGGGTGCAACGCGTGAGGCCATATTGAGCATTACTTACAACCTGCCCTTCCTCACAGCTATTGTGGCCCTCGCTTACTCAGCCCAAAGCCTGCGGTTGGTGGATATAGCGGCGTCTCCAGCGGGAGGAGTGCGGGCTCTTGCTGTTCTGACTATTTGCCTTTGTCTGCCAGTCAAATTGCGTATTAACCCTTTCTCCGTTTCCAATGCTGAACAGGAGATTTACTCCGGCCCGGCAACAGAATTCAGCGGTCCCCAACTCGCCATGTGGGAACTGGCGCACGGCCTGGAATGGGTAGCGTTGACCGGGCTCGTAGTCTGCCTGGGACTGACATTTCGCACCGGCACATGGATTGGTGATTTTGCAATCTATACGAGCCTTTCCCTAGTCCTGGTAATCCTCTTGACGATTCTTGCGACAGGCACAGCCCGTTTGAAAATCCAGCAGGCTGCCCGTTTCTACTGGAGATGGGGCATGGGATTGTCCCTTGTGGCATTGATCCTGGGAGTATTCCCAGATATCGAAAGGTTCATCCGATGAATATCTTTTCTGTCTTGCTAAAGAATTTGAGAATGGGGCCAGCCACCTTGCGCTTTCCCGAAGAGGTGCCCTACCCGAAAGGCTTCCATGGGCCAGTGAAAATCCATACGGAAAAGTGTATATGCTGTGGCATGTGCGCCTATGTCTGTGTTTCCGGTGCGGTCCGAGTTGCAGAGCATAAGGATAATTGCGAGTGGGTTTATTCTCCGGGACTCTGCACCTTTTGCGGGAAGTGCGTGTCCGTTTGCCCCGTAGAGGCACTGCACATGGCGGCCAAATCCGCTCCTTCGTACTTCAACACCAAAGCGCTTGATGAAGTGCATCTAGTGCCCTATTCTCCATGTCCGGAATGCGGCCGGCCGACTCCTCCAGTCCGTGAAGTTTTACGCGCTAAGGCATTCAAAGGAGTTGCCCCGAATGTATTGGTCAAAAGTCTTATCTGCCAGCGTTGCCGCCAGAAAGACTCCCAGAGAGCGTTGGTATCTATTCAGGTAAAGGGTGAACCCCCTCCCAGCCGAAGTGATAAATAAGGAGAAGATTGAATTTATGGACCTTGAAGAAATTCGTGAGCACTTGGGTAGTATGGAAGTCTGGGTGAACAAGGCTAAAGCGTGGTGGTTAGAAACTCCCAACCTGGATGTTGAGAAGATGGCTCGTTTGATGGTCGACATCGGCTCACGCTTAGTTACGGTTACTGCGTCGCGAGTTCCAGAGGGTGAGTTCCGCATAATTTATCATTGGGATCTCCAAGGCCAGCTGTTGAACTTCGTCACGCTAACTCACCAAGCCACTCTTCCCAGCATTATGAGTATAAGTCCTGTGGCTGACTGGATAGAACGGGAGATACATGACTACTTTGCTGTAGATTTTGCGGGGCGTAAACTTCCCACACTAGTACTGAGCGAAAAAGATCCACCCGGAATCTTCTCCTGGAACTTCCTGTGGAAGGGTAAGGAAGGGGGGCATGCATGAGTTTCACTATTCCCATTGGTCCGTATCATCCGGCCTTGGAAGAACCCTGCAAGGTCCAAGTCATCTGTGAAGGAGAGATCGTACAGGACGTCTCTCTGTCGGTTAAGTACAATTTCAGGGGGGTGGAATGGCTGGCGGAAAGGCGAAACTATCATCAGGCTATTGCCCTTGTGGAGCGGGTTTGCGGAATCTGCTCTAATGTTCATGCCCTAACCTTCTGCAATGCCCTCGAGGGCTTGGCCGGGTTGACTGTCCCGGAACGGGCCCAATACATCCGCACCATTATGGTCGAACTTGAACGACTCACCTCCCACGCCCTATGGGCTGGGATTGCGGCAGAGGTGATGGGGTTTCAGACTCTCTTCATGACATGCTTTGCAATGCGCGAGCAGTTGATGGACCTACTGGAGACCATCTCCGGCAACCGGATCCACTACGGGATGAACTGCATTGGCGGTGTGACCCGGGATCTGGCCAATCCAGAAGCGGTTCGCATCACCGTTAGAAGGGTTCGGCAGACGGTGACCGATCAATTGATTCCCCTTTTCACCGAGGACAAGACAATACACGCCCGCTGCTCCGGTATAGGTCAAATGACCAAAGAACAGGCCGTGGCATGGGGAGCGGTTGGGCCTACTGCCCGGGCCTCAGGTCTGACTGAGGATATCCGCCAAACATCCCCTTACGCGGCGTACAATCAGCTCGAATTTAAAGTTCCGGTAGAAACCTCAGGCGATGTGTTTGCTCGAGTGGTGGTACGTTTACTTGAAATGGTTGAAAGCTGTCACATCGTCGAGCAAGCCCTAGACCAGATACCGCCCGGGCCCATCCACCATGGGCCAATTTTTGTGGAAATACCCCGCGGTGAGGCTGTAGCTCGCGCTGAAGCCCCGCGGGGAGAACTCTTTTACTACGTGTCCTCTGATGGAACTGATATTCCGTGTCGGGTAAAGATCCGTACTCCAAGTTTCGTGAACTTGCCTACGGTCAGATTGATGATGCTGCAAGCAAATCTGGCTGATGTCCCCCTGATCAATGCCTCCATTGACCCTTGCTACTCCTGTACCTCCAGGTGATAATCGAGGCGACCCCACACGGATTCCTTGGGATCCAGGTTACCGCTGGCGGTGAGCCTGGCGTCGTAATGCACAATAGACAACGGGCAGTTCACAAGCGTTCATATAGTGTCATGCCCCATCGTTTCCTCCGAAATCTGATCTGGGAGCTTCTTTGCGAGGTAACGTAATGGCACTTTCTCTTTTGCAACTTCTCACGGTCAAGATGGGCTAATGAAATCAGATCGATTATATGCTGCTACATCTCCTTCGCTGAATCGAATATTAAGACTGCATACTGGCCGCTTTTTCGACCAATGGCACTCCATTCACTTTTGCAGTAATTCCAGGGAACTCCCTATATAGCAAGGAGGAGCCTGCAAATCGTGGGAAACCTAGTAGCTGAATGCTTCCATCTTCCAGTTCGCAAGCGCAAGCCGGACCAAGTGCTGGAGTAACAGCCTGTTGAGATTCTCCAGGGCATCATCGCTTTGCTTATACTGACTAGTATCGATTATGCTCGCACGGAACCCCTTTGTGTCGTCAATGCCGCGAGTTTCTAAAATATCGATTCACACTCAGAAGTGGATCCCGTCCTTTCTCATCATTCTGATTTCGCACATCTGCGGCGTGCACTAAACATAACCAGCTTATGGCAAAGGTAGTACATGTTCTGATCTTTCATCTGTATGAAGAGAATCATCAAGATTGAAATGCTTTTCGCGTGCAGCCTCGAGTTCCTGATGCACGCGGCGATGTCGCCTTTGCCGTTCTATGAATCAAACATACTTACTTTTCCACAACTACCGATACAGGTCTGTCATTCGTCAGAAAGGGCGGCCAGATCTGGGATTGTTTTCCGGCCCCGCCCGTTACTACGATATGGAATTGCTCCGGCGATGTGAAACGAGGAATCATAGTATTTTCGTCATAAGGGCCGAATCCAGTGGGAACCACACATTGAGTCGGTGAATACCCCCAAAACGGCAAGGCCGTCTTCTTGACGAGGTATTCCTGTGCAGAGCGTTTAGTCGGGAAGTCACGGTAAATCGTGTCGGCATGTTCGGGACCGAGTAACAGGAAGATGAACTTCACCGCATTCTGCCAATTGGACGGCTGATCGTATTTGGTTAGACACGATGTAATACCGCAGGACACGCCTGCTGCACCCGCGGCAAGAGTATTGAGCAGGTCTTTGCCCTTAACACTGGTGTGGTCCGTATTGTTTGTTCCCATATAGGCACCGAAGGCCGTAACCACGCTGTCGGTCAGTTTGAACCCGTGCTCCACAGCATACGACTGCTTCCACGGGTTCTTCTCCTCATTTTCACCGACGACAATCGCAACGAGATCCCCCCTGCTGCCTAAGGTGCTCTTGTCAGAATCCGGGCTGACAGAACCACCGACANNCAACAAGACTGATAAAATATCCAAGGGCAATATTAATCGGCATCCTTCCACCCAGGGCGCCAGTTGAATTCGAGATGCCCAGTTCTTGTATGATCGGTCCGTTGATGACGATCAATGGAGTTGTAGGGGCTGTTGTTGTGCTATTACCTCGCCAGTCATAGTCTGGATGACTGATAGCCTTGACGATGGCAAGCAAAAGTGGCATTTGTTCAGGCTTGCAACCTGCCATAGCGCCGAGAGCGGCTACGAGTTCGACGGTTAATTGACCCTGCCGCGGCGGCACGATCCAGACAACTTCTCCAGGACTCCGCTTCGTCCCCTTCAGCATAACCTCAACGGCCGCTGTAGTCGGCGGTAGAATCGGCAATCCAAGTGACCACCCCTTCTCGTAAAACATATTGTTTAGCGACGCATATGCTCCTTTGAATTTGATACGTTCGGCAGGATAGAACGGCTTTGCGCCCGCCGTAACTGTAGCAACTGGTTTCCATTTGATAGCCTTTCTCATGATTTCCGGGAATGCCTTATCAGCCTTGGCTCTGACCTCTTCTAGTGGAATCATGCCTAAAGGATGCTCTACCTCGACAAAGGCCATTTCAGGAAGGCCTGTGCTCTTAACTGTGCTTTTAGCGAGAGCAAGAAATTGATTCGATGATATGGTAACAGTTGGAATCCCTAACTTTTCAACTTCGGACTGGTCGACCACCAGCCATGAGGTGCAGGAGCCTCAATCCGCTTGTGAGGCAATGACAATGTCAGCCTGTAGACCTTTGATGACCTCTGCAATCCGCATGGACTCTTTAGCCGATCCACTGATCTTAATCGTCGACTTGTCAATGTCATACAGCTTGATCACCTTGGCCGTGGGTACATTTTTCTTAAAAAGTTCGGCGATCCTGTTGAGGAAGTTGTCGCCATTGTGTTTCTCATTCCATCTCAATACAATGGTTTTGCCGTCCAGTGACGTAAGGCGGGGAGCCGCATTGAAGAATGTGGCCTCAATAACACCGGCAGGGTTGATGAGTTCCCATTGAGGAGCTGGTTCTTCAACGATTGAAAAGGAAGGACTAAAAGGTGACTTGCGTTTCTGCATGTTCTATCTCCTTGTTGATTCTTTTCGGCCATCTTACTCACAGGGCAGTAGGTTATGCCTAAAATCAATGTGTCTTGCCGATCATTAAGGAGGACAAACAACGCTTAGCTTCATTCTTTACATTCGATTCAATGATCATTCGTTCGTTGAGTGCCACTTGTAGCTCAGCCTTGATGGCGAGCTCGGTATCTGCTGTTTGGCTGACCGCTATCGTCACCCCAAGTGATCCTGTACAGACGATAATGCTGGATACCTTCTTCCTGATTAGTCACGGCACTTAGCTGTACAGAACTATGCAAAAGTATACGCAATAAAAAGGATATTTAAAGGAATGCTGTTACTCATCAGAGCGTGATATCTCATTCCAATGGGTATCCAGCTTTTTTCCACCCTCCGATGGCGGGATCTCTCAATACTTTCACATTTGCAAATCCAAGCCCGATAAGCTGGGTTGCCAGATCTGAACCGTCTGCTTCTCCACGACCACAATCACAATAGGTAACAGTTAACTTATTTTTAGCCAATTTCTCGACGTCTACGACAGTCATCTCTGTTTTCCACGGTAACGATAACGCCCCTTTGATGTGCTCCTTATCATATGCATCCTTCGGCCGGGCATCAAGTATAATAACGTCCGATTTGGCATCGATAAGCTTTTTCAGCTCATCAATCGATATCCGCGGTGTCTCTTGTTGCTCGGCCAATGTCATCCTCATTACCTCGCCTAAAAATTATCAATTTGATTAATTTGATGAGTCAGAAAATCCCCACTGAATGCTAAAATAACTCCTACGTTTCATTATACTCTGCAGATATAAATTGTCAATCTGCCGAATTGTCTCTGTCGAATTGTCTCTATCGAATTGTCTCATCAAAGATCGCTTCAAAATATTGGTCAGAAAGTGCTTCATACTTAGACCGACTGCATCATTCCTTCCGACTTGTAATCAAGGTCTGTCACCCTGCAATTCATGACAAAACAGACCCCGTGTTCTTCGAGCCAGGTTTGCAACGAACGAGCCAGAGAGTCGTATTGGTTATAGATGGTTCGCTTGACGCCGGCGAGAGTTTCAATGCGGGAAAACTCAAGCATGAAACGGTGTAGATAGCGCTTGAATTCGACAGCACTATGCCATGGCTGGAAGGCGAAGGTAGTCGCCCACATATACCAGAATTCAGTCTCGAAGAACGCAGGTGAAAGCCAGTCGGTGATGTAACTGGCGCCCAGCATGTCGTCGTGGGAGTTGCTGATCTTTAGCAATTCCATGCGGTCCTGCATAGAGAAGCCCATCAAACTCACCGGAACTTTCGCGTGGCGACGATCAACTAACCGCGCCATCGCATTTGACTTGTGAGCTTCATTGAACTTGACGGTTTCGTTGAACACCGTTTTGTCCTTTGAACTCAACGATGGAATCGATTTGTAGAGGTCCCAGGTGCATTCGTAATTGTCGGTGGTCAGCATGCGCCCNNGCTCCGTCCAGACTGCCACCCATAATGGGCGCTGCTTCGATGAGAGAATAATACTTTAAAAGGCGCCCGCCTACTGACATATGAGGAGGCTCCTGATATGTCAGTCATTTTTATTATTCCTTTGGAATGGTATCGCTAAAGGAAAGAGCAAGAAACAGGAAGGATAGCGATGATAACGTCCTCATTTCCTGTTTTCATCGCTATCTGACCTCATGTTATACACGATTACTACTGCATTGACATTACCATAGAAGGATTCTTCTCCACGTGATATGAGAGCTTATTAGGAAAAGTGATGACAGTAAGCCGAGGACGCGCATACGTGTAAGACACCCAGCCAACCCTAGCCTAGTCATCCCGATAATCACTCCCGTGAGAATGGCTTTCGTGGCAGAGATCACACCCCCTATGGGATCATTTGATGCCAACATAGATACCTTGAAAGACGGGCTGCCGCATGCCTTGTGCATCCGTCTTGACTTTTATCGCGGTATCACTTCCTCTAGCCTGAGCTTCGAAGGCGGATAAAGTAACAGTTCAACCGATAGGGGTTATACTGAGTTGCCTCTCAAGTCGCCTCTGAGAATCACCGGTAAACTATCTTCCACCCATAGTTCTACATTTTCATAGAGAGTCTGACATAGCACTGAGGACAAATATTGCTAACCTAGCTTTCAATATTAGTCGTCATTCTTTCGATATGAAGGATCAACAATCAATCTCTAATCATCCTGCTTGAGCGGGTGAAGGACCGATTCTCGGATACTACTTAAAATTGATTGCGCACCCAACACGTTGAAGACGCTTT
>PMYY01000248.1 GCA_003170655.1 Nitrospiraceae bacterium
CCCGAGAGAGGTCTTGCCCACGCCCGGAGGCCCGATGAAGCACAGAATCGGCCCTTTGGAGTCCGGCTTCAGCTTGCGCACCGACAGGTATTCGAGAATCCGCTGCTTCACCTTTTCGAGGTCGTAATGGTCCTCGTTCAATACCTTCTCAGCAACCTTTATATCGAGCTGGTCTTTCGTGCTCTTCGACCATGGCAGTTCAGTCAGCCATTCGAGGTATGTCCTGATGGTCCCGGACTCTGCACTTTCCGGATGCATCTTTTCGAGCCTCTTCAACTGCTTTTCGGCTTCCTTCATGACCTTTTCTGGCATCTTGGCCTCTTCGATTTTACGTCTGAATTCCCCGATCTCTTCCCCGCGCTCATCGATATCTCCCAATTCGCGTTGGATGGCCTTTAGCTGTTCGCGCAGGAAATATTCTCGCTGGGTTTTGTCGATCTCGCCCCTTGCTTCCGTCTGTATCTTCTGCTGTATCGTAAGGAGTTGTATCTCCCTGGCAAGGATCTCGCTTATGCGATTGAGCCTTCCGATCGGGTCGGGCATCTCTAGTATCTCCTGGGCCTGCTCGGTCCTGAGCCCTAGATTCGATGCTATAAGATCAGCGAGTCTTCCCGGATCGTCGATATTCTCGATGACTACCATAACGTCCGGCAAGATCGTTCTGCCAAGAGTAACGGCCTTGTCGAGCTGTTCCTTTACGTTTCTCAGGAGGGCCTCGTTTTCAAGGCTCACGCCTTCGGCCTTCTGTTCAGGCAGCTTATCTATCTTAGCGATAAAGAATGGGTCTGTCTGGGTAAAAGAGAGCGCCCGTACCTTGCTCAGACCCTGGACGAGTATCTTAACCCGGCCGTCAGGCAGTTTCAGCATACGGATGATCATGCATACGGTGCCCACGGAATATAGATCATCCGGCGACGGGGCTTCGACATTGATGTCCTTCTGGCTCATCAATACAACCATGCGGTTGGTATTCAAAGCATGGTCTATAGCCTTGATGGAGATATCCCTCCCCACAAACAGCGGGATTATCATATACGGAAAAACTACTATATCTCTTACAGGCAGCACAGGAAGCGATTCGGGGATCTCTACCTCTTTCTCGGTCACCTCTTCGTATTTCTCAGCCTCGTTCATTTCACTCCTCCGGATAGATCAATTTCCCTTTCTTTCAATTTCAACCCTTATCACCTTGCCCTTAAGCTTAGGGAACCTGACGGAAAGCACTCCGTCATTATAGCAGGCAGTAGCAGCAAGCGTGTTGACAAGGATCGGGAGCTTAACAACCCTTCTGAAAGCCTTCAGGCTCCGCTCCATGCAAAGATACCTGAACCCGCCCGGAAACATCTCTTCATCACCTTCCGGACATCCTGCGTTCTCGATAAGCAGCAGGTCCTCGTAAACCTTTATCGACAAGTTGGCGAGGTCTGTCCCAGGGAGATCGACTTCACAGACCAGTTCATCACCCGTCTCATAAAGGTCGACGAGCGGGCCGCTGCATGACTCCACCTCATAAAAAAATAGTCCCTTCAAAACTTTCTTCATTTCAAGGTCTTTATCTTTTCAATCAGAAACTTCTTGAATCCTGCAGCAAGTTCCTTGTTCTTAAGGGCAAAATCGACAGTGGCTTTAAGATAACCGAGCTTATCGCCAGCATCATAGCGCCGTCCATTTATAGCATATCCATAAATCGGCCGTTTTTTAACCAGAGTCCTCAGGGCATCAGTTAGTTGGATCTCGCCGCCCGCGCCGGGCTTCTGTTTTTCCAGGATATCGAAGATGTCGGGCGTAAGGATATATCTGCCGATTATTCCAAGGTTCGAAGGGGCATCCACCGGTTTCGGCTTCTCCACCAGGTTGTTGATTTCGTATACCCCTCCCTTCATGACGCCATCTATGATACCATACCTCTGGACCTCATCCTTAGGGACTTCCTCCACTGCAATGACCGGTGACTGCTTCTCTTCATAAATTTTTATCATGTCTCTTAACACTGTAGAACCCGGCTCGAGCACATCATCGCTCAGAATGACAATGAACGGTTCATCACGAACAAAGGGTTTTGCGCAAAGAATCGCATGCCCCAGACCCAGTGCCGCACGCTGACGGATGTATGCAAATTTGATATGCTCAAGCTTATTGATCTCGTCCAGAAGCTTGTGCTTGCCCGCATTCCTCAGATTCTCCTCAAGTTCGAAGGCGGAATCGAAATGGTCTTCAATGGCCCTTTTATTCTTTCCCGTAATAATGATAAATTCATCTATCCCGCATGATATACATTCTTCGACGCCGTATTGAATGAGCGGCTTGTCTACAATGGGAAGCATCTCTTTGGGAGAGGCCTTGGTAGCAGGCAAGAAGCGAGTGCCGAGTCCCGCAGCCGGGAATATAGCCTTGTTTATCGTTTTGTTCATGCGTGCCTCCTTAAAGAGTCGGTATTGTGGTGCCGGAGACGAGGGTCGAACTCGTACGATGCGAGCATCGAGGGATTTTAAGTCCGAAAACGCCTTATACCGCCTCTCTCCGTACATCCTTGATGTTACTAAGTTATTCAGATTTTACAAGGATTTGAGATTATAACCAAAGTCAGATGGAGTAATCAACAATCAGTTATAATTCAGGGAGCGCAGGCACAAACTAGATACAAAAAGATACATTAATAACCGCATTGAAAGGAGATAGGCTAGTGGGCGATGTAATTCGGTTTCCTGGTGAAGGCGATGAAAATTGGAACTGGGAACAGATGGAAGAATATTTGCTCGGATACCTTAAAGCAATCTTTCATTCTGAGGAAAAACGTAATAAGATTATCGCTCGTATAAAAGATTATTATGATTCATCCTGGAAACTTGAATATTCTTTAACTTTTCATTCTTTGGATATATATCCATCAGAACAACAGAAGGCCATGATGGAAGCTGTGGCTGTCGCCGAAGGTGATATAAGGGAGCTTGTTACAAAAATCTTACGACCAGCGATGTCTCAAGGGCTTTGGGATTTACTGCAGAAGGAAATTGTTCTTCAATTGAATGATAAGAGATGACAGTTAAGTCCTGCGCCCACGGAAGCGCTAACCGTGGGCGCGTCCTATGAAGCCTAAGTGCTGAAGCTAGACCTGAAGGTGCCCATCCCTTTTAAGTTGTTTTAGCACCTTTACGATCTCAGAAGGACAGCGGTTCGTAACATGGTCAGGGCCGGGATCCCTGAGAAGATCGCCATGTCGATATCGGGGCATAAGACAAGGTCCGTATTCAACCGCTACAATATCGTCAACGAAGAGGATCTGAAAAGCGCCTCTCAGAAGGTCGCGAAGTTACACCAGGACAAGGAAGATTTAATCGAAGAAGCGCAAAAGGGTACAATTCCTGGCACAGTGCCAATTAAAAAGGCTTCCGGCGGGTAACCATGAACCGCGCAAAAGCCTTGATAATAAATGGTGCCGGAGACGGGGGTCGAACCCGTATACCCTTACGGACGAGGGATTTTAAGTCCCTTGCGTCTGCCAGTTCCGCCACTCCGGCTAGTAAAGCATTTACTGTATTTCAAACACTTCTATAATCGTTAAAAAGTATCATTAAGTGTCTCTAGGTGTCAATTCTGTCTGCATTATGCGGACAGAATGCGGACAGTTTGAGCGAATTTATTATATCATATCAAAGTTTGGTGGGCCTGTGTCATTTTTCAGTTACTCCTGAAGAATCCCACCTTTGTTAAGAGGTGGACCCCAATGGTTGGA
>PMYY01000252.1:0-326 GCA_003170655.1 Nitrospiraceae bacterium
GTTTATGCATATATATTCATCACCGTTCTGCCTGCATGGTTCGGACTCAAAGGCGCTGTCGTGCATGTCACTATCGGGCAGATCGCCGAAAGCGTTTTCATATATCTTGGAATCCCATTTCTGGCCGGGATGCTGACCCGCTTCAGCCTTTTAAAGATTAAAAGCCGGCAGTGGTATGAGCGTGAATTCATCCCAAGGATAAGTCCGCTCACTCTCGTCTTTCTTCTCTTTACTATTATTGTCATGTTTTCACTGAAGGGCAATTACATTGTCAGGCTTCCTATGGATGTGGTGCACATTGCGATACCGCTCCTGATTTATTTTGT
>PMYY01000252.1:354-7382 GCA_003170655.1 Nitrospiraceae bacterium
GTGTTCGGCATCAATTCCGGCGCGGCCTTTGCGGCAGTCATAGGCCCTCTCGTCGAAGTGCCTGCCCTGATCGGTCTCGTAAATGTGGCGCTCTATTTCCAACGGAAATATTTTTCGGACCAATATTGCAAGGTGGCTAAAGTCAACCCTCAATCGTAATTCACGGAAGGAGGACTGCATGCTCAAGGTCGAGGTGTCACCCGATTATCCCGCCGAGGAAGGCCGCTTCCTGCGAGGCAACGATTTTTCGCCCGTAGCGGTTGTGGTGGTGCTGATATACGACGAAGACAAGATCCCGAAGGACATCGAGACACTGGTGCGGGTAGGGGTAGAGTCCAGTGCAGCACTGTCTGGGACCATGCAGACCGAAAATATCGGAGTTGAAAAAATGGTCTGCAACATCATCGGCAATCCCAATATCCGCTATCTCATATTGACCGGCCCCGAGTCTCCCGGCCACTCCACGGGTGAGACTATCATTTCACTGGTTAAATATGGGTTGGACGAGCGCAAGAAAATTAGGAACACCTCTGCCCCGACACCTTATCTTTTCAACCTGCCCGCCGATTACATCGAGCGCTTCAGGAAACAGATCGTTGCTGTTGTCGATCTGCTGAACCGCGGCACCCCGGAACTGGTCAGAAAGGCGGTTTGGTCCTGCTATCAGGAAAATGCGACTGAATTCGAGGGACAGCCCCTTTACGACATCGGTGCATATCCCGAAGCTCCGATAAGCGCCCGGCTCACATGGAGAGTCACCAATCCGGTCTTCGAACCCAAAGACGAGTCCGAGAGAAAGCAAAAAGATGATTTTGCGCAAAAGATGGAAGAGATCAAAAAAAAGGTCGCAGAGAAGCGAAAAACAGGAACATGACTGACATGCTGCAAATTATAAATGGAGGCATCAGGTGAAGATAATCAAGGTTATTTTGGTGACTATTTTTATCATTGTTATGCAAGGCTTCGGATGGGCCGGTGATTTGGATAGCATGCTCTCAAAGGCAGCGGAAGAGAAAAAGCTCGTGATGCTGGAACTCGGTTCGGTCGGCTGCATCCCGTGCGAACAGATGAAGCCGGTAATGAGTAAGCTGTCGTCTACATACAAAGGCAAGCTTGAAGTGATTTTCGTAGACGTCAGGAAAGACACCGAACCTGCCAGACGCTTCAGGGTTTTCGGTATCCCCACTCAGGTATTTTTGGATCGTAACGGCAAAGAGTTCCATAGGCATATTGGTTACTATGCCTACGAATCTATTACATCCGTCCTCAAGAAGGCTGGCATTTAAGTATTGTCAGGCCAAAGGAAAATATTCATGAATAATCTGGTCTGCTTCTGTTTTGGCTATACCGAGGAAGATATCGTAAGGGATGTTGTCGCCAATAAAGGAACTTCTCACATCCTGGAGCGCATCTTGAGTGAGAAAAAGAACGGAGCCTGCAATTGCAAGACCAGGCATCTGGAGGGAGGGTGATGCCTCGGCGATGTCCGCCGTGTCGTGGACAAAGCAAAAGAACAGTTGAGATCTGCTTTTATCGACAATAAGGATTAACACAATCATGCAAGAACTGCTGGAAAATGTTCAGACTATTGTGCAGAATCAGCATGGACTGGCTTTTATAGCGGTCTTCATAGGAGGACTGGTTTCGGCGGCAAGCCCCTGCGTTCTCGCCGCGATACCTCTGATAATCGGGCATGTCGGGGGATACGCTGAAGGTAATCGTGTGCGTGCCGCGCTCTTTTCTGCCGTTTTTGTCACAGGTCTCTCTCTCACATTTACCCTCCTTGGGGCAGCCGCATCCTATTTTGGACAGTTGCTCGACTTCCTGGGCAATTGGCTGGTGTACGGCTTTGCAGCCCTTGCCATACTCATGGGATTGCACCTTATGGGCATCATTTCAGTGCCGCTCCCTCTCCACCGATCTGTGCATGTTAACAGGCGGGGATTGACGGGGGCATTTCTGCTTGGGTTATTGACGGGAGCAGTTTCATCACCATGCGCAACCCCGGTGCTTGCGGTTATTCTCGGATACGCATCATCAGAGAAAAATGTGCTTTATGGGAGCATGCTGCTTTTTACATACGCTATCGGCCACTGCGCGCTGATTTTCGCCGCGGGTCTTTCCGTCGGTATTGCAGAAAGCCTTATCAACTCGCGCGGTGTGAAGAATTGGGCGGTATATGCAAAAAAGATTAGCGGCGCGGCACTCATATGCGCCGGGATCTATATAGGGTTCACAGTATTATAGTGGGTGACAAGAATGTAAGAACGTTGCTTCCCATAGCCTTTAATGTTGTTCAGTACCATTTCAAAAGCGGGACGGAGATCTTAATGTGAAGAAGTTTAAAGGGGTCTAAAACAACCCGGCTACCTTGCCACTTTCGGCCATCAAATCGACGAGCGCATCGTAGTCAACTTTTCTTACGTTTTTCCCCATCTCCGCATCGCCTAATCCTCTAAGTACAAGATCCTCATCAAGGACATACACCCGGCCGTTAAAATCATCGAGCCCTCCGTCACGGACAAAATATATGCCGTTTTGTATCAGCACGAGATCGGCGGCCATGTGGCCGGCAAGTTGAACTCCCCTCTTGCCTTCCGGCGTATCAATACCGTTTTTGACGATTATCAGCATATGCTTCCTCCATCAGAAAATCATTGTTGTGTCGGTTGCTTTTATAATCGCGGCGATTTCTGAACTGCTTACTATTTTCACTCCATCAGACAGGTCGCTCTGCTCCAAGCCTGCCCCAATAATCGATTCCCTGTCGGCTGAGACGACGACATCCATATCGATGCAATCCCCAATGCTCTCTCCTATATTCACAAATCCGGTCGAAGCCGCGTCCTGACCTTTTCTTGCCGCATTGACGCCGCCGTCCACAAGAATGAGCTGCACCTCAATTTCCTCTGTCGCCCCTCCGAGTGCATGCCGTATTGCTTCAGCTGCATCGGTGGTGCCGTATGGCGCTTTACGCAAAACAATACTTATGCTCCCCATGAATCCCTCCTAAATGCCGAAATTCAGAAAAATCGGGACTGTCTTAATAGAGTTGTAGAGCCCTTTTAAGGAGCCCATCTCTCCGCCTTCGACAGAGTCCTCAGCCGCAAGACCGCGGGTCTGCATGCAGCCGCTTCATATATCGACCTTCAGTCCCCGCCCTACGAGATTTTCGAGGGCTGCCAATGCACGCGGCACCTGCCCCTTCACGACAGAAAAGACTCCGTCGCCGGAGGCTATCAGCTTGACCCTGTGACCCTTTCTCAACGCAGCATCCGCCAGCTTGATGATGGTATTGGTATTTTCGGAGCTGTACGGCGTAGTAGTAAGAAACATTACGAATTCCCTGCTCATACTTCCCTCCTTCCCCGGCTAAAATGTTAGAAGTCTGTCGCTCTCTGTGATTATTGCATGCATATCCTTCATTGAGACGACAGCGGGTATAGCTCCGTCTGGTCCGTTCCCCTTATCTTCAGGCATGTACCGCATGCCAGTATCTTGCCTCCTGCCGCTACAAAGTCCTTCATCTGGTGCGTCACCTGAAACTTTTCGGTCTTGATGGATTCACCTTCAACACCTTTTCCTGTCAGGGAGACCTTCAACTCATCTCCTGCCTTGATGGCAAAGTTGCCGAACCTGAAAGCATTCCATACTGTTTCGGGGTCATTTGAGTAAATAATTATGCCGACTTCATCGGTGCCTCCTTCCTGGATAAGTTCCCTTCTTGGTTACTGGACAACATGAAGGGGCCGGTAGTTGTTCGGCGTATTCCCTCTGGAGAATATCCAAAAGATCCGGTATGATCGGATCGACAAGAAAATAGCACTTCAAGCGGCCGTCGACGTAGAAATCGATAACTCCTTCCTTTCTAAGCACGGAGAGGTGCTGGGAGACATTGGGCTGGCTGATCTCAAGAAAGTCCTCGAAGTCCGCAACGCATTTCACCCCTTTGCACAACTCCTGAAGTATCCTGACCCTAACAGGATGGGCGACTGCCCTGAGCAATTCGATGCGTTTTCCAAGAGAGCGCATTGGCTAACCTCCGGTCTTATTGATGCATAAGAGTATTCATATGTTTGCATGTTTGTCAAGAATCCGAGTTCTCCAACAACTCTGGTAATGAAAATGGTCTCTAATGATTGTGCCTATCTTCTACATGATCTTTGAGGATGCTATTCTGTCGATTAAACAGACGCTGGCCAAATTTCGCCAGCAGTCGAGGCAGGATATTCCTACTAGTAGCAGTACTGATGATGATAGATTATGAGTACCATGTGATTGCGCGGAAATACTTATAAAATCGACGACTTGATGTTGATAGACTTGTATATATAACTCGCAAAGGGGATTAGCACCTCCAGGAGGCTATAACAATGAATCGTTGTGCAAACATCCCGTCAAGAGATACTTGAAGACTAACATCCCAGAATGAGTATTTTGGGAAATTGATTGTGAGGAGGAGCGTGAAAATAAGACAACTGATTGGCGTGCGAAGAGAACTTTGGTCGACGGCGTCACTGGCAGTGCTCCCGTGCGTCAATAGATGAAGCACGTTCGCCAGCAGGCCGGTACGCCGGGCAGCTGCGCTTACAACACGTCGGTGCGAGCGCCGCGTCCGGTGCCGGACTAGCGACGTGCAATAGGGCGGTTAGAAGTGGCGACGTGGCGACTACACTGGAGATATGGCAAGACGACAAGAATCCTGCAATTCACGAAATGCCACGTCATAGCAAAAACGGGAGAAAGCGTATTATGAAACCCAACACCGACCCGCCTGAGATTACCGAATCGAAGCCGGCAAACACCAAGCCTTCTGACATCGCCTCAGCGTCTGTTCCCGACACGCTTTTGACGCTTCAGGTCAACCCCGACACAGGGCTAACGCATAACGAGGTAGACGTCCGGAGAAATGTGCACGGCTACAATGAAGTGGCAGAACAAAAAGGCCATCCAGTCCTCAAATTCCTCGGGAAATTCTGGGGAATTTCGGCGTGGATGCTCGAACTGATCATGGTTCTGTCAGCCATACTCGGAAAATATTCTGACCTCATCGTAGTTACCACGCTGTTGGTTATCAACGCAGTGTTGAGTTTCATGCAAGAGCGCCGAGCTGCCGGTGTCGTTGAGACACTACGGCGACGGCTTCAGGTCAATGCGCGCGTCCGGCGCGATTCGAACTGGCAGGTCATTCCGGCCCGAGAGCTAGTCCCCGGCGACATCGTTCGTGTGCGATCCGGCGACATCATCCCTGCGGATGTGAAACTGCTCACGGGAGCGTTGACCGTGGATCAGTCGACGCTAACCGGAGAATCGAAGGACGCGGACAAAACGCTTGGCGAAGTGCTCTCGTCGGGGTCTGTCGTCCGCCGAGGTGAGGGCAACGGAGTGGTTATGCTAACCGGGGCGAAGACCTACTTTGGCCGCACCACGGAACTTGTGCAGGAGGCGCGTCCGAAACTTCACATCGAAGCGGTTGTGGCCAAAGTCGTCCGCTGGCTCTTTGTTATTGTTGGCGCACTGCTGGGCGTGGTAGTCGTGTTATCGCTAGTCCGCGGTGCCCCGCTTCTGGAAATGGTTCCGCTTATGCTCGTTCTGTTGATGAGCGCTGTGCCGGTGGCCCTCCCCGTTATGTTTACCGTCAGCATGGCCGTGGGGGCGAAGGAACTGGCCAAACGAGGAGTGCTGGTCACCCGCCTCAGCGCCACAGAAGATGCCGCAACGATGGACGTGCTTTGCGTAGACAAGACGGGCACGATTACGATGAACCAGCTGGCCGTCACCGGGGTGATCCCGCTGGAGCACGCGACCGAAGCTGACGTGCTGTTTGCCGGTGCACTCGCCTCTCAGGAGGCTAACCAAGATCCTATTGACCTTGCGTTCCTGGCTGCTGCAAGCGAGCGGCACATCTTCGACAATCTTCCTAAGGTCGCTGTCATTTCCTTCTCGCCGTTTGATGCTAAAAACCGGCGGACGGAAGCTGTGGTCGAACAGAACGGGCAGCGGATGCGTGTGATGAAAGGTGCCGTGCGCACCATTGCCGAGACCTGCGGACTTCGGCCTCCAGCTATTGAAGCGTTAGAGGTACGTGTTAGCGAATCCGCATTGAAGGGATATCGGACGCTAGCGGTGGCGTGCGGCCCCGAGGCGGGCGCTATAGTGCTGGTCGGACTCGTAACGTTGTATGATCCGCCGCGACGGGACGCTAAGCGACTCATCGCCACACTCAAAGACCTCGGCGTTCGGGTAAAGATGCTTACCGGCGACGCCTTGGCGGTGGCGAGTGAAATTGCACATGGAGTCGGACTGCCGAACATTCGACGCATAGCGGATTTGAAGGTCGCGGGTGCTCAGTTCGACAACGAGGCGGTGGACTTGTTGGCAGGTGCGGATGGTTTCGCTGAAGTATTTCCAGAGGATAAATATGTTGTGGTGAAGCACCTTCAGGCCGCAGGGCACGTGACCGGAATGACGGGCGACGGGGTAAACGATGCGCCAGCACTCCGCCAGGCAGAAGTAGGAATCGCCGTCAGCACCGCTACCGATGTCGCTAAGGGAGCAGCAAGCGTCGTTCTGACCGAACCGGGGTTGACGAACATCGTGGCGTTGGTAGAGCAGGGACGGACAATTTACCAACGCATTCTGACTTGGATCATCAACAAGATCAGCCGGACAATCCTGAAAGCCGCCTTCGTGGCCATCGCGTTTCTTGTGACCGGAAAGTTCGTTGTTTCCGCCTTTGCGATGTTGTTGCTCGTCTTTATGACAGACTTCGCCAAGATCGCCCTTGCCACCGATAACGTTCATCCCTCCAAGAAACCAGAGACGTGGAACATCGGGGGTTTCATCATCGTGTCCGTGGTCCTGGGCGTCTTCATGGTCGCGGAGGCGCTCCTACTTTTGTGGATCGGCTGGGAACGTTTCGGATTAGCGACCAACAACAGTGCCCTCTATACCTTCAGTTTCCTGATGCTTCTCTATTTTGCCGTGTTCTCAGTGGTGTCAGCGAGAGAGCGCCGCTGGTTCTGGGC
>PMYY01000083.1 GCA_003170655.1 Nitrospiraceae bacterium
TGAGCGGTATAGACGCTATTTCGACAGCCGTTGCGGTCTTCTTTGCATCATTTTTCACGTTGGGCCGCACCTTCTCGAGTCCTCCGCCCATATCGATAAGTACGATGCTCGCGGGAATAGGCAGATCCAGTGCCACAGCAGCATAACCCCTGAGACTCGCCTTCGTGTGTCTGGCACAGTCGACAAGCTCCATAATCGATTTCTCGTGTATGAATCTAAGTATGTCATGCATCGTCTTGCATTCTTCGGGCTGAAACTTATCGTGAAGCGGTTCGATCAGGTTGAGAGGAGAAATATGTCTCAGCACATATCTTTTTCTCAGGTATTCGTGCCCCTCGGTAACACTCGCCACATTGGCATCACTGCAGCCCTGCACGTCATCGATAAGCCCCTCGTATACAGCGCTGCCCTCATCGTCGATACTAACTGTGACTCCCATCCCGTTACGGAGAATCATAGTGGCATCGTCCGTGTTTACAATCGTGGGAATCCTGAACTCCCTCGAAAGCGATGCCATATGGCTGGTTGGGGTTCCGATATCCGTGATTATGGCGGACACATCATTCATGAGGCGTACAAAAGCTGAGAAGTCGCGCTTTGAAACTAGGATAGCGCCTTTTGGGACATTCTTTATATCGTCAGGGGCCTTTACAATGAAGACCTTACCGCTTCCGATGCCCTTCTGTACCGCGATGCCCTTATTCCTCATCAGCACCGGCATCGCCTTGAGGTATTTGTCGACAGAGGCGCACCTCTTGCCTTCATCGTCTCCCAATCTCAACTCTCTTGATTGCAGAATGAAAACACGCCCATTCCCGTCAATTGCCCATTCGATATCCTGTGGTCTTCTGAAATGCTTTTCAAGCGACTGGGCCCGAATAGTCAAATCTACTATGACTTCTGAATCAAGTACCTGTTTGCCTCTCAAGTCATCGGGTGTGTGGATGGAGTCAACTCCCCCGCTGGGTAGCACTACCGTCATAGACTCCTTTTTACCGCACCGGGTACCGAGAATTTTGGGGACTTGTCCCTTTTCGACCCTGTAAATATCCGCCTCCACAAGTCCCTCGACAACGGTCTTGCCAAGGCCCCAATTCGCACTAATCAACGCGTTCTCTTTCTTTCCGCTCGGATCAACAGAATACACGACTCCACTGGAAACGGCATCGACCATAGCCACACATCCGACTGCCATTTTCATTTTCCCTGCGTCGTATCGGAAGCGTCTCTGATAAGCAATTGAATGCAGCGAGAAGAGGCTCGCGACCACTCTTTTATATGCTTCCTTGATCGCACCGCCTTCTAGAGGCACATTTAGCACTGTATCGAATTGTCCGGCGAATGAAAGCCTTCCATCCTCCTCCTCCGCACTGCTTCTGACAGCTACTGAGCTAGATGCCCCGCATTTCGTCCTCATCTTTTTGATAGCCTTGTCGAATGCCTCATCTAGGGCAGAAGGAATCTCGCTGCCGATGACCGCATCGCGAAGCGCAGCGAAATCGTTTTCCGAAATGCTGTCGGTTTTCATCAGTGCCTCGGCCCTCTCTCTGAGTCCGTTGAACGCTATGAATTCATCGAATGCGAGCGTGGTAACGAAGAAGGCTTCCGGAACATCGAGCTTAAGGATGTTGCCGACTTCGGCGAGTCCTGCATTCTTGCCGCCGACCTCATAGTACATGTCCCACAAAGTATCCTCCCGGAAAACTATCATTTCTCCGGAAGTGGAGGCCGTATTGGACAACATATCGCTGATCCTGTTGTCGATCCGGACGAATGCATCCATGAGATTCGGATACCTGCCGCGAGTGAAGGAGTCGAAGCTCTTTATTGAACCCCAGACAGCGGTGGACAGCTCGGCGTATGCGCTCTCGATATAGCTGGTGTCAAACAGGTATTCACCGCTGAGTTTCTCCCCCATGTCCGCAATCATCTCAACTGCCTTATTGTGGCTTGCAAGAACCTCCCTGAATTTATTGAAAAGTTCCATGAAAGGCGGCATTGGAGAGACCGCCCTCCTCATTTTATTTTGTAAGGCACGCAAAACGCCTTTCAAGCCCTTGCCCATTACTGTTATTTCTCCAGCGCCCTTTCTATGGCCGATTTGAGTTCCTTGATCTTGACCGGCTTCGGAAAAAAGTCAAATACATCTCCTCGCAATGCTTCTACGGCGGTATCGAGATTGGCAAAGGCCGTGATCATGATGACCTTGGTCTTCGGGTAATGTTCCTTTACCGTCCTGAGGACCTCCATGCCGTCAATGCCTTTCATCTTGAAGTCGGTTACGACTATGTCAAATGTTTCTTCTTTGAGTCTTGCAAGTGCGGATTCTCCGTTCAGAAAAGTCTCCACAATATACCCATCATGTTCCAGAGCCATTTTTGCCATATCAACCACGATCTTTTCGTCATCGATAACCATTATCTTATTGTTCATTTTTAGTCTCCTTTGTTCTTCCATATGCGGGCAACTCTATGGTAAAGGTAGTGCCGACTCTGACAGTGCTTTCTACCCTGATATTTCCCTTATGGTTTTTTATTATTCCGTAACTTACCGACAATCCAAGCCCGGTACCACTGCTCTTTGTGCTGAAAAATGGATCGAATATGTTGGGCAGATATTCAGGCGGAATTCCCTGGCCGGTATCTTTGACGTAAATATATACCTTATCTTCATCACCTTTTCTCGTCTCTATGGAGAGCTTTCCGCCAGGCGACATCGCCTGCGCTGCGTTTACTATTAAGTTCACCAGGACCTGTTCGATTTGGTGCTCGTCAACGCGAACACGGGGAAGGTTGCGTTCTAGGTTAATGTTGGGTTCGATATTCGACAGATCCAACGTATTCTGCATGAGCTGCACCGATTTTCTCACTATATCGTTGATGTTCGCTTCCTTTAACTTCGCCTCCCTGGATTTGGAGAAGTCCAGGAGATTCCTGACTACAGCTTCCATCCTTTTGGTCTCTTCGTTGACCCTGTTCAAGAGTGCCAGCCTGTCTTCTTTACTCATGTAATCGTAAAGTTCGAGGGAATTCTGGGTGATCATCGAAATATTGTTCAGGGGATTGATAAGTTCGTGCGCCACGCCGGCGGTAAGGATCCCGAGGGAGGCAAGTTTTTTTGCCTGGATAATCTCTTCGCCCCTGTCCTCAAGTTCTTCCGACATGCGGTTTATGGCAAGGATTACTGACCCGACTTCGTCCTTCGAATTCACCGATTCTATTTTGCTGAAGTTGCCTTCTGCTATGGACAGCGCAAGTCCCTCGATCGCCCTAAGCGAAACCACTATCTTTTTCGAGACAACCCTTCCCAGCACTACGGCCAGAAACAGTATGCACAGGAATGAGATGAAAAGAAGACTCTTTGCACTGGAGATAATGTCGTTGACTTTCTGCCTCTCAAGCTGCGTCTTGTTCTTGAAGAAATCCCTCAACTTTCCGCCAACGGTCCGCAGTTCCGTTTCCAGGCGCGGGTATTTACCGCCGGACTTATCGATCTCGTCTATGACTTTAGAATATTCATCAAGGTATGACCTGAGCAACTGAAGATTGTTCTCGCCGATGACGCGGCTTATTTCGTCCTTGGTTGCTTCGATAGCCCTCATGGAATCGTTTATGTTCTCATGGATGTTGGCGATCCACTTCTCGTCCTTGTAGAGGAAATAGTTTTTTTCCGAAATCCGCATTTCGAGAAAAGATGCATTCAGGTCATCCGATATCTCTACAAACCTCAGCTTTTCGAGGACCTGGTTCATGTTCTGCAGGGCGAACAGGCCGATCAGAACTATAAAAGCGACGTTAAAAAAATATGAATACAGGATTTTATGTTCAATCTTCATGAAATCTCCTGCGTGCGGATACTCGGTTTTTCAAANNCCGGAACCGGGCATCTCGGCATCTCGGACTGCTCCTTTCTTACCGGCAGGTACCATAACGCTCCGTCTACTATCATCAATAACCCGGCCGCTATAAGTGTTATATCGATAACGGCCAAAAGGCTGAATGCAAAATATTTCATTAGCACAATTCCAAGGCCCGAAAAAGACACACCCGTCCGGATAAAAGCAAGACCGGTCCTTGCCNNCACGGACCTTACTTGCCGGCTTCGGATAAAGTATCGTGCAATGATTTGCCAGGAAATCACCCAGGCGCGCCAGCATCGTCCCCTTCGTCGCGATATTCACTCCGGTATCTTCGATGAAGTGATAATTTTCGAGGAAATATATGGTTGCTGATGTCTCCTGAACTAGTGTCTGATTACCCGGCGACTTCATCCTC
>PMYY01000019.1:0-152 GCA_003170655.1 Nitrospiraceae bacterium
ATTCGATTCTGAGAGCTAAGCAGAGCCAAGATATAGTGGAGAGGGAGTCGGATGGGATAAGGTGAAATATTTTTTCAGGAAACATGTAAAGCAGTTTGTCCTTGATCTATCGGCCGCCGTTCTCGACTAAGCACTGCTGCTTTTAAGTCGTT
>PMYY01000019.1:165-496 GCA_003170655.1 Nitrospiraceae bacterium
AAATGCAATGGAAAAACTGAACCATAAAAAACTTTTAGCCCCATTAGACCGGCGGGAATTTCTTCAAGCCTCAATTATCGCTGGTATAGTGCCACTGGTCGACATTGAATTGTTGACCGGCACGAATTCTTTGGACTTTACGCACCACGACGTCCGGCCTGCCGGAGCGTCAAACGAATCCATTATCCTGGTTCAATTATCGGACCTGCATCTCAGGACTATAGTTCCATTACACAATGCTTTAGCGGAAAAAGTGAACGCCCAGAAGCCTGATGCCGTTTTGATAACTGGGGACGCAATTGACAATAGCTCTGACCTGGAACTATTGGAT
>PMYY01000019.1:526-2536 GCA_003170655.1 Nitrospiraceae bacterium
CCACTTGCAGATAATGGGACTTTGAGCCGTATCTTGGTGACCGGTCTCGACGACCCTCTTTTAGGTATTCAAAATTTGGAAGAAGCGCTTCGTAATGCCGAGCGCTCACCAAACCATATATTGATGGTACACCGTCCGCTGCTAAGTGATGAAACGACTACACATTTGAAACAGATGAGCAAGCGCTTTAATCTTATTCTGGCAGGACACACGCACGGGGGCCAGATAAATATTTTGGGGTTCGTCCCGTCATTACCGCTCGGAAGCGGACACTACGTCAAAGGCTGGTATGAAAATAATTTGATTCCCATGTATGTTTCTCGAGGGATTGGTACTGCTGTGATGCCCATCAGGATTGGGTCAAAACCGGAAGTCGCTATTTTTAAATACTACTTATCCTAATTGGTTCCTCTGTAACACCTCCGCACGCTGCCTATAAATGTCTTCCATTCATACCACATCTATTGAACTGGCTGATAACATAGCATGATTATACTCCAGGAAGCTCATTATGCCCTCTGATTTCGGGAATAAATGTATTTATGAGTTTGATCGGACGGCCGGTAGCTGTCTCCGCTGATGATATTGAATCACCGATTCAACGCATTCACTAAGAGCTAGTCGACAAGACGGGAGACGCGATAAATCTACAAGTACCGCCATTTAAGCCCACTCACAATTATGTTAGCGTTGCGAGATGCCCGTTTTAATGGTTCTGAGGATTTAATTTCTTCCGCAACTCTCCTAAGCATTTAACTTTACTCATTGTCGCGACATTGCCAATCTATTCTTCTAGTTGGGAGGAGAGGCCACCCTACAGAACCAGACAGTTTATTTGCTCTAAAACCGGACAACTCTATTTGTTGACAACAGTATTATTTTTTACCCGATTATATCAAACAAAATGACGACCGTTACCTGAAGACCTCAATAAATATCCTTCATATTTCAATGGGTTCAGTGTGGATATCAGCATTACACATTATGAAAATCGGGAAGGACCTTAGCCCTTCCCGATGCATTCCCGTCACTGTTGGATTTTGGGTTACAGTGCCGCTCTCAAAGCGCTTGCTTCTGTTCGATAGAATCCNNCACCCCATGATCACGCAATGATCACGGACTCCGCTCGCCAAACCCATCTATCGCATAGGGGGGGGCGGAGACGGAGCCTCATACACTGGAGGCTCAGAGTCGAGATCCGGGGGTGGCGGTGGCGGCGGAACTCTCCGGATGCGACGCGGCTGATAACTCGGGCCCGCACCGGGCACCTGGTTCCCGACAGCATACATGCATTGAATATATGCATGGTCATATCGACGTTGCGCNNCCCGGCCATATACTTGCCCCGCATTGGCACCTGCCGCTGTTCCGACGAGAAGTCCACTTCCAGCACCAATGGCTGCGCCAGTGCCCCAATGTCCCGATGCAGCACCGATTGCGGCACCCAGACCAGCGCCGATGACTGTGCCAACAACTGCCCCTGTGACGGTATTTTGGTTGGCTGTCTCCTGAGGACTCTGACCAATCTGCTGTGCCGCCCACTGCCTGCAATTGGCATCATCGGCCTGAAATTCCGAAAACGGTTTCCCAGGCGCTGGCAATGCCATCACGCTAGGACCACTAGGGACGGTCGCACACCCGCCCATTGTCAGCAGCACCAGCAATACCATAATAAATGAAAAGACAGTTCTTCTGTNNGATAAGGTGCACTATTCATCTCCTGATCAGATGGAGCTGAAGATGGTACAACCTTCAGCCAACCGCTAGGACACCTTTTCACGTATGGATAGTAGCCTTGTGGTTTCGTGCAAAAATACCAGTAACTCTGCTCCTCTTGTCGTGTTGACTCCTGATATGCCGGCTGCTGCTGGTAGGCAGTGGCGGGAGCCTCATAGTAAGAATCGTAGGGATAATAATAAGGATAATATGGATAACCCCACCCATAACCCCACCACGGACTCCAGCCAAAACCCCAGCCCCAGCCCCAGCCATGACCACCGCCATGACCCC
>PMYY01000133.1 GCA_003170655.1 Nitrospiraceae bacterium
TTGCGGTTCTGATTCCAGACGAAACCGCAACAGTTACACGTTTGACTGCCGTAAGCCGGGTTGACCTGCTTATGAAGGGAACGTCCCTCCAGTGCCTTAAATTCTGCTCTGTCCTGGATTGTTCCTTTGATCCAGGATGAGAGCTTCCTATTTACTCCTTTCGGCCTGTCGAATGTAAAGACATGAAGAAGGTTCTCGGTGATCAGTATAGCCGGGGCCTTCTCAGCATACAGGGCGTTGAAGCCGTTGTTGACCTTGCTGGCAAGAGCGGCTTGCGCCTTATGCCTTACCTTGTCCTTCTTCTGGTAGCCGAGATCGCACTCCCGTATGTTGTTTGCCTTATATACTTTCCCTTCTTCGCGGTATCTCTTTTCGAGTGCGTGCAGCCTGTTCCGGGCCTTGCCGGTATGGTATGGTTTAGTTTATCGGTGAAGTCCGAGAAGATCTTGCCGAGTCCTTCGCCGTACTGCTTACCATCTGTATCGGTGAAGACCTCCGTATAGCCGAAGTCCAAGGCTTCTGCGGTACCAGGCTTTGCCGTCCATCTCTGGCAGACCTCAGCAGTCTCGTATACTTCGATGGCCTGTTTCTCGCGGTTCAGCACTATCCTCAGGTTGCCCGATATCTTTCCCTTGTCAACAAGAGGGACAGTCACCCGTTTACCTTTTGCAAGCGTCATGATCTCGATATACTGCGCGCCGTCTATATCGGATACACAATACATATTGGCATCCACGCAGAAGCTGCGGGCCTTCTTCACTCTCGGGGCATTGCCTTTATGCCTCCGTATGATGCGGTTCAGGTAGTTGCCTGCCTTGCGGAAGGCTAACGATGCGATAGGGAAATCAGGGACGGGATATACTCTTAGTACAAAACTTTATAGTCTATCATATGAGCCCAACACCCAGAAGCAGTAATGCTTCTGTTCCTCGGAAAGATTCTTATTGCCCATTATCAGCGGCTTCAGCTCCACAAACAACGCCTGCCAGTTCTTATCCAGCGTCTCAACGGAATCCTTAAGGGCCTGCTTCCACTGCCTTGCCTGAAGTCCCGACGGAGAAGTGTATTGTTGCTTAACGAGACAGTCCCTTAGGATACGGTGAGAACGGAGCTTACCCGTCTGTTTAGCATAAGACAGCTCCACAAGCCACTTGTCTTTCTCTGGAGCATACGCATCAGCGATGGCAATGATGGTCTCCCACTTGCCTTTGTTCAACTCCCCTGCTATGCCGTTTGATCGTTCTCATGTTCAGTTATCATGTCGTGCAGCTTTTTTTTATACTTCCTTAAGCCGTAAAGACGGCTCGAAAAACAATGGATGATGGACAGTAAATCCTTTGTCATCTCTTCTTCGGATGACAGAGACTCGGCGCTCATCTCGGGGTCACAGACCCCGAGGATTCCCGCCATATGTCCTAAAAGAACTCAAATTAATACTTTTCGATAGTTCTATTTGACATACAGCGTGTATTTAGCTACCTTCTTACTAAGAACTTTCAAACTTGCCCGGACCGGAAATGACCAATACTAACGAGATTTGCAGACTTGAATACTTTTACGGCACCCTCGCCACTGCATACAAAGGCATCATCCCCTCTCTTACGGCAAAAGATTTTTGCATGATAGAGGAGGGCGGCTTCGTCACCCTGAAAGGAACAATCATGGCAATGCCCGAGGGTGATTATGATTCACGGCTGATGCATGAAGGCAAGGAACTTTCACGATCTGCTCTGAGGAACGGCTCCTTCGATTTCAAGGTGGACGCCATCCGCATACGCGAGGCCAAAAACCTTCAGATCGATGTTGTCCAGAAAGGCAGACATGTTGGGACCTTTCTGCTCAAGAGGGAAAAGCCAGATGAATTCTACACTTCTGCCATTGAACTCTCGGATGACCTCAGGGAACTTTCTCCTCACAAGCTTGTTGCCTCACTTCGTAACAGACCCGGACTGCTCAAGCGGGCCGAAGAGATTATTTCGATCATCCTCTCGCTCAAAAGAGATTGGCGAAGACTTTCCGAAGAGTTAAACAGTTTTGCCAAAGACCTTTATTGGGCGGACCGCGCCGCCTTCAGCGACTGGTATCGGGTTTTGGTCCAGTGGTCCGCCAGGGTATGCGACGCATCTTTGAAGGAATCATCTGGAAGAGCCGCCGCAAACTTTCTTACTCTGGCAGAGCTTCCACTTGATAACAGTCCCCAACCGGAAGGAAGTTACGAAATAGACATATGGCTGGAAGTTCTCCGAAGCACCGGTGTAGATATGGCTTCCCACTTGCATCAATCTGTAACTATCCTTAAGAGGATTAATGAACGCTTTCCCGGTGCAGATATCACTCCGGCAGCGAATGAGTTGCTCCAGTCGCTAAGAGATCACATCACAAACGCCCCTGTCATAAGCAATACCTTGATGGAAAGGCTTCGATCGATCTTAATCGATGAAGATCTCTTGGCGCTTGAGAATTGCAGCGAAAAGAAGAGGTCGGAAACCATGGCCTACCTGGATGCTGCAGAAAGGATGATCGGCCGACACGAATATGCGGATATGTTCAGGGACATCAAGGAAAGGACAGCCCTGCTCCTGGACGATTCCGGTATGATAGAGCGCCTCTATGCCGTTCTTGAACGAAATATGAATCCTCATTCCGGCGAAATCCTGACTGAGGTCTCCAGTGCTATTTTTCAGACCTTCCCGCAACTTTCGCCTGATGCCCTGAGAAAGGCCTTTTTGAACACTGCACGCTTTATAAGGATAATGATATCGCTTAATATGATTGATTTATGCGAAACCATACTGAACGAAATAGACAGCTGTTCCGCCGAAATAAAAGAGGGCATCTTTCTAAATCCTGAATTGGCATCATCAGTGATCTCGCAAGGTGATGCAAGACTTGTTCTCCATTACTCAGCCATCCTCAAACAGCTCCATGTACCCTCGCCACGGGTAACCGGCTTTTCCAGCGAGACATGGACGGAGATTGCCAATCCGGGGCATATAGAACGGCTTTCGAAGTTCCTCGCGATAATGGGCGCCGGGAAGGGACGGTTCGACGATATATTGATCAACTTATTATGCAACCTTTATGTAAGCGGTGTCTTCATCCCAGATGACAGGCTCTTCCAGCGCGATATCTCTGCATACCTAAACTCCGACGCTGTAAGGCATGATTTCCTGATCAACTACATGTTACTGAAAACACTCCCGGTCTATTTCAATGAAGTAGGGGCAACGAACATGATACGGGACGATACGACCGAGATTGATTCATGGGCCGACGACGTCGTCCTCTATTTCCTGAGAAAGCAGATACATGTCAATTCAAGCAACTATAACATCCAACTTGTACAAGAGATCATAAGCTCCTGGGTGTATAACGATCGAAGTTGCCTGAAGGAAGTCGTGCACCCCGATATATACAATAATGTGAACATGGAACTTCTAGAGGCATACTCAATTGCGATAAGAACTACCTTCATTTCGCTCGGGGTTCTCGATGAAAGCGGGCTCAACTTCGACAAGCTCCTTGCGCTGCCGGACAGCGCCGTAGAAAGTATTGGTGGTTCTGATAATCAAGCGAACGAGATCAGACGTAAGATTACTCTCATCTGCAGGATCTACCGGGAGATTGTAAAGAAATATACCCTGGTCAACAGGGACAGTATAACACAAGATACCATCCTTCAGCTGTCCGAAGACATCGACAGAATCAAGACGCTAAAAAAAGTGCTTCTTTCATCCGAAACGACCGTCCCTGAGGAAAACCTTTTTTTCAAGAGACATATTGCCTTCGGCATTCCGTCAGTCCTCGGCACATACCACGAAGCCAAATTCGATGCCTTATCAGTGATATTGCAGACTGAGAACAGGATGGCTGTTCTATTTGAAGAAATTATCCGGGAATCCGACCGATTGCAAAATGATCTTACGAATGAGGACTTCCGCCGCTGGATAAAGTGCCTCGACATCATGAACGAATTGGCAAAAGTCCATGACATGGAAAACTTTCAGATCACCGAAGTGCTTACGGTGATGAAATCCAACGCCTTTCATGTCTCGCAATTTATAGATCTGCTGAGGGTCTGGCAGAAGGAACTGACCTGGATGGTCGATTCGGTGACGCGCCGGATACACGCCACTCTGACCGAAATCCTCAAGTCCTTTCCGAGGGATCATGCGCCGGAATACATACGGCGTCTCGACACAGGCGCCAACGACTACATAGACAAGGCCGCCGATGTAATCATTCGCAACATGATCATCAGTATTGCCGGGTTCACAGAGATGGACCGCTTCATAGAAGTCCTAATAAAGAAATGCCGTTCCCGAATTGAATCGTGGCCCGATGCTCTTCTGCAGATGTCGGAAAATCCGGACGAAGAACCATGTCCAGATTTTCTGGTGCTGGATGAGCTGAGCGAACAGGATGCAATGAGAATGGCGCCTGTAATCGGAGGCAAGGCAAAGAACCTGGTCTACCTGCTGAACAAGAAACTGCCTGTGCCTTCAGCCGTTGTATTTCAAGCGATGAAGACGCACGATCATATGCAATACACCGCGGACAAAGGCTTTATGTCTGTGCTTAAACGCGCCGTGGAAATGATCGAGATCCGCACAGGGCTAAAATTAGGGGACAACCGGCGGCCTCTACTTTTATCGATACGCAGCGGATCATACATTTCTATGCCCGGAATCCTTTCATCCATTCTTTACTGCGGTATGAATACAGAGACTCAAAAAGCCTTCGCATCTTTAACCGGGGATTCACTGCTTTCCTTGGATTCTTACAGGAGATTCATAGATCACTACGCAACGGTTGTATTGGGACTGGATGAAAAGATATTCAGCAAAATTAACGCCGAATTTCTTAGACGGATATCGCAGCCGAAATTAGACGATCTGAATGCCGCTGAAATGGCAGAAATTGTCCGGCTATATAAGAATGAACTTGCGCAACGAAGACTTGTCATTCCTGAAGACCCATACGAACAACTCAGGGAATCAGTGAACGCGGTTTACCGGTCCTGGTATGACGAAAAAGCAGTCCATTTCAGGACAGCCATGAAGATATCGGAACACTGGGGGACTGCCGTCCTGCTGATGGATATGATTCCAGGCAACCGGAAAGGATCGGGTGCATCGGTCTTTTTTACGCGCAAACCCTCTTCACTCGAAAAGGGAGTTTACGGCGACACGAAAGAAACCGCCACCGGAGACGATCTTGTTTATGGAAAGCTTATTAATCGACCACTTGCAAAGGCTCAGGTTCTTCAGGGTCAAAGGAGCTTGGAGGAGGAAGATCCGGTACTCTTCGCGATGCACGAAGAACTTGCAATGGAAATCGAAAGCGCGATGGGCGGGCTGCCGCAGGAGGTGGAGGCCACATACGTTGCCGGGCCGGAGGGAAAAAGAATAATCTATGTGCTGCAGACTCGGCGCATGGAGTTCCACAGGGGCTTCATAAAACATTTCCAGGACATCTGCATGATGGAGTCGAACATAATAGGACGCGGCGTCGGCGTTCACGGAGGCGCCTTGAGTGGGATTGCAACGTTTTCAGCATCTCCTGATCGTATAGACTCCATAAAAGAAGAGACAGGTATGCCAGTCATACTTCTTCGCAAATCGTCGAGCACGAACGACGTTTCTCTGATGCCGCATATAGACGGGATAGTCACTTCAGCAGGAGGAGCAACATCACACGCTGCCATATTGGCCCAAAAATTCGGACTTACTGCAGTTGTCGGCTGTTCAGATATGGAAATCAGTATCGATGAGAAAGGTGAATCTTTTGCTCGAATAGGAAACTATCCTGTTACAGAAGCGACATCGGTGAGCATCGACGGCTCAACAGGACTCGTCTACTCGGGGATATGCGAGTTTACAACGGAGACGAGACAATAACTACTGAAGCGGCAAGCACTCCAATATCTATCTCGCAGGCTTTGTCATCATGGCACTAGCAGGGTACTACTTCCTCGCTTATCATGAAGACCACCAACGCCTCCCGGAGGAAGAAATAATATGCCTGATGGTCCTATGTTATACCTGCCCGTATCGCTATCGGTGCCCTCGTTTCAGGTGCCTTAGCTTATCGCGAAGATCAACCAAACCGCAAAAAGAAGTAATGATGCATAATGTTTGATGGCGCTACGTAATATTGGAAGCCACCGTCATATCTGCCCCTGTAGCATATGCCTTCATCTATCGGACTATACACTGGAAAGGGAAGAAAAAAGCCGACCGTGATACGCCCCACGGGCACTTTGAGATAGCATTGAATTTATTGGGAAACACCCAGCACATTTTCACAGCACTTGTTGGGCAATTGAGCCATCTGATAGAATGAATCATCAGAGGTTAGCCAGATAGCGACAATTTACGGACATACAACCAGCTTAAAAAAAGGTCTTCTCGATCTAATCGGGAAGGTCTACCGTCGCAGAATCCCTCGCGACAAGATCATCACACAAGAGCTCGCCCGTTATCTCGTTGGCCTTTCTTCGGAAATCGGGAAGCAGATCGGAATTATCGTCAACAGAAGCGGTGCCATCACTCATGTAATAGTCGGAGACGCCCACAGCGTTTTCATCCCGGAACTCGACAGTTTTCCGATCGGGAGAAAAGCGCTCAGGGGCTTGCGTTTCATCCATACACATCTAAGAAATGAACCGATCAACAAAGAAGATATCACAGACCTGGCTCTTCTGCGGTTCGATATTATTGCGGCCCTTACAGTTAGAGACGGTCTGCCCGATAAAATACATGCCGCCCATCTCATGCCCCAGGGTTCCGAACAGAAATACGAATTCATATCTTCGGATTTCTACAGGTTTGATCTGGACTTCACCGAATTCATCGAAAACCTCGAGGCTGAAATGGAGCGTCGCAGGACAATAAGCCAGAATGACAAGAGGGAAAGGGCCATCCTCGTCAGTGCCTCTACGAATCCGCGTTACGAGCTTGAGGAATCTATGGAAGAGCTCCGTGAGCTTGCCGAATCGAGCAATGTTATTGTCATGGATGCAGTTATCCAGAGATTGAAGGAAGTCAATCCCAAACACCTGCTTGGTGAAGGCAAACTAAAAGAGATCATCATGAATGGTATGGACAAAGGCGCCACCCTGCTCATCTTCGATCAGGACCTTTCCCCGTCGCAAATTCGAGCCATCACTGAAACAACCGAGCTGAAGGTCATAGACCGTTCACAGCTGATTCTGGATATCTTCGCCAGAAGGGCCCACAGCAGGGACGGCAAAGTGCAGGTCGAGTTGGCCCAGCTCACGTACATGCTGCCGAGACTTACTGGTAAGGGGACCGCAATGTCCAGACTAATGGGAGGGATCGGTGGGAGGGGCCCGGGAGAGATGAAGCTCGAAGTCGACAGGCGCCGCATACGAGAAAAACTCTCCCATCTCGAAAAAGAGCTGAAGACTCTGAGCGAGGCGCGAAAACAGCGAAAACAGCGTCGGGTTGACTCAAAAATTCCGATTGTCTCAATCGTCGGCTATGCCAATGCCGGCAAATCGACGCTGCTGAACACGCTTACTAAAAGCGGCACCGTAGTAGAGGACAAGATGTTCGCCACCCTGGATACGGCGAGCAGGCGCCTGCGCTTTCCCAAAGAGCGGGAGGTAATCATAACAGACACCGTCGGCTTTATCCGAAACCTGCCGAAAGACCTAATGGCTGCATTCAAGTCGACCCTTGAGGAACTGGAGGATGCTGATCTCCTTATTCATCTCGTGGACATTTCTAATCCTCGCTTCGACCAGCATATCGAATCGGTTGAGTCAATTCTCAAGGACCTGAACCTGGCCAACAAACCGAAGTTACTCGTCTTCAACAAAGTCGACAAGGTAGCTACAGGCACTGCAGCCAATATCGTGCTCCGCTACGATGCAACGGCTGTCTCGGCAATGCGTGCTGAAAGTCTCCGGCCCCTCTTAGGGGCCATAGAAACCCATATATGGGAGTCGCGCCATGGTGCCGGGGAATGAACCCTCCCCCCACTAAACCGTCGCAGCAGTTCTAGTGGGGGTTTCCTGTTTCAACGAGAACTGCATATCGGCTTTGTGGCCAGATACGACTGACATACTCTCCGCAGGCTTAGAT
>PMYY01000233.1 GCA_003170655.1 Nitrospiraceae bacterium
TTTCAGGCGGGGAGAATGTCAACGGAGTCTATATAGGCCATGTCCAAAATCTTAAGCCCCTTTTCCACAACAGGCATAGGAAGCACGCCGCATACCAGTCCCCTAGAGGCCTGCAAGCTCATAGAGGCGGTCTTCGACATACCATTTTGGCCCCAGCTGCCGAAATATTCATTCAGGGAATCGATGATTCCCCAGTATGCCGAAGGCATGCCGTTTCTGAAGGTTTACGAAGAGAATGAAAAGGTCTTTATCGAAAGGGACGAAAGCGACCAGCTCGAACGTTTCTATGAATCTCAGACCGGCGATACCCGGATCGCCATATCAGAGGACTACGCCGCCGGTCTACATGCATTCCTGAAGTCTATCAAGCACCGGAAATTCAAGGTCCTTAAAGGCCACATAACTGGCCCTCTCACTTTTACTCTCGGACTTAAAGACAGCCATGGAATGTCGATTTATTTCGACGAGGAGCTGCGCGAGGTCGGATCCATACTTTTACAGGCCAAGGCCCGCTGGCAGGTGGACATTCTGAAGCAATTCGCGGACGAGGTCATTATCTTTATCGATGAACCCATTTTCTCAGCGATCGGCAGCTCGTCATACCTGGGTGTTACCGAAGAGGAAATATTGAGAATTCTCGGAGACTCGGTATCGGCCATCGAAGGCGCAGGCGGCATCTCCGGAATCCATTGCTGCGGCAAGGCAGACTGGAAGATGGTCATGCAGAGCGGAGTCAGTATTCTCAACTTCGATGCCTTCGATTATTTCGATACCTTCGCCCTCTATAGCGAAGAACTGAAAAGTTTTCTCGAAAAAGGTGGGTATCTAGCCTGGGGAATCGTGCCTACTTCAGACTCGATCAACTCGGTGACCGATGAGGATATCGCCTCTCTTTTCAAGGAACGAGTTTCGAGGCTGCATACCCTCACAGGGTCTGACCGCATTTATTCTCAGGCACTCGTCACCCCGTCCTGTGGCACCGGGTCCAGGACTATCGAAGAAGCTACAAAGATATTCCAACTGACCATGCGCGCAAAAGAAGCGATGGTCGGTTGATCACATGCAGGTCAATTCCAAAGCCGGCTTTTTTATTTCGTTGGAGGGCATCGAAGGAACAGGTAAAACTACCCAATCCGCATACCTTTCTGACCGGCTTGCTGCTCTTGGATTAGGCTGTCTTTTGACTCATGAGCCGGGAGATACAGTCATCGGTGAGAAAATTCGGGAGGTCCTCCTTCACACCGGCCACAAAGAGATGACCTTCATGACCGAACTGCTCCTATACAATGCAGCGCGCGCCCAGCTGCTTGACGAGAAGATCAGGCCCGCTCTTGCCAGAGGGATGATCGTGATCACTGACAGGTTCTCAGACTCGACAGTTGCATACCAGGGATACGGCCGCGGCATCGACCTGGAACTCATCGCAAGCCTTGACTCGATAGCCACGCAATGTACAAAACCGGACCTCACTCTGCTCTTCGACGTGGATATCGAGACAGGCCTCAGGAGAAACAGGAAGATCAACAAGATCGACAGGCTCGAACTAGAGGACATCGCATTTCACACAAAGGTCAGGCATGGGTTTAATGAGATTGCACGAAAGGACACGGGTCGGGTCAGGATAATCGATGCTTCTCTGCCACTCGAAGAAGTTCAAGAGGCTGCCTGGAAGGTTTTGAGCGAAGAGATGAAAAAGAAAGGGCTACTGTAGGGCGAGGAAACCTCGTCCGTACAAATAAATGTCATTACACACCATCATAGGGCAGGAAAAAGCGGTCCGTATCCTCTGGGGCACCATCAAAAGAGAGCGGGTCCCCACTTCCATACTGTTGTCCGGAGACTCCGGGATTGGCAAAAGGCTTGCAGCGCTCAATTATGCAAAAGCACTCAACTGCCAGACGCCTGTGGATTCAGACGCGTGCGACCGCTGCATCTCGTGCAGGAAGATCGACGGAGAGATCCATCCGGATGTGACCACCCTGCTCCCCGAAAATGATGAACTCAAGATAGAAACGATCAGGCGCGCCGAAGAAATACTTTCCCTGAGACCTTACGAGGGTAANNAAGAAGAAGGTACTCATCGTTGACGACGCGGACAAGATGAACATTAATTCCGCCAATGCGTTTCTTAAGACATTGGAAGAGCCGCCCGACGACAGCATCATAGTCCTGGTATCAGCAAGCCCCGACCGGCTTCCCGATACCATTAGGTCGCGCTGCATGCATGTCCGATTCCGCCCTCTTTCACACGAGGCATTTGCACGCGTTTTCTCAATGAAAGCCCCTGATAAGAAGCTCGGCCCTTTTGCCGGACTCGTCATGGGACGGCCCGGCATCGGGATCTCAAAAGATTTTGCCAAAGAGAAGAAATGGTTCATGGACATATACACAAGCATGACGCAGGGTGAAACACGCTGCGCATGGGCCGATAAGAACGACATAAAACTATGGCTGGACCTCTCCCTTATCCTCCTCAGGGACATGGCGGTTTTTAGCATAACCGGCAGGGAAGACGACCTATTGTACGGAGAAAAGCGTTCGGGGGGAGATCTCCGCCAAATCCTCGATGCAGGCCTGCGTCTTCAGAAAGTAAGGACTCTTCTGGACCTAAATCTCAACAAATCAATCACATGGAACTTCGTATCGGTTATAATACAGAACACGGTTGGTCCGGCAGCACCGGCAGCCCGCCGAACAAGGTAGGCGCGCGCTCCATGCTGCGCCCGATTGCAGTAGGTGTAAAGCAACGTAGCGTTGTCCCGCAAGTTGCAACGTGAAACGTTTTCAGGAGGATTATCACATATATGCCTGATGTAGTCGGTATAAGGTTCAAATCCTGCGGCAAGATATACGACTTCGAAATCAACGGTATGGAAGTCAAGGAAGGCGATCATGTCATCGTCGAGTCCGATTTCGGTCTCAGCCTCGGCAAGGTTATCAGGGGACGTCGCACTATAGAGAAAAGCGAAAGAGAATTGAAGCGTGTCGTCAGGGTCGCAACCGAGGAAGATTTCAAGGCCCAGGAGGACAATAAGCAGCTCGAAAAAGAGACGCGTGATTTCTGCCTTGAGAGGATAATGGCGCGAGGCTTGCCGATGAAGCTGGTTGCTACCGAAGCGACACTCGATAGGAAAAGGATCGTATTTTACTTTACTGCTGAAGGTAGAATCGATTTCAGGGAGCTGGTAAAGGACCTTGCCGCAAGGTTCAAGACGAGGATTGAGATGAGGCAGATCGGCGTACGGGATGAGGCGAAACTTGTAGGCGGTTTTGGCGTCTGTGGACGCCCGCTTTGCTGCAATACCTTTCTGACCGGGTTCGAACCCGTCTCGATCAAAATGGCCAAGAAGCAAGAGATGGTGCTGAATATCGGCAAACTTTCAGGCCTCTGCAGCAGGCTCATGTGCTGCCTTAGATATGAATATGACGGGGATCTGGGCACGATAGCCACTGACGACGTAATACCTCGTGGTGCAGAGGATGCCCCTGTCGAGGTAATAGAAAAGAAAATGTCACGGGGCCATCATAGGGAAAAGAGATCTCAAACAGACCGCCCGCAAACTGCCGCTCCAGTCAAGGCTGAACCTGTTGTCGTTCCGGACAAATCACCGGAAATTGCCGCCACTGAATCGGATGCCGGGAATCCCCCTTCTGCCAATGAAGGGACAGCGGCCCCCCAGGACGCACAACAGAAGGAACGCAAGAGGCACAGGAGGAGGCGCTTCAAGAAATGATCCCCAGTAAACAGAGATTCTATATCACTACGCCGATTTATTATGTCAATGATGTTCC
>PMYY01000228.1 GCA_003170655.1 Nitrospiraceae bacterium
CTTGTTTTCCGAAGAAGAGACACGACAGTAAACAACGACCGCTTGCTCCGCTCCCCTGGCCTCTTCTTCCCTGACTATGACCGTCCCAGTGGGTAACTTGTAAGCATTGAGCTTGCCGTCCTTGAACAACCTCCATGCTGTCTGGTAGCTGATGCCTAATTGCTTCGCATATGTTGACAGCTTCATGACTTATTATACTACATATGTTTATGTTTGTATATAGTGCGAGTGAAGTTTAATAATACCAGTCCACTCGGCACTTCTTAGGAATTTAGTGTTACCGATTAAATTTCAACGGCATCATTTACGCCCAGTGGAATAATTGCAAGGGTTGTCCGCCTAAGCATAAGTATTTATAGGCTTCATTCGCTTTTTCACGAAACTCGCGAAAGTAAGCGTCATACATATGCCGGGAGGAGCTGTATCATGTGGTAAATCCTCCATCGATGCTCAGATTAACCCCTGTTACGTAGGCTGCCTTGGGGCTGGCCAGATAGGCCACAAGCAATGCTATCTCGTCGCCGGTACCGTAGCGGTGCAGCGCCATGATCTGCATCAGTATCTTGGGAAAATCGGTGGTAGAGGGGTTCATATCGGTTTCCACGGGACCGGGCTGAACGTTGTTAATCGTGATGCCGCGCGGACTGAGATCGCGAGCCAGTCCCTTTACCAGCCCTATGAGCGCGGCCTTGCTCATGGCGTAGACGCGGCCACCCATAAAGGGCACACGTCCTGGGTTGCAGCTCCGACGTTAATAATACGCCCGCCCGCCGTCATGTGCCTCGCTGCAGCCGGCGCTGCGACAAAAACGGCGCACACGTTCACCGCCAGAGTGCGATCTAAATCTTCGAGACGATAGTAGTCGATGACGGCAATGCCATCGTTATTGACCAGAATGTCAATGCCTTCCAATTACCGTACCGTCCGCTCAACAGCAACAATCACCGCCTCGGCACCGGCGCTGTCCGCCTGGATCACCAGCGCCTTTACGCCCAATGACTGCGACTCATTCACCGTTTCGTTGGCGGCTGGCCGCTTGCCTCCCCACCGCAAAAGTAACAAGCGGTGTCATCATTCCATTTAGGGATTTCTTTAACCGTTGCCTTTAATTCGTATAGTACGATCCTATCTTATCCTTGCACCGGGAGCCTTCATTTCTGGTCTCAGCCTTATCGAACTGACGACACGCTCGAACTGTCTCGGCCTCTCTTCCTCACGCATATACTCCCTAGCCGTTTCGACCTCTCCTGCTTCTGCGAATGTAATGGCCATAAAAATGTTTTCGATCTTTTTTGACAATCCCTTCATACCGGACCCTCCGTTACCATAAATATGTTATCACCGAAAAGCACCCGCCAGCCGAATCTGTGCTGACCCATACAATTGAGCATTTACCATGCCACTATGTATCATGCTGATATTACATGATCTTTATGAAGCGGCTGATTTTGCTGCACATGCACAGTGATTAAAAATGAAACAACGCTGGAACATGAACTAATGATTTGCGGATATTGTGGGAACTGCGTGCGTGTGAGAAGTTAATCGGGTTAATGTTGCAAATCCGAATCACGATGCATATTGCAACGCCATCGGATATAAATAAAATCCAAGGGATTGCACCACGACTGAAACTATCTGACGGGTCTCTGTGACGGCAACGGTTTCCTCAAAAAGATTGAAAAAATAATTGCTATACCGGCAAATGCTGCGGCCATTAGAAAACTTAGAGTGAAACTCCCTCTTAGTTCAGCCAATGTGCCGGCAACGGCAGGACCGGCAATCTGGCCGAACCCGAAGATGAAGGTGACGAGGCCGAAGGCCTTAGCCATTTTTTCCGGACCCGCATAGTCACCCACCGCGGCGGCCATTATGGAAGGGATGCTCCAAGCGGCAATTCCGAAGAGACCGACGGAAAGATAAAGAAATATGCCCGATAGCTGAGAAGCTATGAGCAAGTATGCTATCATCTGCAGAGAAAATACGATTACAAAACCTGTCTTTCGACCGAACTTATCCGAAAGAGAGCCGAAGACGGGGCCGGAGAAAAGACTGAGAAACCCTAGGACAGCCCAAAAATTGCCTGCGACGGACTCGGGGAATCCACGCTCTTTCACCAGAGTCGTAACTATGAACGTGGCATAGATGACATACGTGAAGCCGAAGAGGAAGTATATTGAACCGAGATGATAAAGCACGCCTCTCTTATAAACGCTTTTATCGGTTGCAGTATTACAAATTTGCTGAATCGACGGCATGAAGGTACCGCTTCCGATCGGCTTTAATCCTATTTCGCCGGGGCTGTCTTTCAAAAGAGCTAAAGCAATGAACGCGATTGCCAGCACAAGAGATCCTAGGACATACCAACCGATTCTCCATCCATCCGCATGATAAATTTCATTAATGAACGGGATGAGCTTGCCTGAGAGTATAATGGCAAATCCGCTTCCGATGACGACGAAGCCGGAAGCCCTCCCCCTCATACTGCTTTCGAACCATGAAGTTATGAGTGCCATAATAGGCACATTCGCGGCCCCGCTTCCGATGCCGGTTAGAGTATAAATGACCAGAAGATAGAGAAATCCCTGCGACATCCCTGACAATATCATGGTAGAACCTATCAAGATCATGGCCATGAATATGAGTTTCCGCGCGCCTATTTTCGTTACCAGAAAACCGCTCACCAGCACGGCGACCAGATATCCCACAAAATTACCCGTGCTGATGAACCCCATCTCTGCGTAGCTGAGATTAAGAGATGCGGCCATAGACGGAAGCAGCATGCCGAGCGCAAAGCGCCCCAGCCCCAGACACGCAAAAATACATAGGGTGCCGACAGCAACGATTATCCATCCGTAGTGAAAGTTAATATGCCCCACTCTGGAATGTCTCACAGACGTAATGATATCATTAAGGAGAGCGGCTTCTCTATGCCGTAAGGATTTCGAGGGAGATCAGTTCAAGGGCCCTCACCGGGTCTTCGTGTTGCAGAACACCGCGGCCCATGACGATAAAATCCGCGCCTTCCCGCAAAGCTGCCTGAGGGGTGGCAGTCCTGTGTTGGTCATCAGGCGGCACCCATGAAGGCCTGATGCCGGGAGTCACGACGAGAAAATCCTTTCCGCAGGCATTCTTGATTATGGCTATCTCTTGGGGCGAGGCCACGACGCCATCGAGGCCCGCCTTCTGGGCCAGCGTCGAGAGGTGTTTAACCTGGGCCTTTACGCCATGCTGGACGCAAAGTTCGTTCTTTAGCGAATCGCTGTCGAGGCTGGTGAGTACCGTGACGCTTATGATCTTCGGTCTCCTCAGCTTCTCTTTCAAGCAAACCTCATCGACCCTGTCTTTGCAGCGCTTCATCATCTCGCAGCCGCCGGAGGCATGAAGATTGAACATGAATACTCCGAGACGCGCCGCTGCAACAGCGGCCTTCGAGACGGTATTGGGAATATCATGGAACTTAAGGTCGAGAAAGACCCTTTTGCCTTTTTCATGCAGCCTTTCTACTATGGAAGGACCGGAAGATACGAATAACTCGAAGCCTACTTTGTACGTGCTGACGTCATCTCCCAACATATCAACGATGCCTAAGGCCTTATCGGCATTCGAAACATCAAGTGCTATTATGAGTTTATCTTTCCAGGACATATTCTTATTGGGGCCGCAGCATGTTACAACTTCGGGAGTGTGATTCCCTTCTGGGCCTGGTATTTCCCGGCCTTGTCTTTATATGATGTTTCGCAAACCTCGGCAGCCTGCAGGAAGATTAGCTGCGCGATACCTTCATTGGCGTAAATCTTGGCAGGAAGCGGCGTTGTATTGGATATCTCGATCGTCACATGCCCCTCCCATTCCGGCTCCAGCGGTGTCACATTGACTACCATGCCGCACCTGGCGTAGGTCGATTTGCCAAGGCAAATGACCAGCACGCCCCTCGGTATCCTGAAATACTCGATAGAAGTCGCAAGCACGAATGAATTGGGAGGGATAATGCAGACGTCACCCTTGAAATCTACAAAACCCGCCGGATCGAATTTTTTTGGATCTATAAATGTGCTATTGATGTTTGTAAAGATCTTGAACTCGTCGCTGATTCGCATATCGTAGCCGTAAGAACTGACACCATATGAGATGACCCCCTTGCGAACCTGCGCGTCGCTGAAGGGCTCGATCATACCTTGCCTAGCCGACTCGCGTATCCATCTATCGTTTTTGACCACAACTCCTCCCTGGAAGAGAATCAACGAAACGGCAAATAAATCGGGAAGGCTTTGTCAGGCTTCGAAAATGCTTCGGGGTTGCTCTGGCATATGCTCTTCATAGTCCTCNNGGGCCATTTCAGGCAGAAGCATAAGGCTAACCTCCCTGCGGGCACCGAAGACATCTACGGTCGCAAGAAGTTCGTCAATATTGATTACTTTTGAGGGGACCGCAAGACACATTCTATCTTCAACTCCTTCAGCTTGTCGATCGTCACTTCGATCGCTTTATCTATATTAGCATTAACCACGTCCGACATTTCAAGGCCGAGGGCAAAATCGATCGCAGAGGGCTGCATGCCTATCACGCATATTTTGGACGGCATTACTCCTTTAAGCTTTGCAACCGAAATGAGATCGGCGAGACCAATCTGGTGGACCGAAAGCTTCGA
>PMYY01000212.1 GCA_003170655.1 Nitrospiraceae bacterium
GTTTAGTGGTGGGATGGTTCATTAGCCTGTCATTGCATCCATGCTGTGCCTGTTTTCGGTAGGCATTATAACTTTAGAATATGCCGAAGAGTCAAAACAACACTGACGGCCAAGGGTAACCCGAAGGCGGCCAGATGTATTGCCCAGATTGAGAAATTATTTGGTGCCGATTTATTGTAAGGAAACAAAACGGCTGTGCCTAAATAGATCATGCCGGACACAATGAATGTCCAACCGCCAAATCTATTAGCAGAATACCAGACACGATCAGCTTCCATCGTCTTAACCGTCCGGATGCCATACCAGCGATTTATTGGTACAACGCCTAATACGAGTGGGAGTGAGACAATTAAGAATATTACAGTCGGTATGAAAAAGGGGGAACTAATCATAATGAATAGAACCACTCCTCCTTAACCATTTTTTGTTCGCGTCGACAATGCCTCTTTGATCCTTATAATTTTTTCTTGAAATTGATAGCTTACTCAATATCTTCGAGTTCGATCTTCAGACGTGCTAGCATTGTCTCAAGTTCGGCGGTATCAACTTAATGACAGTCCATCAAGCATTTCTCTCTATTTCTACAACAATTCCGTATCGCTGTGAGAATAGGGTGGTGCGCAGGCGCATAATACTTTCAACAGGACAGCTCCGTTGTTTTTCACATTGTGGGAAGTACCCGCAGGGATGCAAATCGTATCACCTTCTTTGATCTCGAACTGATCGTCAGCTACAGTAATTACAGCAGATCCTGACAGGATGTGATAAATTTCTTCGCTATGCAGATGTCTATGCATATGAGTCGTAGAGCCTTGAGGTATGATGGCCTCGGCGAGGCTCTGATTGCGGTTCAGATGAGCGAACGGATGCATAAGCTCACGAATGATTGAGCCGTCCTTTGTAATATAGGGCTGGATATTTTCGTATTCACTTTTCTTTATCATTGCCACACCGCATGTCCTTCAGGAATGGATATTCAGCCCTCACGTTATCGACTACCGAAGGGTCGAATTCACATACAACGTATTCATCAGTATCGTTGCCCTGGCAGATGACTTGTCCCAACGGGTCGACCACACGTGATGCTCCCGAATAAATGATTCCGTTTCCATCCGTCCCTGTCCTGTTGACTCCGAACACAAAACATTGGTTCTCGATGGCGCGGGCCGCGAGAAGGGTCTCCCAGTGGTCACCTCTTGAGGCCGGCCAGTTCGATATAACGAAGATCGCCTTCACTTGATTCGCTATCTTTCTGAAGACCTCGGGGAATCTCAAATCATAGCAGATAAAGACGCTTGAAGGCATTCCATCGATGTTGAATATTGTCACACTCTCTCCTGCCATGTAATACTTTTCTTCTTCGGCAAGGCAAAAAGGATGCATCTTCGTATAAGTAGCAGAAAGCATGCCTGTCCTGTCGTAGATGACTGCAATGTTGCGGCCCTTTTCTTCGGCCGGTGATTTCATAGGGAACCCGGCTATAAGGTTGATGCTATTCTTTTTTGCGATATCGGAAAGTATCGAAGTGGTTTCGCCGATACCTTCATCCGCAACAGCGGCGAGGTCCATCGAGAACCCGGTATTGAACATTTCCGGCAATACGATGAGATCGCAATTATCCGTGGCGGCCCGCATGGCAAAAAGCGCAGCCTTCTCGTAATTTAGCCGCCTGTCTTGCCATGCAATGTCGAGTTGAATGAGAGCTGCTTTCATTATTTATTTTCAGGCTCCGCGTTATAACTTCTTCGTCTTGAGGTTATCGACCTTCTTGCGGTATTGCTCCTTGATGTCCTTCGGTACCATATTGTCGACTATCTTGATTCCCCTCATTACGAACGGGAGTGCTGCGGATGTGTTGATCAGCGGGCTGTCGTTCGGAAGGACAGCTATGAGAAATATAACCATCAGGGCTACTAACAGGAACCCTTTTATGAAGCCGACTATACCCCCACCGAAGCTGTTGATAAGGCCGAGACCGGGTAATTTAAAAAACTTGCCTACGATCCAGGCTATTACCATAGAAGCAATAATACATAAAATAAAAATAGCAATGAAGCTAAGTATTCTAGCTGCTGCGGCATCCACAAAGGTAAGGTGCCGGGCTACAGCTGCGTGATAGCGCACCGCTGCGAAATACCCGAATATGATACCGACAATGCTGAAGATCTGGCTTACCATGCCCTTCCATATGCCGTATGCGGTTGTAATGCTTATGATGACGAGGATGATGATATCCAGCGTGTTAATGGTCGTCTACTCCTATTTGAAAAAGTGTCGCGGTATTATACCGCATAGTTTTATATTATCACATCATCCGAGACATGGAAGCTATGTTATAGTTATGAATAGATGCTGAAAAATTTTATCCAAAGACAGCTGGGCCTTATCTTCGGGTATTCCGAAAATTCTCTTCGACGTCATCTTGAAGCATGTCTCGGCAGGCCGGTCTCTCTCGTACTAACCGATAATTCGGCCAGCATGCTTTCTGGGAGGATCAAGGATGGTGTCATGCTAGTTCGCCTGCACCGGATGTTTCTCGATGCAGACAGCGCAGTGATAGATGAAATAGTCTCGATGCTGCGGCACAGAAAAGGAAAGATGACGCTATTCCGTAGTTTCGTGCGTGATAACAGAGACCGGTTATGCAAAAAGGCTCCACAGAAGATCTCTGTAAAGACCACCGGCAGATATTACGATCTCAGGGAGTTGTTCGATGAAATCAATGCAGAATATTTTGACGGTGCAATCGATGCCATAATCACCTGGGGCTCGAAGTGTTCAAGGTATGCAGTGAAGAGACGGACACTTGGTAGTTACAGCGGAAGCACCAATATTGTCAGGATAAATCCGGTGCTGGACAAAAAGACGGTCCCGCGATATTTTGTGGCTTTTGTCGTATACCACGAAATGCTCCACGCTTCTATTATAGTTTCAGACAAAGTTTCGAGCGCAACTTCAGGTAATGGACGCAGGAGAATAGTCCATTCGAGGGAATTTAAGAAACGCGAAAGGCTGTTCAGAGACTATCAGAAGGCTATTGCATGGGAAAAAAGATCATCGGCATAAAACGATAGCGAAAAAAGAGCGGGCATGAAGCCCGCCCCAAGACCTGTCGAAGCGATTTACTATTCGATATTGAAAGTTGCCACTTCTTTCATGCCCGGCAGGTATTGACCCACCGGAACCAGCTTCTTCCCTTCATTGACGCATCCGATTATAATGGTCCACAACTGATTTAGCTCCTTTTTTTCCCGGTCGTTCTCCGGCGTCATCGTTAGGAGTGTGCCCTCAAGTTCGATCTTCATAGTCTTCCTCCGTTTGATAGATATTTATCAGGCTGTGCAACTGCATCAATAACCTACGGGAGGTGAATCGATGATCACCCGCATGCTTTTTTCAAAATATACCAATTAATGGACAGAATTCAAAAATAGGGCAAGTTAATCAGCCGCCGATATCTTTCTTGCGGACCATCCGGCCCGCTTCTAAGAGGGCTTCGGCTCGCGATGCGATTCGACCTTCCAGAGCGAGTAGTTCAATAGCGGAAAGAATGTCTTTGAAAAAGGGGGAAGGGGAGAGTCCGAACTCCGACATGAGGTCGTTTCCGTCAATAAAAGGCAGTTTGCTACGGCGAGGTATGAATTCGTCGTGATAAATTGCCACAATTTCCTCAGCCTGCGTAATAAAGGTGCCTTCCGACAACTGACAGACTCGCCCGATTGAAAGTATATAGATCAACAGGGCATAAATATCATCGCCGAATTCTCTCAGAATCCCTGTTATGGCAGGCTTCAAGTTATTGCCGAGCGCAGTTATTACATTGTTATTCGCGTCCATCATACGCACGAATTCGCGCTCTCGCCTTGAAAGTTTCAGGCGCGACACGACTTTTTCAGCTGTGATGCTGTTCTGGAAAAGTATTGAGAGTTTGAGGCAAAAAGTCCGGCTCTCGTCCGCAAGGTATTCCCTAACGGTGTCGCTCCTGCCGGAGAAGTAGAGAGGGATGTTTTTCAGAATATGTTCTACATAGTCGTAAGCCTGGCGGGTCTGTTGCCATGTGTCAGGCGCGAGCTCGGTCAGCTCAGGGAATAAATAAAAGAGGAGACCGTCTTTCTCCATTTGTTTTATAGTCGAATAGGAAGATGCTGTCAGCACTATGTGCCTGAGTTCTTCGGTTATTCTTTCAACGGCCGGCCTCGAAATCAGTGATGCATGTTCACTTACAACCGAAGCGGTATGTAATTCTATGCCGAAATTGAGTTCGGCAGCAAATCGGTAGATGCGGAGGAGCCTCAGAGGGTCATTAACAAGATTCTCCTCTGATACCATACGGATAATTTTGTATTTGAGATCATGCCGTCCGCTAAAAGGATCAATTATGCTTTCTTTAAGTTCCTCACGTCTGGCCTTTGAATGCCCGCTTTCGACCTTCGACAACGGTATCGCCATTGAATTGATAGTAAGGTCGCGGTTGGCAAGGTCATCGAGTATTGCACTGCCGTGCATGGTGCAAATATCTATGAACTCATTTTGTCTGGCAATCCGCGCAATACCGAAATCCCTGTCGAGGAGGACGAATGTAGCTCCTATTGTATCGGCAAAAGAGCGGCCTATTTTTTCCGCATCTCCTTTAACGACAATATCGGCGTCCTTGATATGCCTGTCCAGAAGAAGGTCTCTGACGGTTCCTCCGACGATAAAGGCATCATCGACCAACTGTCCGGCGACTGCAAAATCGCAAAAAAGATTCAGCAATGTTGACACATCATCTCCGCGATTCGATAAAAAGTCACAGGGCCGTCATTTACTAGGTTGACCTTCATAGGAATGGCGCCTCCATTGTTGGGCAGGTGAAACATCCATATAATAGACTAAAGCATAACTAAATGAAAGGAGAGATGAATGCTGAAACGGGTTGTAGTGCTGACAATTATAGGGATTATAGCTGTTGTCGGAGGATTTTCGACGGTTGGTGCGGAATATTACCAGGGATACCAGGTTTGCGTTCCGTGTCACAATGGCCGTACAGCACCGGATTTGAAAGGACTATTTTCGTCTGCCGACGAGTTGATCCGGACGGCCAAAAGCGTGAAGGACCCGATGATGAGAAATATCCAGCAGAACAACGAACTTTTAAAAGCGGCGGCAAAAGACCTCGGACTGAAGTAGATCCTTCTTTATCCATGAAGATACCTCTCCGGATTCGTGCTGATATAATTCAAGATTTCAGCTCGATCATAAAGCGCCTCAAGTGAATCAACGGCTTCGGTAATTGTCGTCGAACCGCCGAGCAGCTTGCCGTGGATGTCGGCTAATCCTTCATTTGTTGAAACCGGTGTGGCCGGTATCTTGGCTTCTTTTATCGAGTCGGATACGATGATGATCCGCTCGTGGTTCTTAGCCCTGAAGATCAGATCGACAGTCCCCGAATGTAGATGGAAGGGGTCGGCGATTACCTCCACGTATATGTCGGGGTTCAGAAGTCCATATCCGGCAATACCCGGCTCGCGGTGGTGATATGGACGCATGGCATTGAAAAGGTGCGTAATCCCCTTGGCACCTGCCTTATGGCCTGCCGAGGCCTCGGCATAAGTTGCATCGGAATGCCCCATGCTGGCGATGATCCCCTTATCCGAAATCCTCTTTATGAGATGCAGTGAGCCGTCGAGTTCGGGTGAGATGGTGATGATCCTGATTATATCTTCGTATCCTTCAATCAATCCATCGAGGTAATGCTCTGTCGGGTCTATAAAGGTCATGGCATTCAGGCTGCCACATCGGGAGAGGTTGAGAAAAGGTCCTTCCAGGTGAGCGCCTATGATCCTCGCCGGCCTGCAATCTTTTGCATCTCCATATTTTGAACTGCAGAACTCAGCCTTGAGGACCGGTTCGGATTCCTGAATTTCCATAGCTTTCTTTATGAGAGCAAGATTTTCCCTCATTATTTTGATGGTCGCGGGATAGACAGTCGGGATTATTTCGGTAACACCGTAAGAACCATGGATTTCTGCAATCTTAAGGAGGTGCTCCACATCGGTTGTCCTCGTGTCGTAGCCTCCGATACCATGGGTATGGACGTCGATGATCTTCATGAAAATATCATATCATAGAGGCGCAATCTTGCAAACACGACAGACTTTCCGATATCATGCAGCGATGACCAGGGAATCGATAAGTCTCGGCCAATGGACGATTGACGACTTGAACGAGCTTCTGCTGAAAGCGGCGATGACAGGCAGTGCAGGCGAACGCATCGCATTCCTGTCGGACCACTTTCATGGAATCCCCTATCTTGAAAACACACTTGTCGGCGGAGCCAATACTGATGAAGTCTTTGTTGTTAACCTTGCGAGTGTCGATTGCTACACCTTGATCGATTACATTGAGGCGATGAGACTTTCATCGTCATTCGAGGATTTCGTTGAGTTCCTGAAGAAGATCAGATATCGGGGCGGAATCGTATCGTTCGGGGACCG
>PMYY01000001.1 GCA_003170655.1 Nitrospiraceae bacterium
GCTTCGCTCAACATGAACTCCATACTGAAATATGCTACGGAAGTCAGTGGACCGCCAGAATGGTTTTGCTGAAACCATGCAGGTGACTCTGCAGCTTGATGGCTGGCGCGCAAGAGGTCGTCCACCTTTTTGCGGAAGGCAGGGTCAGCTAATGCACTACGGAGTCGATCACGCGAGACAGTCTGCAATACGACCCAGGCGTTATAAGTGAGGTCCCAGAGCGCGGGATCAAGCTGTTTCCATACTTCGTCGGCAGAATGATTCCAATACCAATGCATATCCAGCGCCAACTCAGCCAAGGAATCGAATCCCTCGAGCTCGGTGGGCAATAAAGCGTAGATCGGACTACTCACTTTGTTTGGTTCGCTCATGGTCTCTCTCTCCTCTAATTTGTCCCTGAAGGACATCCCGGTTATGTTTCCCAGTTCTCCTGTCGTAACATTACATCTTCACTTTTCCATGCCAAGATTGGTGTGATGGCGGATTATCAGTGTGCCCGACGCAAAAGCACCGCTGATGATCGCCTGTGCTGCCTCCAGGATACGGAGCAGATGGTCCTCGCCACGGAAGCTTTCCGCATAGATCTTNNTTGCGCCCCATGACGCCCAAGCCAACCATGCCGATTTCAAGTTGTTGCGCCTTCATTTTATGCTAATTCTTTCAGCCTCATTTCTTCTTCGGGTGCGCTAACCGTTTCGGTGATGCGTGGCCGCTCCGACCGAGTTTTTTGAGAGCCGCGCCTTTGTGCATGGCCATGTGGTCAGTCTTGTCGCTTTTGATCATATACTGCGGCTCCTCCTTCGAGGCGCGAGCCGTGTACGTTTTGAACTTGATGGCGGAGGTAATCTTTTTCTTGATAGTCCCTCGGACTCGTCCGCCTTCAGAGTTCCACTCAACGTGATCTCCAACCTTTAAATCCTCTGCCATCGGATCCCTCCAATAGTCATCTCCTTCGCACTTTTATAATTAACTGGTGCATGCGTAGGGTTCACGTCACTTTGCCAAACATCCAGACTTCACCTTGTTGCAAATGCGAGGAACTCCTGTTTCATCCCATAATTATTGCGAAATACGTCGAACAGGAAGCATAATTCCTGGCTTTGCCTTGATCGGCTTTGCTGTCTCCTGTGCCCCAAGTTCGGAGGGATATATTATTTTTTTCTCCTTCACCTTTGCCCAAGGTGTGAGAATGTGGTCCCTGCTGGAGTTGACGCTCATGATATCCCTTACCTGGACACCGTGAATAAGCAGAGCATCTCCCACCAAAGATCTGTGGCATCGCCAGGGGACCGCTTCAGCACACATGATGACTGTTGCCCGTTTCGCTGCTGTCTCTATAAGTTTTTCGAGACTCTCGTCGAAATCCCCGGTTTGCATGTAATCGGCGAAGCCCCTGAATGACGCGTTTTCCCAACCGCTGTTCAGCGAGTCTTTGAGTGCGTGGCGCAGCCCCCCGAGCCCCTTCATGTGGAGATATCCTATTTTAACTGCCTTTAAGCTTTCCCTGATTGTGTCCTCGTTGAACTGGGGGGTATACCGCGACCTTGGGATTGTGCGAATGTCCACTACTTGCTTTATTCCATAGGCCTTAATGATTTCTATAAAATCCTCGATCGTTCTTGTCGAATGACCGATCGTAAATACAACGGTTTTCCGTACACTTATCCGTTTTCCCATGGTAGACACCCTTTCGTCCTCAATTTTGCCGAGAAGAAAACGGAAATAAACAAAGCCGGCATAAGGCTGCCACCGCGAGGTGATCTTTCTAATTTTCTTCTTCGAGACTTTCGATCCCCGTGTTTCTTTTGAGCACCCCTTCAGAAAGTTCTATAATCGCTCTGCCTTAGTTTCGGCTGAATCCGGGTCTTCTGAAATCCTCGGGCCAAAGCCCTGCAAGGCCTTCCGGCTGCTTAAATGCTTGAAAAACAGTGTCTCTCTCGAAAGGCGATGCCGTAGGAACTGGCGAGACCGCATCGTTCCTTCGTTTCAATTAGATTATGTATATCAATATATCAATATTTATGATTGATGCATATTCAGGATATCCCCCCGCGAGACTTACTTCTGAGGATATGCCGCCCAATAATTACCACTAATAATATGGAGTGCCCGGAGTGCGCCAAAATCGATGATTATCGCCCAAAACGAGATTTGCAGCGAGCAGAATCTGCGGCAAACTTTCTGCAATCTGAATCCACGACAGTGGAACCGGAATAGTCATAAAGGTTCCTATCATTACCGCAAGAAGATGGTTTAGCATTGTTGCGGCTAAAACGCCGCATATAACGTCTGTCACCGGTACTTCATTGCGAAATACATCGCGAGTAGTGGTATGGATAGAGTGAAATGCAGAGAGATTTGACAGAGATTAAAGAACTAGCGGCAGACATGCGTGACAAAGCGATGAAAACCGCAAAGGTAACCCACGGTTAAGAAGAAAGAGTAAGAGGTTCTTATACAGGGGAGGGCAGAGCTTCACGGCGTGCCCTTCCCCCCGGCAACATTGGGATCGATGCTCTATTTCATGAGCTTCCGGGCTTCTTCGCTATTGCAATTTATGTCCTTGATTAAGACATTCATAGTTTCATCTTTTGAAATATTTTTAACGGATTCTCCGCTTAAACAATTGAAATTGCCGATGATAATATCACCGATATCCACATTGAAGACCACGTTTCTAGTTTCAATGATGGCGAAATCGTTGGTCTCCAATTCAACGGCTACCATGCAGGTCTTAGGATTGATCATCTTAACAATGCCTTTCATGAAACCTCCCTTCCCAGTTTATTTTCATTCGCACTCAAAAAGTATATCACGGGGTGGGGAAATGATAAAGAGCATCGGACGCATTCCCCTTATGAAGTGGAGAATTAATCATCAATAGATAGAAGGCATGACGGCAACCGTTCCTAAAAGTATGTGG
>PMYY01000253.1 GCA_003170655.1 Nitrospiraceae bacterium
ACATGGAGATGCTCAAGGAGTTCGGCTTCTGTCACGGCATTGAGAATTATTCACGCCACCTGAGCGGGAGATTGCCCGGAGAGCCTCCTTTCACGCTGCTTGATTACCTCATCAGCGGACCGTCCAAGGGAAATTATCTCATGGTCATAGATGAGGCTCACGCGACGGTGCCTCAGGTCGGCGGCATGTATCACGGCGACAGGTCGCGCAAGCAGACTCTCATAGATTATGGGTTTCGGCTGCCCTCCGCGCTCGATAACAGGCCGCTGCAATTCGATGAATTCGAGATGCGGGTTAAACAGGCTATTTATGTTTCAGCGACTCCTGGGCCATACGAACTGCAGAAAGCTGGTGACAGAGTCGTAGAACAGGTAATCAGACCGACCGGGCTCATGGACCCGAAGATGGGCATAAGAGCTACGTCAGGACAGGTCGAAGACCTCCTCGGTGAGATCAGAAAGAGGGCTGCAAGAAGCGAGCGGGTGCTCGTTACGACACTAACGAAGAAGATGGCCGAGGACCTGACGGATTATTATACCGAGCTCGGCATTCGGGCACGGTATCTCCATTCCGACATCGACACACTGGAGAGGATTGCGATCCTGCGTGATTTAAGGCTCGGCGTTTTCGACGTACTCATCGGAGTGAACCTGTTAAGGGAGGGCCTCGACCTTCCCGAGGTATCTCTCGTTGCTATCTTCGATGCCGACAAAGAAGGATTTCTTCGCTCCGAGCGCTCATTGATCCAGACTTCGGGCCGCGCTGCGAGAAATGTCAACGGAGAGGTCATCCTTTATGCCGATAAAATGACCGAATCCATAAGAAAGGCCATGGCCGAGACCGAGCGAAGGCGAAAGATTCAGGAAGCATACAATACGGAAATGGGAATCACACCCGAAACCGTGAAGAGCCAGATAAAGGACATCCTGGGTTCCATCTACGAGGCCGATTATCTTACTCCGGAGGTCGTTGCCGAAGAGCCCGTACCATACGATCTCACGGAGCAGAGCGTCAGGAAGCTTGAAGCAGAGATGAAAGAGGCAGCAAAGAGACTGGAATTTGAAAAGGCGGCGGAGATAAGGGACAAGATCAGGTCACTCAAGGACATGATGCTTCAACTGGGCATAAAAGAAAAGGGAAGCGAAAAAAAGGCGACAGTGAAGAAATTTGCGGGAAGAAAAGGAAGGAAACAGTCATCGTGAAAACGATATCTGGAGTTAACCTTCAAAATATCGCGTTTCGCCAGATGAAACCAGCTTAGTAATGCTTGCAGGCTATGAAAAATATCTTATCTGGCCTATCATAAACTTATGTTAAAACTGACCTGTACTCAGCATAATCAGGGTGCAGGCTTCGATTACTTCTATCCCGGCCAGTCTAAGACGGGCGTATTCACCGGGATTTTCCGTGCCTGGGTTAAAGATAATCCGGTTCGGTCTGATTTGAACGACGTCGTCTAGGACCTGAGCCTGTCGTGACGGTCTGATATACATAGTGATCGTATCGATCCGATCAGGCACTGACGAGAGGGTCGGGTACGTTTTCCTCCCGAGTACTTCTTTTCGTGCGGGGGCGACCGGAATTGGATTATGTCCATGTTCCGCAAGCATTTGCATTGCGATATTAGAATAACGATTATCTTTGGGGCTTGCGCCCACGACAGCTACATTTTCCATTTTCAATGACACCCGACTCATCGCATGATCATAAACTTCGACTTTTAGTCATCGGGCATACTTTAATAGAGAGAGGGAATATTAAGCTCCGCCCGTCTTGGCCATGCTCAGTGCCTGACCGATTGCGGGGATGAAATCCTTCTTACGCGACAGGACCCTCGGCAGGATGCAGGTGTCGTTTTTAACCTTTACGCCGAAAGCCTTCTCGACGACCCAGACTTCACCTTTAAGAAGGACACGCTCCTGTTGCGAAGTGAGCGGATTCGTTACCAGCAGTGCCGTAAGATCGTAGCCGTTTGCAGTGCGTATATGTTCTAACTCGTCAAGAAGCTCCNNAGTTTCTTGCCGCCTATCAGGAATTCCTTAAAGTCTGCATTTATGAGTTCAGCAGCGTTCTTGCCCTCTATGTTTATGCTTGCGTGAAGGAGATCCTTTCCATACTTTTTGATCTCAACCCCGGCTAGTTCGGCCAGACGATCGGCCATCAAACGATCGCGTTCGGTCGTCGTCGACAGGGTAAGGATCAATGTATCGGAAAGGATACCCGAAAGAAGAAGCCCTGCGATCTCAGGCGGTATTCTCACCTGGTGAAGGAACATAATGGTCGCCACAACGGTGCATGTGCTGCCTACCGGATCGTTGTAAACGAAAATGGGGGCAACTGTCGAGATGTCGCCCACCCGATGGTGATCTATGATTTCGAGGATTTCGGCATCCTCGATGCCGTCCACGGCCTGCGATATCTCGTTATGATCCACGAGGATCGCCCTTTTCCGTACCGGATCCAGCAGATCGGTACGAGTGATGAACCCGATAATCCGGTTTTCGCTATCAACAGCAATGGCCGATCGATGGTCTGACTCACGTACGATCTTGCGGAGACTGGCCATGTGAGTTAACAGACCCACTGTCGGACAATCCGTGCCCATGATGGAAGATACAGGTTCAGACATGGTCAAGAGTTGAAATGTTCCGAAGGCAGTATGCGGCGATGACAAGAGGACAGTTCCCTGTTTTTCGGCGGCAGAGATAATATCATTGTCTACGGGCAGTCTATCAGTTATGATCAGAGCAGAGCATTCCGCATGGATCAGCTCCATTTGGATATCTTGCTGATCACCGACGACAACGACCGCTCCTGGAGATACCCGGTTAAGCATAGTTCCTTTCTGCATGGCAGCCACCAGGATCTTGCCGGTAAGGACGCTGGCATTTTTGCTGTTGCTTATCACCCGGCAGTTAAGGGTTTTGACCAGGATATCAAGCTCTATCGGCGCCTTTGAAAGATCTGTGAAGCCGACGCTGTCCATATAATGTTGCGCAATATCGCGAAGTCCGACGATCCCGGCCAGTCGGCTATCATCATCGACTACAGGGACGGAATGTACCCCCGTATTTTTCATTAGTTCAGCCAGGGCATGCACGGATTCGCCGGCATGAATGAAGACCGGGTTTTTCATATCGAGGTCGCCGACTGTCGGTGTAAGGCTCTCTATTTCGTTCGGGACCGGGACCCCGAACCTCTCAAGAACAAAACGCGTCTCTTCGTTAAGTTTCCCTGCCCTGCCCGGCGTAAATAGAAACTGCTTGTCCGTCAGGTTCTTGAAATGTGAATATGCTATGGCCGAACAAGTAGAATCCGTATCAGGATTCTTGTGTCCGATAACATAAACGATCTTTGGCTGTTCCATCAGTATGGGGTCCTTTCATGAACGGAAAGTCTTGGATTGCTGAATTGCTAAGTCTTTAATGTACTGCATAATAGCAAGGTCGTCAAGTCGCATGTTCTGGCATGTCCTTGCCTTGCCAGGGAAGTCTTTTTTGTGTTTGATCCTACAAGTGATAAACTGATTATTGATTAAGAATCTTGTGTACATTCCATCAAAGGGAGAAA
>PMYY01000244.1 GCA_003170655.1 Nitrospiraceae bacterium
TTTCAAGATTTGAGAAGAAACATCTTTAAACAGTCTGGCGTCTTCCATATTCCATAGCTCATCGGTCGGCGAACATGGAATTTCGGCGCATAGCGAGGTCTGACCATTTGGAGACATATATCCGCTCCTGTTTTTCGGTTCGTATATCCTTGTAAAGGAGAATTCCGATTCAGGGAAATAAATCGAGCCGTTTTCCGTGATAGAGTCTTTGCTTATGAAAATTACAACTACTATGAGATTACGAAATTGAAGCCCAGCGGCCAAAGATAGAACTTCTTCAGACGGCAACGGTGCCATTAATTTTATGAGGGAAGGAAGTGGCAGCGTGCTTATGACTTGATCGACTCCTTTCCTTTCTTTCCCATTGATTTCTACCGCTTCTATTTTCCCTCGATCATGAAATATTCTTGTGATGCGAACATTCTTACGGACGCCTTCTTCACCGCAACTCCTCGCAAGCTCTTCGACGATGGTGCCAAAGCCCTTTCGTGGGTAATAAAAAGCTCCATCCAAATGAGTTGCCTTTACATTACCCCCCTTCACCGCCTCCCTTAAAAAGGTGGCTAGATCAAGCCCACTCATTCTCCCTCCGGATATATGTACCGAGAGATCATCAGGATGTTGGCCCCATAATTTTTCCGAGTAATTGAGAAGAAAAAACTCGGCGATAGTTTTTCCGTATCTGCGTAGTGCATAATCTGTGAAATTCATATCTTTCTTTTGTCTGCTCATTCTCGCGGCTAGTAGTTCAAATGCCGCTTTCGCGCATGTCATTAATCCCATCTTTTTTAACAAATCCAGAGGTGAGAGTGGAAAACCGATGAGATTTCCCTGCCAATAGATCTTACTTGGGACCACTATTTTCTTGAAGTCTTCCCCGATCAGTTTTCTAAGCTCTTCTGTTATTTCTTTGTCCTTATCATGGAAGCGATGCGCTCCCGAATCAAAAAGAAATTCTCCGTGTTTCAGGGTAATTGCATTGCCGCCGATCCGTCCACTCGCCTCATACACAGTAAAAGACAGCCCATTCTTTTTCGCATAATATCCTGCAGCGAGACCAGCAGGCCCTCCTCCAAGGATTGTGACAGTCTTATTCTTATTCATATCCCCATTGGCATTTTATTTCGACATGTTCTGATTGCCTGGCACTTGACAATAAAATTGTTGGATACGATATAGGCGAGTCTGGGACAGCGGGACCAAGTATTAATTGCTTTAATCATCCACTTTAAAATCGTAAAATCCAATTTTGATATTCTAGTATACATGACTGGGTTTTGTTTTGTAGATTAATCTTACAGTTCAAATAAGTTCAAATAAAAATTGACGACACTGGTGAGAGGGATAAACGGATGGATTTATGGCGATGCCGAAATAATTTCTGTCCGTCATAATTATCGTTCACGGGATCGAACTTAAGAATAGCATACTGGTTCGCAACTTAGTATGGTTTATTATCAACCTTATAAAGACTTCTCGGCATTCTCTTATATGCCGATGCAATAGGGAGGTTAATTTTGTTACGAAGTGGGTATTCGTGCGTTGAGTTTTTCCGTAATACGACAGGAAACGGTTCAGCTGAACAGACAACGAGAGAGAAATGATTCTTGCCCTTCTGCCCTTTCTTTGCTGGTCGTTAGTTGCTCTGACCTTCAATAAAAGAGGACTCGGCTGGAGAATGTCCTTCCTGTCTGCCTCGGTGGTATGTGGAGTCACTCTAACCACGGCTACGGAAATCCTCAGCGTCTTCAGACAGATACATTCCGTTTCGTTGTTTCTTTTCTGGGGACTGGCAGTTGTCGCGTCAGCGCTCATCTTTGTTTCCACTCATGGAAAGGAGGAGAGACCACGAATACCTGTCAGTGCTCCGGCATTTCTGAAGTTGCTTCTGGCCGGCGTTGTAGCAATTGCTGTTGTGACTGCCTTGGTAGCCACAGTGTCGGCGCCAAACAATTGGGATTCGATGACATACCATTTGAGCCGCGTTATGCACTGGGGACAGAATCAGAGCGTGGCCGATTACCCCACGAACATAGTAGAGCAGATCGAATCGAACCCATGGGCTGAATTCGCTGTGCTGCACCTACAGGTCCTTGGCGGAGGCGACTTCTTTGTCAACTTCGTTCAATGGTTTTCCATGGTCGGAAGTGTTATAGGGGTGACGCTGATAGCGGCCGAATTCGGCGCTGATTTCCGTACTCAGGTATATTCGTCAGTTGTCGTTGCCACTATTCCAATGGGGATACTACAGTCGTCGAGTACGCAAAATGACTATGTTGTGAGCTTTTGGCTGGTCTGCTTTGTGTACTTTGGCATCCTGTTTTCAGAAAGGAGCTCGTGGTATCGCGCGCTTGCAGCGGGGGCAAGTCTCGGCCTTGCCATTCTTACAAAGGGGACAGCGTATATCTATGCATTTCCCTTTCTCATCTGGTTTCTTCTGTCTTCGTTCAGGCTTAGCTGCGGGAAGGCACTGAGGTATGTTCTACTTATGCTGCTCGTAGTCATCTCGCTAAATGCATCTCACTATATGCGGAATTACACGCTCTTCGGAAACCCACTGAGCTCTGGCAAAACTCCGCGCGCAAACCTGATGTTCAACGGCTCTACGCTCTTTTCAAACGTATTACGCAACACCGCGTTGGATATGGGAACTCCATGGGAAACGATAAACGACCAAATGCAGGCAGGCTTCGAAGAGATATTCAAAGTCCTGCATATTAACATCAATGATCCAAAGACGACCAGGGTACCATTCGAGATTGTGGGATCGTCTCTTCATGAAGACAAAGCGGGCAATCCGCTCCATTTTATCTTGATTCTTCTATCCATTGTTTTGATCGCAGCGCGCAGGGATATAAGAAAATCGCCAAATCTCCTGCCTTATTTTCTTGCGGTTAATATGGCGTTCCTATTTTTTTGCCTATACCTTAGATGGCTTCCATGGAACAGCCGTCTTCATTTGCCTCTTTTTGTGTTGTGGGGTCCTGTCATCGCAGTGGCTCTGTCTAGAATAAAGAGCCGATTTCCCGTTGAAGCTGTCATGACGGTCATGCTCATCTTTTCGATACCCTATCTCTTTTATAACGAAAGCAGGCCCCTTCTGGGATGCGATTCGATAATGACCGCGAGCAGGCTGGACCAGTATTTCAGAAATCGCAAGGCACTTAAAAAGTCGTATTATGACTCCGCTGTGCTAGTCGCCGCCACGAGATGTGATGCAATAGGATTACAGCTTAAAGGGAAAGACGACTGGGAATACCCGTTCTGGATGATTATGAAGGGAATGACCGACCAGCAGTTACGGATCGAGCATATCGCGGTCAGCAATGCATCAGAGAGGCTGGCGACTGGCGATTTCTCACCCTGTGCCGTAATAAACACCGGCAAAGACGGTAGGGTATATGCATCTTTCCACTCTATTCCAAGCGGTGATATTGTTTTTGGAGATATTCCCGCATTTAAAATTGAGGGCTTCGGAGTAGCCGAAGGCCCCTATTCGCAGTGGCTTCTTCCCAAAGTCAGATGGATGAACAGGCCGGTCGGAAAAATTGAGATTGAGGGTATTCATTCACAGACAATAGGCAAGCTTGTAATGAGTTTTCGCCCGCAGGTTAGAGCCAGAGCGAAGATGGAGGTGCTGCTAAATAGCAGGAGGATGAAATGTTATAATTTGGAGGGTGCTGGTAAATGGATGGACGATGAAATAGATATGCCCTTGCAGCCGGGAACAAATGTGATCGAGTTGTTGAGCGAGCCTATACCTGGGCAGGTTCCTCCACCAGATTCACTTTATATGCTCTTCAGGCGACTGTCTTTCGGCGCAGCCGATAATTGAACCCAAGTATGGATAAGTCCTTGAATAAATGTCGCAGGGGAGAAGTAACACGGCTCGCCCCATACAGCTAGTTTTGATTTGGCAAAAGGCTAAGGAATCTGCATTACAGGAAATTCGGGATCAACTCGGCCATATCACGAAGGATACAGAGCCGAAGCATTCCATTCTGGAAAACGATGCTAATTGATGGATCCCAGTTAAGTGACCGATTCTCAGCCCCAAATAATCCTAAAATATTAGGGGCTAAGAATCGGGGCGAGAGGATTCGAACCTCCGACCCCCTGCTCCCAAGGCAGGTGCGCTACCAGGCTGCGCTACGCCCCGTGAACATGTAAAATACCCCATTTTTCAGCGGAAAGTCAATTTTTCAGGGACTTGTGACCCTGATCANNGGGAGCTGGGCGATTTCCGCCTCAAACTTCGGACCTTTATTCAGTATAAGATATCCGCCCACCCTGACGAGATGGCCGGCCTTTTTCAGCAGATCGACTATTGAAAACGTAGCGCGGGTCACAATGACATCGAACTGGCTGTCCAACATCTCTTCAGCCCTGAAGGCGAGGACCTCGACATTTTCCAGTGACAGGAGTCTCCGCATCCGCCTGAGAAAAGCGATTTTTTTCCGTGAAGGTTCGAGCAGTGTGATCAAGAGGTCCCGCCGGACGATTGAGATCGGGATGCCGGGGAACCCGCCTCCGCTGCCGACGTCACAGAGAGTTACTTGCCCAGCAGGAATAGCCTTGAGATAAAGGAGCGAATCGAGGAAATGTTTAACGATGATCTCGCGGTCGTCGGTGATCGACGTGAGATTGTACACTCTGTTCCATTTCTTGAGCTCCCTCAAGTAGGTCTCGAAATGTCCGATTATCTCAAACGCAGGCTCGATGCCGAGTTCGCACAGCCCCGCGCTCAGGATTTCCCAGTTTTTCTCCAAAATCCTTCCACCGCCACCAGGATTATCGAAACTGCCGCCGGCGTAATGCCGGGTATGCGCAATGCTTGTCCGAGAGTTTCGGGCTGGACCTCCGAAAGTTTTTCGATTATCTCGCGGGAAAGCCCCGGGGTTGCCCTGTAGTCGAATTCCTTCGGTATTTTCTTTGTCTCGTATTTCTTTAATTTCCTGGCCACATCGAGCTGCCTCTGAATATATCCTTCATATTTGACGTTTATCTCGACGAGGTTCTCGACTTCATGAGTGAGGGCATCGGTCGATGGGGCCTGCTCTTTAATGAAGTGATACTTAATCTCAGGTCGTTTAAGGAGTTTTTCGAGCAGCGTATCCTCGGTGACAGGCGTAGTCTCCAGGGCAGACAGTGCTTCGTTAAGTGCCGGTGAAGGTTTAATGCGTTCAGACTTTAGCCGTGCTAGTTCGTTTTCAAAGAGCCGCTTCTTCTCTCTAAACCTGTCGATCGTATGTCCCGATATCAATCCTATCTCGTGCCCATTTTCCATTAGCCGTAAGTCGGCATTGTCGTGCCGCAGCAGAAGCCGGAATTCGGCCCGTGATGTGAACATGCGGTAGGGCTCTTTGGTGCCTTTGGTGACAAGGTCGTCGATTAGCACGCCAATGTAGGCTTCGTCGCGCCCGAGAACAACTGGGTCTCTTCCCGTTAACTTCATGGCCGCGTTTATTCCGGCCATTAGGCCCTGGGCAGCTGCCTCTTCATACCCCGAGGTTCCGTTGATCTGACCCGCGAGGAAAAGGCCTTCGACCATCTTCGTCTCCAGGTTATGTCTAATCTGGGTTGGATAGGCAAAATCATATTCGATGGCGTACGCAGGCCTCATGATAACCGCTTTTTCGAGCCCCGGTATGGTCCTGACCATCTTTACCTGGATGTCGTACGGCAAGCTCGTCGAAATCCCGTTGGCATAGTACTCGGTGGTCGCCAAACCCTCAGGCTCGAGAAACACCTGGTGCCGCTCCTTTTCAGCGAACCGCACAACTTTGTCTTCGATGGAGGGGCAGTATCTCGGCCCGATTCCCTGAATCCGTCCGCTGTATAAGGGTGACCGGTCGAGTCCGCTCCGGATCGCTTCGTGGGTCGCCGCGTTGGTATAAGTTATGTAACACGGTAATTGAGGGTTCGTTATCTTGTCCGTTGAATAGGAAAAGGGAATTGGTGGATCGTCTCCCCACTGCGCAGTGGTCTTGGAAAAATCAATGCTCCTAGCATCGAGGCGCGGCGGGGTGCCTGTCTTGAGCCTGCCGAGGGTGAGGCCGAGATCTCTCAGCGAATCCGACAGTCCCATAGAAGCGAATTCTCCTGCCCTGCCTGCCTGAAAGTTGTCGAGCCCGATATGGATAAGCCCTTTCAAAAAGGTGCCGGTAGTCACGATGACCGCACGCGCGCCGTAAAGTACTCCGAGAGAGGTTAAGACCCCTTTCACCTTGCCGTTTTCCGGGATGATTCTCTCGACCATCCCTTGCTTTATCGTCAGGCGCTCCTGAGATTCGAGCACAATCCTCATGGAGTTGCGGTATAGCCTCCTGTCTGCCTGGGCCCTTAGGGACCAGACAGCCGGCCCTTTCGAAAGGTTTAGCATCCTGAATTGTATGCCGGACCGATCGCTGACTCGGGCCATTTCACCGCCCAGGGCATCTATCTCGCGCACAATGTGGCCCTTAGCAAGGCCACCGATAGCTGGGTTGCAGGAAAGCTGGGCGATGGTATCCAGATTCATAGTGAAAAGGCAGGTTTCAAGCCCCAAACGGGCTGCGGCAAGGGCCGCTTCGCACCCGGCATGGCCTGCGCCGACGACAATAACATCGAAATCTTGCTCTTTAAACTGCATTGTATTATTATAGCATTAATGAAAGTGCCTGTTTTCAAACACACAGTGATGAAAATATTGGCGGCCCTCAAGGATGATAAAGAATCCCTTCAGACGATTTCGGCACTTATACAATACGATCCTGGGCTGTATTTGTCCTTCATGCGAAGGCTCGGTGCGGCTTCCCTGAAATCCGAAGTAACTACAATTTCGCAGGCGGCATCTCTCATCGGCTCGACAGCGATTGAGGTGGAAATCAAGCTCCATGATCACCTGCTCGAAGATGAAGATTCGGTGAAGATGTGGTGTTGTGCTGTCCTCGCGGCAGAGGCTGCCGGCCGGATAAATGAGACAGCTCCGGTTGCCGAGCCCGAAGAGGTATTCTTTTCCGCGCTCCTTCCGACCGTGGGGATGCTGCTTATGCTCGAAGAAAAACCCGAGTATCTTCGCCTCATCCCCCTTCTTCTTAAAATGTCCATTGAAGACAGGGTTTTCCTTGAAACCCGTCTTTTCAGGAATAACCACATATCGGTGCTGGAGGACGTACTGTCGTTGCCACAATTGTACAAGGATGTCATCAGGCTCATAAAGGCCGAGCGCTTTCCGGATACTCTGAAGGACCAGGAGCCGCCGTTGTCCCGGTTCTCAACTGCCCATACCTCGTCTCAGCTCTATCACCTGGCGACTTCAGGAGAACATGTTGCACAAGCGATCATCTTTCCTTCTATTGTTCTGGCCCAGGAGAATTTGAAGCAGCTGAACAAGCGCTATTTCAAAATAGCCGAAAGCGATACCGAGGAAATGCTTTCCGATATAATTGAAAGGTTNNAGCGGGCTTGCTTGGAATTCGGCTTGCAGGACCTGTCCGAAAAACTCCTGACAACAGCCGGCAAGTTTCATGAGCCTGAACTCAAATTTCTCACTACATCAGCCCCGCTGTTACGTGTGCTGAATGAAGTTTTTGTCGAAGGCCGGGCCGAAAGGAATATACTGATTTGGGGTGAAGCCGGTGTCGGCAAGAGACTTCTTGCCGTTGCACTCCATAACCACCCCGACAATCCGCGTAAGGGCAAACCCTTTCTTGCATTTCACTGCGATACGGTCGAAAAGGAGACGCTAGAGGAAGAACTGTTCGGCTCCGGTGGTGGTTTCTGGGGCACCGACCAGCATAAGGGGGCCTTCGATATGGCCGACGGAGGCACAATCATGCTGAAGAACATTGACAAGATGCCCATGCCGCTGCAGGAGCGGCTTGCCGACATCTTCTCCCGTATCGATTACTACCGGTCACGGAATGTCAAAAGCTCTTATCCCGATGTCGTCTTTATCCTCACCTCACGGAAGGACCTGGAGGAGGAAGTGAGTGAAGGGCGGTTTTCAAAGGTGCTGTTGAGGACACTTAAGCTGGTCAGCATATTGGTCCCACCACTGCGTGATCGGAGAGAGGATATCGGATTTATTGCCGGCGGGATCATTAATAAATATGATCTGCCTTTAACCGACACTATCCAGTTACTCAGCCTTCAGGAGTTTTACGATACTTACGCCTTCAGAGAAAACCTATCGGACCTGAAAAGGCTCCTCTTTTATGCCGCTGCCAAAAAGTTGCTTAAAGCGTAGATATTCTATAAACCCCCAAAGCCCTGCAACGACGACTGAGAGAAACCACAGGATAGACAGTGTCATCGCCTTTTCCGGGGGAACTCCTGTAGTTCCCAGGAAAAATACGAAGGCCCCCTCTCTGATCCCCAGTCCGGAGATCGATACAGGTATCATGGATATCAGAATTATCATCGGCAGAAAGACGAGAAGTGAGATTAAGGTAACATCAAGGGACATGCCGCGTGCGAGAACGTAGACCGAAAGCATGCCGATAAATTGGATTGCAATAGAGTACAAAAAGCTCTTCATCAGCACATGTTGTTTAGTGAAATAATAATTGAAACAGTCATAGACCCCTACCAGCAATTTAAATCTTTCGCCGAATCGGAACCTGAAAAGCAGTACGCTCGTCGCAACGAAGGCTGCGAATATGACCGGCAATGCCCATACCATCGATGCTTTCCTCAGAAGTTCAAACCCTGCCGGAAATGCTGTCAAGCCTATGAACAGTAACGCTGCCAGACCTATGTACCGGTCCATGAATACAGAAGCTATCGCCATCGAGCCTGTGCTGGGGATACTAATGTCCGCATTTGATGACGACTGTTTAAGTTCCCGGCTCAAATAGTAGGCCTTCACTGCGTCTCCGCCGATGAGACCTGGGAGGCAGATATTGAAAAATGATCCGACGATATACATCGAAAAAAGCCGCCTTGTCCCGACCGGCTGGGGAATGAGCAACTTCCACCTCAGAGATGACAGATATGTTGCAAATAGGTAAAGAGCCACGGCTGCACCGAAGTGTGCAGGGGAGAGCAGAATGGCGTTCTCAATTACCGCCGTGCCCCCGACCTTTGAAAACAGGTATATTAGGAGGGTCGAACTGACCGCAGCCTTGAAAATAAGTAAAGCGGCTTTCTTCACTTTCTTATTTTCCAGGCCCAAGGATTTTCTTCAGGGTGTAGATGGGTTTCTTTTGACTTTCGTGATAGACCCTTACGATCATCTCTCCTAGCAATCCCATGCCGATGAACTGAATTCCGACAATGATCAGCAGGGCGCCGAGCAGTAGGAGCGGTCTTCCACCAATGTCGATCCCTTTGAATATCTTTGCAGCTGTCAGGTACAGCGATATCCCCATTCCCGCAAACCCGAAAAAGAGGCCCACGGGGCCAAAGAACTGGATCGGCTTGGTGGAGAAACTCTGGAGGAACTTAACCGTCACGAGATCCAGCAGCACCTTAATTGTCCGGGAAATGCCGTACTTCGATTTACCCCTCAGCCTGGGATGGTGTGTCGTCTCGACCTCGGCGATCCTGACGCCATACCAACTTGCAACTGCCGGGATGAAGCGATGCATCTCACCATACAGCTTCAGGTTCTTGACTACGTCGCGGCGGTAAGCCTTTAAAGAGCAGCCGTAGTCATGCAGGCGCACGCCAGTAACGTTGCTTATCAGCCAATTGGCTATCTTCGAGGGAAAGGTCCGCGAAAAGTTGTCCTGCCGCTTCTTCCTCCATCCGCTCACGAGGTCATACTCCTTGATTGCTTCGAGGAGCTTCGGTATGTCCGTGGGATCGTTCTGGAGATCTCCGTCCATAGTGACTATGACATCTCCGCGCGCGAAATCGAAACCTGCCGCAAAGGCCGCAGTCTGCCCGAAGTTTCTCCTCAGGCTCAATACTATGACATTTTCGTCTTGGGCCTGGATCTGTTCGAGCAGCCTGAGAGTGCCATCGGTGCTGCCGTCGTCTACATAGACGATCTCATAGTCGCCGATGTTTTTCATGGTCGCACCCAACCGCTCGTTAAGTATCTCAACATTTTCTTCTTCGTTATATAACGGAATCACTACCGATACTGCCATTTGTCGCTCCTAATAGGTTTCAATCGCCCCTCTGTCAAGGCCTTTGAAATTATAACAGATAATAACCGTATATACCCGCAACTCAGTCCCCTTATCGTAAACTTTTATGACTTTCTTTTCAAATCTGTCGAAGGCCTTTACTACTGGAGATGGCATATCGCTGTCCCCCCATGTCACGAATATGCCGTTGATCTGCTCTGCTGCCGCGAAGCTTCTCGAGCGCCTGATCTGTTCGGCCTCTTCGTTCATGTCAGGCCAAAGGTCGTACTGGTCCATCCTCCTGCCGATATTTATGCAGTAGGTTGTCGGATGGCCATCAATATAGAATGCGAGTTCGCTCGATATCTGGTACCGATCAGAAAAGAGTAAAACCGGGCCTTGAGTTGAGAGAGTCCTGTAAAGCGGGCCAATCTCGTCTCTCAGCTGATGCCATCCCAGAAGGCGTGACGAGGGATCGAGCTTCGGAGGCAGTTTGATAATCGACGGATAGTGGCTGACTATAGTCACTACCAGGGCGATTACTATGCCCGTCCATAAGACTACTTTATTCTTCCGCGTACCCGTGGCCGCCTGGACGTCGCTACCCCAATAATACCACGCGACGGCAACAATGCCGGTGATATACCCTGTCATGGCCCAGTTGGCCTGCACCTTTCCCTGGATGCTCTTAAAGAAAAAGAAGGCTACTACAGGGATCGAAAACGCGGTCAGAAACATCGACCGGTATCCCTTTTCAGTATGATATAGCTTATGGAGCGCATAAAAAATAAGAACGAAGAGGACTGGGGTGACTATGCCGATCTGGGAGCCGACTAATTCGCCGAGATTGCGGATCGAGATATTGAACCCTTCTGCAATATGGGCCTGTCCAGCAGTATGCCGCAGGGTGACCCAGTCGTGCCGGGCGTTCCAGATAATGACGGGACTGAAGACGATGAGGCTGACCAGCATGGCCACATAGGGCCTGATCGTCCTGAGCAGATATCTTCTGTCGGACATAACGAGAAAAACGAGTATCCCTAGATGGAAAAAGGCCATGGTGTACTTAGTGAGAAGTCCGATGCCAAGGGAAATGCCGAGTAGAATCCAAGCGTCGATCCCTGTCCTCCGGCCCCCCGGAACCGGTTCCGCAATTGCTCTATGGAAAGTATAGAGCGACAGTATCCAGAAGAACAGAAAAGGTGAATCGATGGAGAAGATCACCGAAAAGGCTGTAAACAACGGGATGACCTGATAGATCAGGGCCGAACCGAGCGCCGCGGCTTCATCCCTGTACATTTCAAAGACGAGTTTATATAGGAGCAGGCTCGACAGGACCGATAAGACTACCGCCAGAAATCTCACACCGAAGACAGTATCGCCGAAGATGGCGGTGCCCAGGGCGATCAGGTATGCGATCATGGGTCCCTTGGAGTAATAGCTCAGATCGAGATGCCGCGACCATTCCCAGTAATGTGCCTCGTCGGGTCCGAGATCGAGCGGACCATGCAGTATGTAGAATATCCTGAAGACGCTTAGAACCAACAGGCTGACATAGAGCACGGTGGTATGGGGACTCGATTTATACCTGGTCTTTGCATACCCGAAGAGATACATCACCAGGGCTGCAATCGAGACCCCGAGCAGTGCGCCCGCAACGATGTCCCCTGGATAATGGACCCCTGTATAAGGGCGTGAATACGCGACCAAGCTTGCCAGGACCAGCGGATAAATGCGCCACCGCGTCAGTATATACCCACGGGTCATGAAAAAGAGCGGGAATGCATAAGCAAAAGAATTGGTGGCATGTCCCGACGGCATCGACGCTGACTTTGTGCACGTTCCGAGTAGTCTCACTCCTTCCTCGACATGGCAGGGCCTGATCCTGCCGAATACGTGCTTCAACTCGTTTGATATCCAGTCCGACAGAAAACAGGCCATGACGGAGATGAGGACCGTCCAGAGGGCCAGATTCCAGGTCTCGCCATCGCTTTCATTTTTTTTTCTATAGGCGAGCCAGAGCATATATGCGGCAAACGGGAAGATTAAGGTGTATCCCTTGGCGCTAAGAAAGGGCATAATCACGTCGAAGATGCCATTTGCGGTGCCCTGGTTGATGAGATGATACAGATTTGAATCGAGAGAGTTAATATCCATTAATGTTTTCAGAAAGGGCCTGTTGAGACATATCCTTTATTGAACAGCAACCGGAAACTTCGTGTCAATGACTCTGCCCAAACGCGATCAGGGAAATCGATGTTCATATTCTTTCATAATCTCTTCATGCCCTGTTCACAAAGATTTGATCAAGTGCTATCAAGTTGAAATGAGGTTTTACCTCAAAAACAAGAAATCTCAAGAAGTTCGTATGAAGAAGATAATCAGCTCGATTCTGACAGAAAGCATCGCTCTTATGTTTACAGTTGCGCCGGCATTGGCTGCATCCAAGGATGATCCCAGTATCCAGAAGCGTGAGGTGAACCAGCAGAGAAGATCGATCAGGGCATAAAGAGCGGGCAGATTACCCCGAAGGAAGCTAAGATCAAACAGGACGAAGCACGTATGAAAGCAGACGGCAAACTCACGAAAAAGGAAAGGGCCAACCTGACGAAAAAGCAGAACAAGGCCAGCAAAAAGATCTACAAGAAGAAACGTAACGAGAAAAAGGTCGACGCCGGCGAAACCAAATAGCTGTAACTGAAGAAAGCTAACGGGCTATGAGAGATCGCGGCCCTTTCTACTTTTCGGATCCCCCAGTCTTATCTCTGCATAATCCGTGTCCCGGGAAGTTCTTTATCAGGCGGCGACAGGCTTATAAAAGATTGCTGCAGGCCTCACCTGCTTAGTATCAGTCGACACTTGTACAGATTCGATATCTTCTTCGTAATCGCAATAACCATTCGAGCATTTCAAGAACGTAATCATGGTTACCATCATTCTGCCGCAGGAAGGACATTTCATAAGATCCGCCTCCGTTCTTAAAGTTAGATACCACTATATTTTAAGAGGATAGTATTACAGGATTATGTCGGCAGTGTGAAATATTCGAGTCAAATCTTGCTGTTATTTTCTGATCGAATCGGCTAAAATCCTGCAGGCATGACCGTTCAGTCCGACGTTATACGATGCCGCTGCTGGCGTATATGCAATAAGCTTGTCGATAAGAAAGCGCGCCGCAGCCGTGTCTACGACATTCTGGGTTGCCATCGCCCACCAGGCTATTTGATCGAAGTTTGTTTCATTCTTAATGCGCAACGGTAACGACGTATAAAAACGCCCTTTCATATAGGTAAACAGATTGGTTCTGTCCGCATTTGCTGGCAACCATGCAATAGCCATCAATTGCGTTTGCTGTTCTGGATACATCGCTTCCAATTCGAAATATCCTCTATAGTGCCTTCTGAAGCCATGCCGATGACATAGTGCGCTGGAGTTCTTGTCTTGAAGAGGAGCGTCTCAATGGCATACCTGGTATCCTCCGCTTGCCAAGCCGGATCTGGCCTCCCGGTCCGGTCCCAGTATGGAATGTTTGCGGCGGCGACCATACCGAGGTAGACCTCTACATTGTCCTCCAGATAGGCGAAATCATAGTCCGGCTTAACCAGCGTCAAACCGTTGAACTGCATAGTAAGCTGCTGTGCATCAAGCAGTCCCGGCACGGCAAGAATAAGCGCCTGCGCAACTGGATGATCGGCAGGCGTATACAGTAGGATCTTATGGGCATCTCCAGGAAGGTTGAAGCATAGGAGTCAGTCGAATCATAGTCATAGGTGGGCGTCCAATGCCCGACCGTGCCGGTAAAGTCATAGATGGTGCCGTCGGCGTTCTGATGCTGAAGATACCAGAAGGTCCAGGATTGGGCCGCATTCAGATATTGCGGGTCATTCGTTATTTCATATGCCCGCATCAATCCGTCACCGGCCAGGTTGCCGAAATACGGGACTACCTGAAAAGGAGGGAAAGAAGGGTCTCCCATAACTATCGCACCGTCAACCGAACGGCTTATTGAGTCGGGTCCCCGCAGGTCAAAAAATGGAGAGGTCTATTACGTAGTCTTATACAGGCTCAACCGCCAAAGCTCACGGGGAGGCATGGGCAGTTTTACGCCGATCGCGTGTAGCACATTAGCAGTCAATTTTGGCTTCCATATAGCTTGCCACTAAGAAATTCATAAATTATGTTGGCAACATATGTTTGATAAGTCAGCCCCTCGCTTACTGTTCGTTTTTGTAATTCCGTCAGGTCTCTTTCCAATATTCTTATGTCTAGCCTTTTATCTTTCTTTTGGTGTTCCGTGCATACTTCATCAGTTCAGCTTTTCTTATTGAAAGATTCTTTACGAGAACCTATTCGTTTTTTTTTAAAACTTTTCAAGATTTCTTGTTCTTCTTTGGGAGCAATTAAATTGGATCCTAAACTGTGTCAATCTTTTCATTTTTTTGAAACAGCTTGATCAAGCCCTTGCAGCCTACGATAAAGCAGTCGAGTTGAATCCAAATTATCGGGTAACTTATTACAACAA
>PMYY01000051.1 GCA_003170655.1 Nitrospiraceae bacterium
AGCCCCCTTTAGCCAGTAGAGCCGGCGATATATTAGAAGGTGCTGTCTGTCCGTTTGCCGCCATAGGTACAATTATCAGGGCTGCGGTCACAGCCAACAAAACAAGCCGTCTCTGCATTTTTGTCCCCCTGAGTGATCTGCAGGAAACAATTTCACTCTCGATAATACAAAATCTCCCTACAACTATCTATAAGGGAGACGGTTTTGTTTCTATTAGGTTACATATTTTGCCTACTTAATGGTAATAGTGCAGGCTAGCACGCGAGGACTTCTGCACGTATTCGTGCAGATAGGGCAAAAAGCGGCGTTTATTTCTGGGAAAATCTTAGCATTTGTGAAAATTGAACACAGTATCGATAACCAAAATAATCTTGCACTTCGCCCCAAATTTTCTGCGATAGAGGTTATGAATAGCAATCAATTCAGCAGCCACGATATGGGTGCCGCGATGATTACGACATGCTATAGAGGTCGTCAAATTTCCAGCAACGATGGAGAGTACTTGTTAATCATCGATTTTGCCAGATAGCGGGTCGTAAAGATTTTCAGTATCATCGCCCTGTCAGATCTTCACAGTTATGTGCAGCACCACATAATCACAGAAATCGCCGTCTTCGACCTAATCCTCTGCTATGATAGTTATTTTTAGCAATTAAGGTCATTTACTCACACAAATAAAAAGGGATCTGCTTTTGCTTGCCATCATCAAAAATATACCAAATAAAGCGAAATAAGTCCTTGCTACAGACGGTCTCCTTGAATCAGTGTCCTCCCATAATAACTCTTCAATATCATTACGTATAGTTTTTGGCGTGCAATAACATTGATTCTGGGTGGGTATAATTATCTAATGAGCAGACGGCATCGTATATTTCGGAGACTGGCAGGTTCTCTAGGGCTAATTTTTTGCTTATCCGTCCTCATGTACTTCTCCGTTGCTCACCTCATCAATTCAGAAACTGTCAAAGAAAGAATTCATTACTTTCTCATCGAGACCATCGGAGATGGAGTAACATACAAGGACGCTGAACTCCACCTTTTCCCTTTTCCGGAGATCGTCTTTCATCAAGTGCACATATCAAAGATCTACGCTAAAGCTGAAGGCTCGATTGCAGCACTCAGAGTTTATCCAGACATCTGGGCGCTCATAAAAGGCAAGACAGGGATTGCAAAGATCAATCTTGAAGCACCTCACTTCTCTGTCAGGATTTCTAGTGAGGAGGATAAGCCTACTCTGAAAGAGATAGAGGAGAAGGTCCGTTCGGTGGTCCAGACTATCGTATCAACGATGCCTGGACTCAAAGTCGAGATTAAGGACGGCAGGTTTGATCTCACCGAGTCGGACAAAATCGTATTCTCCTTCGATATGATCCAGTCCCGCCTAAATGCATCAAAAAAAAAGCTTGATATTGAAGTGACCAGCAGGTCGAACTTATGGGATAATTTTTCGCTTTCGTCCTCACTGGAAGCGGAGGATCTAAAAAGCAAGGGGATCGTTAGAATCACACGCCTCCATCCCGACATCCTGTTTGCGCATTTCTTAAAGAATACCGCTGGGCAGATAGGAGTTGTCAGCGCCGATCTGGTGGTGAAATTTGAGACAGTGGAGTTGGGCGTGGTTAACGCATCCATGGAAAGTTCGATTAAAGGACTTGAAATCATAAGACATAAAAAACGTCTTCTTCTGGGCGACGCAAGTTTGCTGGGTGATATATCGGTCGGACTGGACGCTGTAACGGTGCGTATCAAAGAAGCAAAAATCACTCAGCCTTCTCTGAATTTATCAGGGCAATATAGCTTCGATTACAATTCCAAAATCATGACCGTCGATCTAGCGGCCAAATCAATCGATGCGCAACCGCTCCGCCGGTCTGCGCTTGCCATCGGGGGTGATATCCCGCTTATCAAAACCATCTTCTCTTATGTGCAGAGCGGTCAGATTCAGGCTTTCGCGTTTCATACCGACGGAAAATCTCAGAATGAGCTTGGAAGTGCTGGCAAGATTCGCATATCCGGAAAGATGACCGGTGGGACTCTTTTTGTAAAGGCTAAGGAGCTTACGTTTCATGATGTAAGTGGTGATGTGGTTGTATCACGGGGCGTGCTCGAGGCCAACAATATTGGGGCGTCTATCAGGAACTGCCAGTGCAGCTTAGGCACAGTGCGCATTGGCCTCTCTGAACAATCCCCTCCTTTTCATCTTGATATGAGGGTAAGGGCTGATCTGAGCCAATTGCCTTCTCTCCTCAGGGAAAAGCAGCTTATAACAAACACACCACTTCTCCATGAAATGGCACGTCTTCACGACATTCGCGGCAGTGCAGAAGGCAGATTGATACTCGGAGAACGACTTCATGCTCTCCATATTGAGATCACTGTTGATGCGGTGAACCTAACGACCCTGTATGAACCTGTGCCGTTTCCTGTTGCGGTAACGGGAGGGCATCTCCAGTTCGATGAGAAAATCTTGGAAGTAACTAATTTGGAGGGAAGCATCGGCGGATCTTCATTCTCTGGGTTGACGGGTAGTCTTGGGCTGAACAGTCCGTACGACTTAAAAATAGCCGGCGGTAGGTTGTGGGTCTCCACCGGCGAAATCTACCCTTGGATAACGTCATTCGAAAAAATCCGTCCGGCGCTCGACGTTGTACGATCTGTAAAGGGCGAGGTCGAAATCTCCTTGATGGATCTTCACGGACCTCTCTATGAGGCAGGAAAATGGCAGTTCCGGGCAACCGGCCTAGCCAGGGAGCTCATCCTTGACACATCCTTTCTCCCATGGATCGCCGAAGGCGTAAACGGGGCCTTCGGAATAACACAGGACGAACTGTCTCTGAAGGACATCAGGACTAAGCTCAGCGACAGTCTACTTACGGTAAGAGGGGCGATCAGCTCATTTCCTGCCAATATCAGAAACATAGACATTTCCTTCAAGGGAGATATCGGGCCGAGGGTTAATTTATGGGCTGCCGACTTGCTCAATCTTCCACCTGAAATAAAGTTGCGCGCTCCTTTTTTTGTAAGGAATGCATCCCTTGTCTGGGCAAAGGACATAAGAACAGAGATTGGCGGCCTGCTGTTATTCGGCACCGGAACGCAGGTATCCTTTAGGGCGATGAAAACCGCTGATACAACAGCGATTCGGGATTTGACAGTAAAAGACAATAGCTCCAACTTTGCAGCGGACTTTGTGATTGAAAGGGAAACGATAGATGCCAGCTTCAAGGGGAAGGCGACATCAGAGACGCTCAATACTATCTTTAAGGAGAGCATGTTTTCAGGCGCCTCTTTAGAAGGTGATTTCAGGACTCATCTTATTATCGACCATCCGGAAAAGACTGCTTTTGAAGGAAGTTTGAAGGGAAATCATATCGCGATCCCCTGGGGACGTGACATCCCGTTGGTAGTACAGCATATCGTGCTCGAAGCACGTGAGCAAGGGGTCTTCATCAGTTCGGCGGCACTCGAAGCGGGGGATATGAAATTCAATGCAAAGGGGACAGTATCAAGACGACCGTCATGGTTCGATGTCGATATGGACATTTCTGCGAATGGAATCCAGTGGTCAACAGTAGAAACCATAATCAAGGGAAAAGATCATGCGGCCACCGGAAAGGAGTCGAGATTCCTGAAAGATTTCCCGGTAAGGGGGACGCTGAGACTCCGATCGGATCTCTTTCAATATAGTCATACCAGATGGGAACCTTTTCATGCTGATGTCTCCTTTGACAGCAAGACTGTGTTGATAACTCTTAAGGAGGCGGAACTCTGCAGGATCTCTACTACCGGTACTGTCGTCATATCGGAGCCGGGACTGAAGCTGGATGTTGCGCTTTCGGCACGAGATCTTTCATTCCGACCGACAATCCTCTGTTTTACTAATGCGAATGCTGATTTAACTGGCACATTCGAGATGGAAGCGCGTCTGAAAGGTGAGGGCAAGGTCGACGAGATGATCGACTGGATTGAGGGTACCTATACCCTCTCTGCAAAGGAGGGGAAGATATTCAAAGCACGGCACCTCGAAAAGACACTCGATCTCCTGAATGAAAGCGAAAATTTCAAAGGACAATTTCCTCATCTTGACAAAGAGATCATCAGGTATAAGGCTTTGCAAGTGCGCGGTACCGTCCGGAAGCACAGGCTCCAGATCGAGGAAGGAATACTCGACTCGTCAGTCATCGAAGTAATCGCGAGCGGTCATGTGGACCTGCATGATGAAACTCTTGACATCACCGCGCTTGTGGCTCCCATAAAGACGGTCAACAAAATCGTGGGAATGATACCGGTTCTGGGATCAGTACTTGGAGGTGCACTGGTGTCTGTCCCAGTGAGGGTATCAGGCGACATAAGAGCTCCACGGATGACATTCCTTTCTCCCTCAGCAATAGGGTCAGAGGTTCTTGGGATAGTAACGAGAATACTCAAACTGCCTGTTAAGCTTGCCGAACCAATATTCCCTGCAAAACACGAAACAAAGTGACTTCGTGTTGCTGAACACGTTCCTTCAAGGCTGCTCGTGATATATCCGGTTCTTTCGAAAATCACCACATTTCTCATACTGCCGATTTTGATTGAACGGGATAGGGGACGCCTAT
>PMYY01000217.1 GCA_003170655.1 Nitrospiraceae bacterium
AACTTTTTGTCACTTAAGGCCGACTTGATCCAATATATGTTATGTTTATAGAAAAACCAATTCGACAATGAAGGTGCGAAATGAGTCAGCTTAAAAACCCATTGGAAGTTTATAAAATTCTTCCAAAATCCAATTGCGGTCAATGCTCAGTTCCTACATGTATGGCGTTTGCCGCATCCATTTTGAGGGGTGAAAAACAACTAGCCGATTGCCCTTATATCTCAGGAACAAACTCTGCGCTATTTGCCGGTGAGATAGCCACACACAAATCGGTCGCCCAAAACAGAGAGGAAGTGGTTGGAAAATTAAAAAAGAAAATATCCTCGATAGATTTGCTTTCATCCGCAAAGAGATTGGGAGCAAGTATTGTTGGCGAAACCCTTTCTATTAAATGCCTCGGCAAAGATTTCTTTATAGATCCAAATGGGAATATTACATCTGATTACCACACTCATGCATGGATGGCGTTCATATTACTTGACTATATTCTTAAAAGTAAAGGCGGAAATATATCCGGGCAATGGGTCCCATTCAGAGAACTGAGAAGAGGAGCAAGGATGAGTCCTCTTTTCGAACAGCTATGCGAAAAACCACTGAAACATATGGCCGACAAACATACGGATCTTTTCAAGGATCTCATTTATATTTTTAGCGGAGATAGGGCATCAAATATGTTTTCATCTGATATCTCCCTAATCTTGTATCCCCTTCCTAAAATACCTATTTTAATCTGCTACTGGGAACGGGATGGCGATATAGAGTCATCCCTTCATGTTTTCTTCGACTCAACTGTTGAGAATCACTTAAGTATTGAAGCCATTCATTCACTCGGTACCGGGTTAGCCTTGATGTTTGAAAAGGTTGTCTTAAAACATAAACATACTTGAAATGCAAAATGCACTTAACCGACGAACTGGCGAATTCTAAAAATAACTATCAAAGCTGCTTCTCGATAGCACCTGAAAGTCATCGATATAACCAGTCCTAGGAATGTGGTGATTTTCAAAACAAACCGTGTAGTCTATCTTCTTGTCTGCTGGTTGCAATAATAGGATACATATTCAGAATGGTCTAATCTAAGTAATATAGATACCATCTGTTCTGCATTTGGTTGAGAGTCTACAAGATCAGAGAGGCTCCTCAATATATTATCAATAGTCGTTCTGTCTAACGTGCTTATAAGTCGCATTTCTTGTCGCAGATGACCGACTTGTATGCCGCGCCAGGAAAATTGCAGTTAAGATAATTCAAAAAATGTGCCTACCTCTGGAGGCTGCGTAAGAATCTTATGTTCAAACTTATCAATAAGAATACTAATGCTCCAACTCTTATTATGAACATCCATCCCAACATAAATCTGTTGACCCTCAAAATCAAGTTTGCTAAGTCTTATTCATGACAAGTCCTCCTTCTGTAGGTTTGTTGCTTCTATCCAAATACAACATACCCGAGCGGGGGACTTGTCTTCTACTTTTTAATCATAGGGTCTTTGGTGCAGTTTTGAGTTGAACGTTGATTCTTTCCATTTGTACCCACCAGTAAATTCAACGTACCATCCCGTAATGATTTCTGAGGATTATTGATCGGGCCTATGTTCAGAAACATCCTCACAGATAAGTATAATAAGGTAGTGAATGAAGATCTGAAAGAAACAATACCGCTGCTATGGTTCGTCCACGCGCGGCGCTGCAAAGGCAGCGCCCTTTACAATGGCATCATTAACGATATTGGTAGATGCATAAAAGCTCACGCCAAAGGCGCAGGAAACCGCGCTATCTTCGAGGACGATGAAATTCCGCCCAAACTAGGCTGTCTGAGTAGTATTAGTAATCGAAGAAATGGGAAGTGTTTTTATGAATAAAACAAAGATAACACAACACAGGAAGACCGGTGATCACGAGGCAATCGACACTGCCGCGGAGGTTCTGACCGGAAGTAGCAAGAAAAGGTGGCTTTCCCGCGTTCTCCCCTTTATGGGTCCGGCTTTCATCGCCAGTGTGGCTTACATCGACCCCGGCAACTTCGCAACTAATATTCAAGGTGGAGCTAAGTTCGGATACACTCTCCTTTGGGTTATCGTTGCCAGCAATCTGATGGCGATGCTCGTCCAGGCCCTGTCGGCGAAGCTTGGCATTGCCACGGGATTGAACCTAGCCGAACAATGCCGCAACCATTTTTCGCGTCCTGTTGTCATTATTATGTGGGTGTTGATGGAGATCGTGGCTATGGCGACCGATCTTGCCGAGTTTCTGGGTTCGGCAGTAGGCTTCAACCTGCTGTTTGGCGTGCCCCTCTGGCTAGCCGGTATAATAACCGCCATCATAACCATTCTAATACTGGGTCTGGAGCGTTACGGCTTCCGACCTCTTGAGGCGGTAATTACGGCTTTAGTAAGCATTGTGGTGGTCAGCTATCTGATAGAAACCGTCATGGACAGGCCGAATTGGGGCGATGTGTTATACCACTCTGTTGTGCCACAATTTTCGGGAACAGAGAGTGTACTGCTTGCGACGGGTATCGTGGGTGCAACAGTGATGCCTCATGCAATCTATCTTCATTCCGCCCTCACCCAGGGCCGCATTGTAGTTAAGGATCCGAGCCAATTAAGGCGACTGTTCCGCTATGAACTGGTGGACGTGATCGTTGCCATGGGGCTGGCAAGCCTGGTCAATATGGCGATGCTGATCATGGCTGCATCGACGTTCTTCAAGCACGGGCTGACAGAGGTCGGAACCCTTGAGAGAGCGCATCTCACTTTGGAACCGTTGTTGGGCAGGGCATCAAGCTGGATCTTTGCCGTCTCCCTTCTGGCTTCCGGCTTGTCTTCTTCTGCCATCGGAACAATGGCCGGCCAGGTTATGATGCAGGGATTCTTGCAGCGGCGCATCCCTGTATGGGTCCGCCGTCTTGTGACGATTATTCCATCCCTGGTCGTTATTTCCGTTGGTCTGGACCCGACGCGTACACTGGTAATCAGCCAAGTAGTCCTCAGTTTCGGACTTCCTTTTGCGATCATTCCCCTGATCATGTTCACCAGACGCAAAACCTTGATGGGAGTGTTGGTTAACCACTCTGTCACAACGGCGATGACCGGTGTTGTGGCCGCCCTAATTTTAACCTTAAATGTGTACCTGGTTTATCAGGTATTTACAAGGGGGTAGGTAAAATGTTCAAACATCTACTAGTTCCTCTTGATGGATCGCGAATGGCGGAAGCATCCCTACCCGCGGCTGTTTACCTTGCCAGAACCTTGGGAGCAATGGTCACCTTGTTCCACGTAATTGAACGCGGCGCTAAACAGGAAATCCATGGGGAGCGGCATCTGACTGACGCCAAAGAGGCTAAGGGTTATCTGGATGAAGTTGCTGTTCGCGCCTTTCCTGCCGGTATACCTGTGGAACGGCATGTGCACAGCAGCGAAGTTAACGATGTAGCGCGTAGTATAGTCGATCATGTGGGGAAAGCAGGTCCTGATCTGATCGTGATGTGCACCCATGGGCGTGGAGGTCTGCGGGACTTTATGTTTAGCAGCATCGCCCAGCAGGTGGTCGGACTTGACAGAACTCCGGTCCTGCTAATACCGCCTGCCGCAATCGGAGCCCAGTCCACTACATTTTCATGCAACCGGATACTTGTGACATTGGACGGCAATGCAGACCACGAAGAGGGTCTAAGGATTGCGTCAAGTCTGGCAAAAAGGTGCAGAGGTGAGTTATGTCTACTTATGGTGGTTCATACATTCAAGACCTTAGCCGGGGAGCAGGCTGCTACAGCAAAGATACTCCCCAATGCAACACAGGCTTTATTGGACTTGGCCGAGCAGGATGCAAAAGAATATCTTCAACGTCACATAACTATGTTGAAGGCTGATGTGGTCACGGCAACGGCCGACGTCCGTCGCGGCGATCCCGCTATAGTCATCATCAACACCGCAGAACAAAAAAGAGCGGATCTGATTGTTTTGGCGACACACGGAAAAACTGCAATGGATGCCTTCTGGTCAGGAAGCGCCACACCGAATGTGGCCAGCCGTTCTGTAATTACACTGCTATTGGTGCCAGTGCGTCGTGATAAATTATAATTTTTTATATGATGCGAGGTTACTAATCAATTGTTTGAGCTAAAGAAATTGCTTGCACAGTTTCTTTTACATAAAAAGCGGCGTAAGCCTCGCCTTTTAGGCCGGGAGAATGTCAAGGAAAAGCAACCTGCGCCTATATATTCAGTGCGTGGCATATCAAGTATTTTGTGCAAACACGATTTGCGGTATTATCATAGCAGGGGCATCCTTCCTTACCCCGGTTGTCAATAGTGGACACCAAACTCATCATGCTGCGAGCAATCTTTATAGAACTGCCGCTTATTATAACCTTATCGGGACCAGAGGTACATGAACTGTGTCCCAGAAAAAAGTGCAAGTTCGTCCGAGTTTATCGAAATAAGATTTATTACATGAGGCGTAATCTGCATCTCGGAGTATATGTTTGACTTGAAGTCTTTGGGGCGGCTGTAAGTTACAACTTTCGCTTTTTTTAGATTGAGCGATTTTTTCATCGATTCTACTGTGTCATCCAGATAAGCAACCTGATCAATAAGTTTCACCATGGCGGCATCGCCTGCTGTCATTATCCGCCCATCTGCAAGTGTCTTTACCTGTTGCTCGGTGAGATACTTTTGCCGGTTCAATTGGACAACATTTACGAAGCGGACATATAGCTTATCTATTATTTCCTGGAACATCTGTTGTTCTTCCGGGGTGCTTGGACGGAAGGGAGACCAGAAGTCCTTTTTTGGACCAGACTTATAGGTCTCATTCGAGATTCCTATCTTCGAAAGAAGCCCTTCGATATTAAGTTTCATGGCGACAACGCCTATGCTGCCCGTTATGGCAGTGGGACTCGCGACGATGCGCTCGGCGGCACAAGCCACATAATAGCCGCCTGAAGCTCCGATCTCCATTATATAGGCATAGACCGGGACATTTCTTTTTTGTCTGAATCTTATGATCTCATGGTATATGGCATCGCTGGCCGAAACGGTACCGCCAGGGGAATTTATCCTGATAACTACTCCGGCTACGTTGCTGTCCGCTTCAGCTTTGCGGAGCACTTCCCTAAAGTAGGCGACCTTTGACGATTTCTTCATAATCAGGCCCTCTTGCTCTTCTTTAAAGGAGATTATGCCATCCAGATCAATCAGCAGTATCTTGGGGTTGCCGTCGCCTTCCAAGGTCTGCTCAACAAGTGGCTTCGTTTCTGGCAAAAGCGATACATTCAGCCCTCCGCATCTGGTAAGGACCACCGCAAGCGACGCAATAATAAACAAGACCAATCTACTTGTCATAGTTTCTCAGGAGGAAATATATTTACTCGTCTAAATATACCAATGTATCTGAATGTTGCATAGTTGGATGGGACGCGAGTCTCAGTCTGATCAAACGGTATCAGATTATGTCAGTAAGTGTGTCGCGAGGCGCACGAAAAAAGATGAGGGTAGGCCCTTCTGAGCCGGATTGCAGGAGCAGGCTTCAAACCACCTTAAACTGCATTGGTAAGGAGCCAGTGTTGTGAGCGTTAAGGAGAAGCATGAAAATAGGTCAGGTGAGGATCAGAGAGATGAGCGCATGCGAACCGATAGGAGCTGGATGAAGGGAGAGTGTCACATCTCTCACTGTGAGAGCGTGAGGGTGAAGTCCCTCGCGTCGCTTGAATCATCATCGTTGCAAATAGACATGCTTATGATGATGACAGGCGGACATCTCTGGAATGCCTGCACCCAACATTACAATTAAACATTACAATTTATTTTTTCAGAGTGAAAGTAAATAGAATTCAATGGAGTGCCTTGACGTATTGATTCGCAACTTTGGGAAGGATATAATCGTACCAAAGCACTTAAAGCAACGAGGAGTCGAGCCATGGACGATTTAATAGGCAAAGTGGCCCTTATAACTGGAGCAAGTCGTGGTATTGGACGCGCCACAGCACTCGCCCTTGCTGCTGCGGGTGCAAATGTTGCAATCAACTATAGGAGTCGCGATAACGAAGCTGACGATGTAGTATCACAGATCGTGAGGTCCGGGCGCATTGCTGTGGCTGTCAAGGCAGATGTGTCAGTTTCGGCAGATGTCAACCGAATGGTTGGAACAGTAACAAAAGAACTCGGTTCTCCGTCGATCCTAGTAAACAATGCGGGAATTGGTGTAGCACGTTCCGTCGATGATATAACTGAACAAGACTGGGACGATACAATCGCCGCTAATCTAACATCAGCATTTTTTGCTGTTCAGGCGGTACTTCCCGGGATGCGTGCCCGTAAATGGGGACGTATAATAAGCCTTTCGTCGGTCGCAGCGCAGGTTGGAGGTGTTGTCGGCCCTCATTATGCTGCATCGAAAGCCGGTATTTTGGGGTTGACTCATTATTACGCTGCATACCTTGCGCGAGAAGGCATTACGGTCAATGCTATTGCCCCTGGCCCTGTAAAAACGGAAATGGTTGTTGGTCTTCCGCAACTGCGCCCCGATCATGTGCCAGTCGGTCGTTTTGGCACAGTGGAGGAGATCGCTGACGTCGTCCTCATGCTGGTTCGCAACGGATATATAACAGGGCAGACGATTCATATCAACGGTGGCAGATACTTGAGCTAAATCGGCAAGATATGCTGACGTGCACGGCCAGTGACCCAATTGGGGTATTAGGAGTACTCGAGATTGACCGAATTCATGACGGCGCAACACATTATATTGCATACACAGCGAAAAAATGCGCTGCTGCTTCAGTTTTTAACCAAATTTCGCAACCAGCTCGTAATTATTCTTCTTGTAGCCAGTGTGATATCGGCCTTTATCGGTGATGTAACCAGCTTTATTATCATTACGATCATTGTCCTCAAGAGCGTAACACTTGATTTTATTCAGGAATTTAGGGCAGGACAGGCGGTTGAGCGGTTGCGCCAATCAGTAAAGGTTCATGTTCAAGCGCTGAGAGACGGAAAGTCACAGGAGATTCCACTCCCTTCGCTTGTACCTGGAGATATTGTGCTCCTTTCCGCTGGCGACATGGTCCCCGGCGATGGACGAATTTTGGACGCAAAGGACTTTTTTGTGAATCAGGCCCTTCTAACTGGCGAGCCGTATCCCGTAGAAAAGGCTCCCGCCGAATTACCCGGAGAATCCGAGATTCTTTCAGCTGGCAACACGGTGCTTCTTGGGACGTCGGTAGTCAGCGGAACAGCTAAAGTTTTAATTTGCCAAACCGGTGCAAATACAGTGCTTGGTGATATTGCCGACAGCCTCATTGCGAAGGCGCCTCCCACCGCATTTGATCAAGGTACCCGACGCTTCGGGCTGCTTATCATGCGCCTTACAATTCTCCTCGTACTGTTTGTTCTTCACGTGAGCCAACTGCAAAACCCTCCCGCTTTCCCGTCCGAGTCCGTCGAGGTGGCGCTCCAAATGAATACGCGCTTCAGTTAATGTACCGGTCTTGTCTGTACAGAGCACATCCATACTTCCCAGGTTTTGTATGGAAACGAGCTGTTTGACAATAACTCGTTTGGGCGCCATGCGCTGTGCCCCACGGGCAAAAGTCACTGAAACGATCATTGGAAGTAGTTCAGGAGTTAACCCGACCGCAAGCGCCACTGCAAAGAGAAAAGATTCGAGCCACGGCCGGTGAAAGAATGCATTGAACAGCTTTTTTGAAACAGGGCTTAAAAGTCCCTTGGACGACGCAATACTGGAACACAAGGAAATCGATGTGACAGGCTGGAGCAAACTTGACGAGGTCCCTTTTGATTTTGAACGTCGTCGAGTTTCGGTGTTAGTCGATAATGGTCAGAGAAGAATGCTCGTGGTGAAAGGAGCGCCCGAAGATATCTTGCGCCTTTGCACCAGTTATGAGGGGAGCAGTGACACCGATCTACTTCCTTTGGATGGGGCAGCTACGGCCTCCATAAGAGCGCTATTCGATTCTTTGGGGCGGGACGGCTCAGGGTGCTTGGAATTGCCTGGCGTCAGGTAGAAACCGACCATCCCCATGCAGTGGTAGGTGACGAGACAAAACTCGTTTTTTCAGGATTCCCCGCTTTTCTTGATCCGCCTAAAGAGGGTGCAAAGAAGGCATTAACGGACCTTGCTGCCAGTGGAATCTCTGTCAAGATAGTGACCGGTGACAATGAACTTGTTACGGAACATATTTGCGGACAGTTGGGACTGTCGATAACGGGGATTCTGACAGGAGCAGCTATTCAGAGCATGGACGATCAAGCCTTGGTGGGACAGGTGGAAAGGGTTAACCTGTTTTGTCGTGTTACCCCGGCCCAGAAGAATCGGATTATCCTTGCCTTAAAGAAACGAGGGCACACTGTAGGATACCTTGGCGACGGGATTAACGATGCTCCGTCACTCCATTCGGCCGATATCGGCATCTCGGTGGATAGCGCCGTTGACGTCGCTAAAGCCGCAGCAGAAATGATCCTTTTAGACCGTGACTTGGGAGTGCCCCAGCAAGGCGTCATCGAGGGACGCCG
>PMYY01000189.1 GCA_003170655.1 Nitrospiraceae bacterium
AGTTCATCGTCAGTAGTAATAACCGTCTTGTTAAGAAACTTTTGATGGTAATGATTATTAAACTTCTCGATCACTCCGTTGCGCCACGGTTCAGCAACCGGGATAAACCAAGACTCCACATCATTCATCAGACATAATCTGATCAAAGGACCCATGCCATGAGGATATTGCTGGCTCCCGTAGAAAGACATGTTATTATCGATTTGCAAGTTGTCTGGTATCCCGATACGAATCCAGATGCTCCATAAGCCATCGATTACACTTTGCCCTGACTTAGACAGCGACGGATGCAATCCACATCTGCTAGTTGCCACACCAACAATATTGAGGCTGTAAAAGCGCACTGGCCCTTTCAAGTAGCACGACCCAACGTGGTCCGCCTGATGACTCTGATTTGGTAAAAGGGTGGGAAGCTTCGGGTATGCCTTGCCTTTGGATTCATACTTGCCAGACCCCCGATGCGTAAGCTCATTTCTGTTTAGAATACGGTTAATAGTTCGCAGAGAGGGCACTGGATTGACTCCGAGATCTTGCATCTGCCAATAAATGGCCTGCGCTGCACAAAACAGATTATTGTTGTACAGGTTGAGACGAACCATCTTGACGATTTCCTCAATCTCTGTCGAGGTATGTGATGGATTGTGGATTGGACGCCTGCAAAGATCCTCATACCAAGCGTCGTTGTCTTCTGTATGGCGCGCCACCCATTTGTAAAGCCAGGATTGCGACTGACCAAGAGAAGCGCAGATTGCTTCTGGTTTCTCTCCACTTAAAAAACGCTGAACGGCCCACATCCGGACCTGTTCTATCTTATCTCTCATGGACACCTCCAATGTCGCTTTGGATGTCTGAGAGTATAAAATGTGATGACTATTCGATTGTCAAAGAACTAAAATGTCCACGATGTCATGGCATCAATATTTGTCCACGACGTCGTGGCACTCATCAATTACGCTTTGATCGTACTCATACACTTGATGAGGGAAGGAGATGAGAAAATGCCGCCAGCTGATCTCGTGAAAAAATTCCCCTACACGAAATCGCAAGAGATCGTCTCACAGGGATGTAGATAATGTAGCCCGTCAGAATCGGTATGCACTATAATCCCTGTCATTGAGACTTGTGATTGTCGGATCGTCTCCACAGACTGGACATTCCGGATTCCTTTGGACCTTGATGCGCCGGAACTTTGTGTTCAGCCCGTCGAAGACGAGGAGCCTCTCTTTCAGCACATTCCCTATGCCCACGATGAGCTTAATCACTTCAAGGGCCTGAAGCGTTCCGATCACGCCGGGGACAGCGCCAACAAGGCCGGCTGTCTGGAGAGAATTGACGATGTCGGCCGGCGGCATCTCCTCGAACAGACAGCGGTAACAATGCCCTTCACCCGGCAGTATAGTTGTAAGCTGGCCCTCGAACCTGAGAATCGCCCCGCTCACGAAGCGCTTTTTCGACAGCACGCAGGCATCGTTGATGAGGAAACGCGTCGCGAAATTATCGCTGCAGTCGACCACGATGTCGCAATCACTAATCAGTCCCGAAATGTTGCTCCTGGTGATCCGCTCTCTAATTGCAGTGACTTTCGTGTCAGGGTTCAGTGCTTCGAATGTATCCTTTGCGGAAACTACCTTTGGCATGCCGATCTTTGTTGTGCTGTGAGCGATCTGTCTCTGGAGGTTACTCAGTTCAACGACATCATTATCGACTATCACAAGATCGCCAATGCCGGCCGCCGCGAGATAGTAGCCTGCGGGAGAGCCGAGACCCCCGACTCCGACGACAAGCACCTTCGCCTTAAGCAGTTTTTCCTGTCCCTCAGCTCCCACACCGGGGAGGATCATATGCCGGCTATATCTCTGGAGTTGATCCTCGGAAAAGAGCATTGAGCTCCTATTCTTTCCCCTCGACTCTAATGTAGAGTGTCTTTTCGGAAACTGCAGGCATGGCGTCTATCTCGGCAACCGCCCTCATGACATCTCTTTCACGCGCCATGTGAGTAAGCACTACGAGCGGCACTGAGCCTACAACACTCCTGCCCTTCTGGATTACCGAGGCGATGCTGATGTTGTAGTTGCCTAGAATGCCCGAAATCTTCGAAAGCACGCCGGGCTGGTCGAGGGCCGAGAACCTGAAGTAATACATACTATCGATATCTTCCATCTTCTTTATCTGCTTAATGACACAGGATTTTTCACCACCTGAGCAGATGCCGGACAACCGGGCAGAGCCGCCTGACACGATGTTCTTTCCAATGTCGATGATATCGGATACGACCGCACTGCCGGTCGGCATGTCGCCTGCGCCGCGGCCGTAATAAAGGGTTGAACCGACTGCATCGCCCTCTACATAAACCGCATTGAAGACCCCGTCGATCTTCGAGATAAGGTATTCGTTAGGGACCATCGTTGGATGTACCCTCATCTCTATTTCACCGTTATCGGATTTCGCTATGGCAAGCAGCTTTATCTTGTACCCAAGTTCGGCCGCAAAGTCGATGTCGCTGGCCGTAATCTTCGTAATGCCTTCCTTATAAACCTCATTGTATGAAAGAGGTATCCCATAAGCGAGCGAAGAGATGATCGTAAGTTTGTGAGCGGTATCGATCCCTTCGATGTCGAAGGTCGGGTCGGCTTCGGCGTATCCGAGCCTCTGCGCTTCCTTGAGCGCGCTTGAGAAGTCCACCTTTTCATCTGTCATCTTGGTAAGTATGTAATTCGACGTACCGTTTATGATACCGTAAATTGCGACCAGATTGTTAGCTACGAGCCCTTCGCGAATGACCTTGATGATTGGGATTCCACCTGCAACAGATGCTTCTAACCCCACTTCAACCCCATTTTCGAGGGCTGCAGCAAAGATATCATTACCCTCCGTGGCAAGAAGCGCCTTGTTTGCGGTAACGACATGCTTCCTGTTCTTTATCGCCTGGAGCATGAAGTCCTTTGCAGGGTGAATGCCTCCGATAAGCTCCACTACGATATCAATTTCTGGATCGTTCAGGACCACACTCGCATCAGTAGTAAGCATTCCAGCCGGCACCTTGAGGCCGCGGTCGGTCGTAATGTCTTTATCGGCTATGCGTTTAAGTTTTACATCAAAGCCGGTCCTGCTTTTTATAATGCTGCTGTTTTCGAGAAGGATTCTGGCCGTACCCGAACCGACCGTCCCAAAACCTATTATACCGACAGATACTTCGCGTTTACTCATGATATATCACTCCTTATGCGCCCCTGTTGAGCGCCTTCTTTATGCCCTTTGCCGCCTGCTTTATCCTGTGTTCGTTTTCAACAAGCGCGAACCTCACGAAGTTGTCTCCGCCCTCCCCGAAGCCGATGCCGGGGGATACCGCAACCTTCGCCTCTTTAATGAGGAATTTCGCAAATTCGAGCGATCCCATATCTTTAAACGGCTCAGGTATTTCGGCCCATACGAACATAGTGGCCTTCGGCGATTCTACATTCCAGCCGGACTGGCCCAGTCCCTTGATGAGAGTGTTCCTTCTAGACTGGTAAATTTTCCGCATATCCTCGACACAGTCCTGGGGCCCCCTCAAAGCTACGATGCTGGCGATCTGGATCGGCTGAAACATACCGTAGTCGAGATAGCTCTTTATCTTGGTGAGGGCGCCGACTATTTCCCTGTTCCCGCAGCAAAAGCCGACCCTCCAGCCTGCCATTGAGTAACTCTTGGTGAGTGAGAAGAACTCAACCCCGACGTCCTTTGCTCCCGGCACCTGTAAAAAGCTGGGTGCCTTATAGCCGTCGAAGAGTAGATCTGCATAAGCAAAATCATGGATAACGATGATGTTATTTTCCTTTGCGAAATCGACGACCTTTCTGAAAAATTCGAGCCCGTCCAGCACCGCCGTCGTAGGGTTATGAGGAAAGTTGATGATAAGGATCTTCGGCCTAGGCCATGTCTTCTTGAAAGTCTTTTCCAGTTCGGCGAAAAAGTCGACCCCAGGTCCGATCGGGATGCTCGAGACCTCGCCGCCGGCGATTATTACCGCATATGGATGTATAGGATATGCGGGCGTCGGAGACAGGACAACATCGCCAGGCTGGACCATGGCGAGGGCGAGATGCGAAAGCCCCTCCTTGGACCCTATTGTTACAACGGCCTCTGTCTCGGGGTCTATCTCTACATCGAAGCGGCGCTTGTACCACTCAGTTATTGCCACTCTGAGCTGTGTGATGCCTTTCGATGCGGAATACCTATGGTTCTTGGGGTTCTTCGCTGCCTCGCAAAGCTTGTCGACTATATGTTTCGGCGTAGGCAGATCAGGGTTTCCCATGCCCAGATCGATTATATCTTCACCTTGCCGACGTGATTCCATCTTCAGGTGATTGACGATAGCGAATACGTACGGGGGCAGTCTCTTGATCCTGTTAAACTCGTACATTTATCCTCCTCTATACGTTTCCTCGGCATTCATGGAACTCCTGACCAGCGGACCGGAAGCCACACTGGTAAAACCAAGCTGCACGGCCTTATCCTTGAGCTCATCGAACGCCCGGGGGATTATGTATTCTACAACAGGATGATTCTTTTTTGAAGGCCTCAGATATTGTCCTATGGTGAGCGCATCACAACCAACGCTTATCAGATCGCCGAGCAAACCTTCGACCTCGCCGGACGTTTCGCCGAGCCCCAGCATGAACCCCGATTTCGTCCTGATCCCTGGATTTATTTCTTTTGCTGCCCGAAGCACTTCAAGTGAACGTCCATAGTCAGCCTGTGGCCTGATTGTCTGATACAGCCGCCGCACCGTTTCCATATTGTGGTTAAAGAGATCCGGTCCAGCATCGATGACAATTTTCAGGGCTTCGCGATCCCCTTTAAAGTCGGGGGTAAGCACCTCAACGCCGACCTTTGGAAGACCAATTTTTAATGCCCTGATGACATCGGCAAAGTGCGACGCCCCCCCGTCGTGAAGATCGTCCCGTGTCACCGACGTGATAACAACGTATCGAAGACACATCTCCCGGACTGCGTCAACAATCTGCTCAGTCACCGTTGCATCGACGTCGACAGGCGTGCCCGAAGTGACCGCGCAAAATGCACAGTTTCTTGTACATACGCTTCCGAGTATCATGAATGTTGCAGTCGGCTTTGCAAAACAGTACTCCTGGTTTGGACATCTCGCTTCTTCACACACCGATGAGAGTCCATGTTTTCTCAGCAGGCGCTTCGTAGCATGTATTCCATTACCTGGAAGACAACCTGAGGGCATTTTCCTCAGATCAGTCTCAGATTTTATCCAATAGGGTAAACGCATAGGGCTACAATAACGAAAAAAAAATCGAAAGGATTGACACGATTTCAAAAATCAAACTCTGAGCAAGTGGCCACATACTACTATGAGAAGTGCCATAGATATAGTTGCGGACAACAATAGGACGGCTCCTCGAAGGGGCCCGGAATCATATTTTAGCTACATTAGCTGCCTTAGGCCCCTTGTCGTCTGTGGTTATTTCGAATTGGACCCTCTGGCCCTTGGTCAACGTCTTGAAACCTTCTCCGGAAATCGAAGAATAGTGAACGAAAACGTCCGGTCCATCGTCCTGCTGGATAAACCCATATCCCTTGGATTCGTTGAACCACTTCACCGTTCCTTCAAACGCCATAGTCGTCAAACCCTCCTTAATACTGCTACTCAGGTTGCTAACCCGGGAAACAGCGTTTAGGGGAGTGCGGGCAGCTTATCCGCACTCCCTTGCGAGTTATTTCTTTTCAGGTTCAGGCGCCTTTACAGGTGCCTTGTCCGGCGCTTGTTCAGCAGCGGCAGGCTTTGTAGGTACAGCCGGTTCTGCTCCGCCGAGTTTGATCTTGGCGAAGTTGTCCTTGTTTATCTCGACCTTGTATTTCTTTTTCAGTCCTTCGATAAACTGTTCGAGACCGTCCTGTTGTTTCTTCGCCATAAGCTGCTGGCTTAGGCCGCCTTTCACCTTGTCGAAATCGAGTGCTGTTCCCTTGATATCGGTTGCTACGAGTATATGAATACCGTCTTTTAGGGGAACAGGCATGCTAATCTGGTTCTTCTTAAGCCTGAATGCGACTTTCTCAAGGTCCTGGTTCATTTCGCCTCTCTTGAACATGCCTAGGTCGCCACTCGCCTTGGCCGACGTCTTGTCGATAGAGACTTCGGCTGCAAGCTTATTGAAGGGCTCTCCCTTCTGCAGCCTTTCGTAAACCTTCTTTGCGTCATCCTCGCTCTTGACGACAATCTGGCTCAACCTTACAGAGGTAGGCTGGACGAATTCATCCTTGTGAGCATCATAGTAGTCTTTGATTTCCTTGTCGGTCACCTGGGGGAGGGTCTTCATCTCTTTCTCGAGAAGGCTTGTAATCAAGGCATTCTTCTTGATCTCCTCGAACTTCTTCTGGAAGTCTTCGTCCTTGTCGAGACCTCTTTTCTTGGCTTCAACATAAAGAAGTTCTTTCTTAACGATTTCGTCGACAAGCTTGGTCATGCCCTCCTGACCTTTGAAAAATTCCCTAGCGAATTCCGGCAGTGCAGTGACCTCCTGTTCGACATCCTTGGTCGTAATGACTTCACTGTCGATCTTCGCGACTACGTCTCCCTGCTTCTTGCTATCGACACCCTGGGAGCACGAAGCAAGCAATGCCAGGGAAAGCAACAGTACAACATATTTCTTCATCTGTAATCTCCTTTGTAAACTGTTATTTTCAAATTTAACACATTTCGATTCCATAATTCATTACAGGTTTATTAAATCGGACTTGGTGCACATTATCAATGTATGGAGGTCCTTCACAATTAAATGCCATTATAACACCGTTTCCGCAATATTCCTAAAACAGTGTGAAGCAATTTGTATAATTGACGGTATCCCGAAGGGATGGGACATTGGGACGGTAGTGGGGTCGGCCTCCGCAATGGACGAGATGACGTTCCGACTGATCGACGGAAGGGCCGGCATACCCGATTTACATGGTGCCAGGCTCTTTCTGAAGAGAGGGGCTTCGATCCACTTGTGGGGCCGGCGCTGATTTAAGGAGTGGCTCTGTGGTAGATTAGATATAAAATAAATGCTGAGGAAAGGTTGCGTGAGATGAAAGGTAAAGTCGTATCCATCAACATCAGCGAGAAAAAGGGCGAACGAAAAACCCCCGTGCAGGAGGCTGTAATCAAGGAAGATTTTGGTATCGAAGGCGACGCTCATGCTTCATCGGAATGGCACCGCCAGGTGAGCCTGCTGGCCATCGAGAGCGTCCGCAAGATGCAAGAGATGGGCCTCGATGTTAAACCGGGTGATTTCGCGGAAAATATTACCACTGAAGGACTGGACCTCCTGGCGCTTCCCATCGGTACGAGACTAAAGATCGGCAAGGATATTATCGGCGAAGTGAGCCAGATCGGGAAGGTCTGCCATACAAGATGTGCGATCTATGAGCAGGCCGGTGATTGTGTCATGCCCAAGGAAGGAATATTTATCCGCGTCCTCAAGAGCGGCGTGACAAAGGTTGGGGACGAGATAGACGTCGCCTTCCGCGAGAACCTCGACACTGTAGAACAAAGGCTGTAATGATCACCGCCGCAGTTCTCACCCTGAGCGACAAGGGATCGAAAGGCGAGAGAACAGACGAAAGCGGTCCCGCAATCTCGAAAGCTCTCAGAGGAATCGGTGAGGTCAGATTTTATGACATCCTTCCCGACGAGCGGGATTTGATCAAAGAACGCCTTCTATTCTATGCCGGCAAGGTCGATCTTATCCTGACGACCGGAGGCACTGGCCTCTCTCCGCGCGACGTTACCCCCGAGGCTACGCTAGATGTTATAGAAAGAGAGATTCCGGGCATAGCAGAGGCGATGAGGGCAGAAGGGTTGAGGAAGACGAGGAATGCCATGCTTTCGCGCGCCGTTGCGGGGGTGAGGGGACAGACCCTTATCATTAATCTTCCGGGAAGCCCTAAGGCAGTCCGCGAAAATCTTGCCGTAATCATCGATGCACTACCACACGCAATCGATAAGATCAAGGGCGATCAGGGAGAATGCTCACGATGAGAGGTTTCACAAATGAATGAGGTTTCCTACACGCTTGCATTCCTTGCTGGCCTGCTGTCCTTTCTCTCACCATGTGTGCTGCCGCTCGTTCCAGCGTATGTCTCCTTCATCAGCGGACTTTCTCTTGACGAGCTGAGGCATACGCACCACTTCACTAAGGGACTTAGGAGTACTATAGCCTTCGTCCTGGGATTCTCTTCCATCTTCATGGCACTTGGCGCATCATCCTCACTGCTCGGCGCATTATTCATAAAATACCAGGATTATATACGTGTAGGTGGAGGCATATTGGTCATCGTATTCGGCATATTTACAGCAGGCTTCATCAAACTTGACTTCCTGATGAGGGAAAAGAGATTTCATCTCGAAAAACATCCGGCAGGTTTTGCAGGCGCCTTTCTTATCGGGATGGCCTTTGCCGCGGGCTGGACCCCTTGCATCGGCCCGATACTGGGAACCATATTGATATATGCGGGGTCACAGGCGTCGGCATCGCATGGGATAAAACTCCTTGCCGTCTATTCTCTCGGTCTCGCCGTCCCGTTCATTCTTTCGACCCTAGCCATAAACATCTTCTTTTCGTATACCCGCAAACTCCAGAAATTCATGCGGGGCGTGTCGATCATGAGCGGCCTAGTGCTTATAGCTTTCGGCATTATCCTGCTGACAAACAACCTTGGATGGCTCGCCGGCTTCTTCCCAAATCTCGACATCAAGATGTAAGCAAAGAGACCACGTTTCAGGATATAATAGCAGGTTATGAAAGAGCGCTACGAATTCAACGAAATCGAACTGAAATGGCAACACTACTGGGCCGAGAATAAGCTCCACAAGAGCGAGGCCGATCCCTCCAAAAAGAAATTTTACTGTCTCGAAATGTTCCCATATCCATCCGGTAAGATCCATATGGGTCACGTTCGCAATTACGCCATTGGAGACGTAATCGCCCGTTACAAACATATGCGCGGAGTCAATGTTCTTCACCCGATGGGCTGGGATGCCTTCGGNNTTCATGAAGAAGCAGCTCAACCGCATGGGACTCAGCTACGACTGGGACCGCGAGGTCACGACCTGCAGCCCTGAATATTACAAGTGGAATCAGTGGCTCTTCCTTAAGCTATACGAGAAAGGGTTGGCGTACAAGAAAGCATCCTACGTAAATTGGTGTCCGTCCTGCGCCACGGTCCTTGCAAACGAACAGGTTATCGATAACAAGTGCTGGCGCTGCGACAGCGAAGTAGTCCAGAAAGAGTTGGAGCAGTGGTTCTTCAGGATCACAGCCTATGCCGAAGAATTATTACAGGGATGCGACGAGCTTACGGGATGGCCCGAAAGGGTTGTCACGATGCAGAGAAACTGGATCGGCAAGAGCGAAGGCGCTGAAGTGGATTTCCCAATAGAGGGTCGCAGCGAGAAGATAAGGATTTTCACGACACGGCCGGACACTCTTTTCGGCGCCACGTTCATCTGTCTTGCACCCAACCATCCGCTCGCAAAAGAGCTTATCCCTGATTCTGACAAGATCGCACCGCTTATGGCGACATACGGCGATTATGAAGAAAAACTTGGACTTTCTACTGGCACGTATGCGATAAATCCACTTACCGAGAAAAAGATCCCAATTTATCTCGCCAATTTCGTCCTCATGGAATATGGCACCGGTGCAATTATGTCTGTGCCGGCCCATGACCAGAGGGACTTCGAGTTCGCTAAAAAATATGACCTGCCTATCCGGGTTGTGATTGTCCCTGAAGAAATAGCGGAGGCGAGGAAACTCCGAAGTGCGGAAGGCGAGGAATTACCGGCTGCTTATGTCGACGAAGGAATCCTGGTTGAATCCGGGCAATTCAGCGGCTTGCAAAGCGGAGAGGCAAAGAGAAAGATCAACGAGCACCTCGAATCGAAAGGGATCGGCAAGGGCACAATCAACTACAGAATCCGCGATTGGGGAATATCCCGCCAGCGTTACTGGGGAACGCCAATCCCGATGATCTATTGTGAAAAATGCGGAATAGTGCAAGTACCTGAAACGGACCTGCCTGTAATTCTGCCTGAGGACATTAAACTCACCGGCACAGGGGGCTCGCCCCTTGCGGAGGCGGAATCCTTCATCAAAACAGCCTGTCCTGCATGCGGCAGCCCTGCCCGGCGGGAGACCGACACGATGGATACATTTGTTGATTCTTCGTGGTACTTTGTCAGGTACTGCTCGCGCAAAGATGAGGATCCTCTGGATAAAACGAATATCGGACACTGGATGCCGGTGGACCAGTATATCGGCGGCATCGAGCATGCGGTGCTTCACCTTCTATATTCACGCTTCTTCACGCGCTGCATGAAGGACCTCGGCATCGTCGGCGTCAGCGAACCTTTTGCCAATCTGCTCACCCAAGGGATGGTCTGCAAAGAAACGCACAAATGCCCTGAGCACGGATGGCTCTTCACCGAAGACGTGAAGGACAATAAATGCTCTCTGTGCGAGAATCCGGTTGAGGTCGGCAGGGTCGAGAAGATGTCGAAATCCAAGAAGAATGTCATCGATCCGGATGCGCTGATCAACCGTTACGGCGCCGATACCATGAGACTATTTTCCTTGTTCGCAGCCCCGCCGGAGCGCGACCTCGAATGGTCCGACAAGGGTGTCGAAGGAGCGTATAGGTTCCTGAACAAAATCTGGGGCATTGTTTTCAAGCATGGTGCGAATGCTGAAGTTGCAGCCTCATCGACCGGAAGCACTAAGGCCGCGGCGCTCCTCAGAAAGACGCACCAGACGATCAGGAAGATCACCGACGACATCGAAAAAGATTACCACTTCAATACCGCCATAGCGGCGCTCATGGAATTGATCAACGAAATATCTTCATTCAGTCCTGATTCCAACGAGGANNTGGCCCGATTGGGATGAAGCCCTGGCAAAAGATGAGAAAGTCGAACTTGTAGTGCAGGTCAACGGCAAGCTGCGGGCCAAGATATCGGTCCCTGCTGGCTTGAATGATGACAAGGCAAAGGAACTCGCACTAGGCGATTTCAAGATCGTGGAGCTCCTCCAAGGCAAAGAATTGGTGAAGGTTGTAGTGGTCAAGGGTAAGCTTGTCAATATAGTGATCAAATGATGACGCGGAGGATTAGGCCCATGAGAATCATGTTGGTTATATCGTTGTTGACGGCTACTCTTATTTCGGGGTGCGGATATACGCTTCAAGGAAGGTCCGATCTCCCTTTTGACAACATATCTCTCGGTGCTATTGATAATTCGACCGTCGAGCCTAAGCTCCAGGACCGGATGAGCAGGCTGCTTGCAGAAACTCTAATGGAATTCGGCGTCGATGTGAGGCCTTTGGCAGCAAACAGAATAGAGGGCACGATCTCGCACTTCGACCTCGTGCCGGTATCTGAAAAGTCACTTACCGCAATAGAATATCAGATCACCGTTGTGGGAGACTTCAAGCTTGTCGATGTAAAGACCCAGAAGTCTCAGCCATTGTTGGGTATCTCGTCCCCGTTCATTACTTATTTCAGATCGTCCGGCACCCTCGTCAGTGTGCTGGCCCAGAAGGAGGCAGCCACCGAAAGCGCGCTCAAGGATCTTAGCCGCGAACTAGTGCGGCGCATGATCTACAAACAGCCGGCAAAGGCTGCCATAACGGATGTAAAGAAAGGCGAACAGAAAATTGAGCCTCAAACAATTCCAGCAGGAAAGTGAGAAGGGCTTCCCTTCGCCTGTCTATCTGCTTCATTCAGCAGAGAGCTTTCTTCTTTATGAAGCGGTAACAGTTCTTAATGACCTTTTCCGCGACCCGGCCACATTCAATTTCGAAACTATCGACATTTCATCTGCCGATGAAAAGCTTCCCGCTGAAAAAATTATCGACATACTGAATACCCTTCCATTTCTTGCCGATAGAAAGACAGTCGTCCTGAGGAATGTCCAGAAATGGACCAAGAAAGAGACGCAAAAATTCGGGGAATACCTGAAAAGTCCATCTCCCTCATCCCTTCTCGTCATGCTTTTTGAAGGGACCGCTCCCGACATCTTCGAGCCTGCTCTTATGAAGGCGGTCAGAGCTATTGCTCTAAGTGTCGTCGAAAGGGAGATACCGGTCTGGATCAAGGAGAGGGCCGGGAAGAAGGGGATTTCCTTCACGCCTGCCGCGATTGAATACCTAATCAGCGTTGCCGGGACAGACCTTGGGATGTTGCATTCTGAGATCGAGAAATTCTCTTCGAGTGAGTCGTCTCGGATTATCGACATTGCTGAAGTAAGGGGTGTCGTATATGCGGGTGCGGAGTACGGTGCTTTCGATCTCGCGAACGCCCTTTCACGAAAGGATTCCCGGGCGGTCTTCAGAATTTATGAGAATATCAGCCGAACCATGGAGCCGCAGATGCTCCTGGGCGCTCTCAACTGGCAATATTCGAGCAGTTATGCCAAGGCGAAGATGCAGGGGATGGACAAGGGCAAGCTCGGCAGGATATTCACTCTCCTCCATGAAGCAGATATGGCTGTGAAAACATCCCACAGCCACGTCATGGAAGATTTACTTGTAAAGCTCCTTAATATATAACCGATTTAAGGCTTTTTGCCGATGGTGTTCGCCAGCTTGGCGATCTTCGAAATCCTTCTCGCAGCTGTGTTCTTATGGATCACTCCCTTGGATGCCGCGCTAGCTATTGTCTTAACGGCGGCCCTCATCTGTTTGGTGACATCTTCCTTTGGGGTCGAAGGCAATACAGACTCAAGCTTCTTTTCGAGTGTTTTCAACTCGGCTTTTTTGGACTGGTTGCGCAGGCTCAATTTCTCAGACTGCCTCACTCTCTTCAGAGCTGAAGGGTTCTTTTTAGGTGCCGCTTTTCCTGCCAATGGTTTGTTCCTCCTGTAATCTAACGAATTGTGCTTAATGTTAAAAGTAGCATATATGGTGCCAATAAATCAATATTTGTGCTACAATTTAAAGACTTTTCAGATGAATATTGATGGGATTCCGGGGGGTTGTTAAGTGAAATACAGGCAACTCGATGTTACGAAGATCAAGACCTATTCGATAAGGGACAGGCTGAGCAAGGTCTCTGTCGATGCTTCGGCGACGCCTCACATCAAAGGCAGGAGTTTTGCGGAATTCATAAAGGCCCTGCCCGGCTTTCTCGCAGCAGACGACCTGAAGGCGGTTGCCGCTGCGGTTGTCGACGCCCGCAAGAACCAGAGGCCAGTGATCCTCGGCATGGGAGCTCATCCGATAAAGGTGGGGCTCTCATCCCTTATCGTCGCCCTCATGCATAAGAAAGTCATCACCGCCTTTGCTTCAAACGGCGCGTCCATAATTCACGATTTCGAAATGTCCTTCATGGGCCAAACTTCCGAAGATGTCGCCCGCGAATTGTGCACGGGAACATTTGGTATGGGAAAAGAGACTGCCCAAATGGTCAACCGCGCCATTAAAGAGGGGGTTGGAAAAGGCTTAGGAATAGGCCGGTCCATGGGACAGTTTATCGATTCTTCGGACTTTCCAAACAAGGATAGGAGCATATTCAGGGAAGCCTTCGAACTCGATATCCCTGCCACGGTGCATGTTGCCGTCGGTTCCGACATAATCCACATGCATCCCGAAGCGGATGGCGCAGCAATCGGGGAAGGGAGCCTCAGGGACTTCAGGCTCCTTTCAGCAGTCGTTGCAGACCTCGATGGAGGTGTCTTCATTAACCTGGGCTCCGCGGTCATTCTTCCGGAGGTGTTCCTCAAGGCGCTAACTGTAGCAAGAAACCTCGGCAGCAAGGTGGAAAATTTCACGACCGTAAATATGGATTTTATTCAGCATTACCGACCCAGGGAAAATGTGCTTAAGCGGCCGACGATGATGAAAGGTAGATGTTATGCCTTGACGGGTCATCATGAGATCATGTTCCCGCTTCTGGCTGCGATGATAATTGAGGGATTGCAATGAACGTAATAGTGAACGAAGAGACCTGCATTGGCTGCGGAAGATGCATGGAGATATGCCCTGCTGTCTTTTATCTTAATGAGGTGACCGGAAAATCGGAAGTTATCGACCCCGAAGCCTGCGAGTTTGTAGGCTGCTGCGAGGCCGCGGAAGAAAACTGTCCGGTCGACGCCATTTCCATAGAAGAGTAACACTATTTCTCAGGGAGGGAAGCGTGAAGACTTACGTCATCGAAGAAAAAGACGAACTCATTGCTATAACTCTCGATAAGTTGGCAGAAGGGCATAGAGTGCCGTTTGAAGTCTTTGCGGATGACGGAGAACTCAAGAAATCTCTCTTCGACAGTGGCTTTCTCTATAATGTCTTCGCGAAAGAGATGATCTATCGTCAGGGGCTCACACGATTCTATATCAAATCGGCGAACAATCTTAATTTCAACCAATACCTGAAGCATGCCGAGAAATTAAGCCGTATTGTGAAAGATGATAATGTCCTATTCAGCGACTATTCCGAATACAAAAGAAAGCACGGATATATAGATAAAACCCTGATTTCGCCCCTTACACGCCTCAATTTCGAGCTAGGAGGCATGAGGTATCCCGTTTACGGCGGAATACCGATTGTCGGCAATCCTCTATCGGTCGAGGCGATCGATGCGTTGCTGAAACTGGGAGCTGATGTGGTCATAAAGGGAGAAGATTCACCAAAGTACGAAAGTTACCTGCATGGGCTGATGCATGCAGAGAAGGAATCGGGCACTGAACTGCGGTCGATCCAAATAAAACAGGAACTGCTTCGCTGCCTCTTCAGCAAATTTCTTCATAATCTCAATGATGGAGCCCTTTTCAAATGCCTGATGCAAGAGACTCTCAATGTGGTGCACATGATCCAGCACTTTTCCGAACATCCGATTTTTGATCTGAAGGACCTCTTCCAGATTCGCAATGTCGATTCCTACGTCAGTGTGCATTCGGTGAATGTATGCATCTTCTCCATCGCACTAGGGGTCAGGCTCGGGATGGATGAAAAATCGCTGTTCCACCTCGGGGCGGGCTCTCTGCTCCACGATGTCGGCAAGGTCCTGATATCATACGAGGTCATCAACAAACAGGGAGATCTTTCGATCGACGAATACAAACACTACTGCAGCCATGTTGTCGAAGGTGCAAATTTCATCGAGAAATTAAAAGATGTACCGAAGCATGTCTACGAAATCATCCTTCAGCATCATGAACGCCTCGACGGCAGCGGCTATATGCAGAAACTCATGGCCAAAGATATCGACATGTTAAGCCAGATAGTGACAATTGCCGATTCCTACGAGGCTTTAATGACCGGAACTCCCAAGAGGAAGAGCATGTCACAGAAAAGAACATTGCAGATATTGCGGGACGATGCAGAGGAGAAGCACAAGCTTAATCGTACAGCCTACAGGGCCCTGAATTCAATCCTGAAAGAATAAGACTTGACCTAATTACACGCAAAGAAAGTGACATAAGTACCAATGCGTGAGATTCCTGCCCTTCTGATGTCATCGGCAACCATATTCTGATCATGCCCCTTCGAATTCTTCCAAGCTTCAAACAATTCCTTCGGGGACTGATAGTTCCAGCCGACATTTTCAACGCAGCTGTTGTGACCCGACTTTTTGAACCTCTCCTCGAATAGGTCATGGCTGAGAATACTCTTTCGCTGCATGTCGGCAGTGTGATTCTGTGCAAGCAATGTTAATCCCCCGTCGACAGAAAGCGGCTTAAGCCGTTTGGTCTCCCTGTAATGATTGATGTAGTTGAGAAGTTGTTTAATGAAGTGGGAGGAATCGTCCAGACTTGCGACGGTATCGAAGGCAAACGCAGGAGACGTGAGAAGAAAAATGGATAATATTACCGCCGCGACTGTTTTCATAATTCATTGTGCCACAGGAGGAGCTTTAAGTCGGTGACGTTGGTCACAGAATATTTATCGGCATCCTCGACATTTGCGGTAGGCACGTTTTAGTCCCAGAGAACGATGCCGCCGGGGACCGCACGCTTTTATACTTCTTCTGAGGTGATTTACTTTGCGCCCGATATTGTATAGAATCTAAGTAGGTAACGGAGAGGTGGTACAGGCATCTAACGAAAAGGAGTGTATAGATCATGGCTACTGTAGAAAGTCAACTAAAGTTTAACGCAAAAGTCGAAGCAAGATCACGGTCAAGACTAAAATGCGACTTGGCCACCGAAATATCTGTCCCTTGGGGGGATAGATGGGATTGTAAGATAGTAGATATGAGTGAGCGGGGTTTCGGGATAATTACGAGCGCCAAACTCAGGAAGGGCGATATAGTGGCTGTCCAGAGCCCCAAGGCAAGGGCCAAAGTAATCTGGATCAGGGACAGCAGGGTAGGCCTGAGAGTTGCCGCTTAGCATGTCTTTATAACTAGAACGTCTAGCGGAGAAGCACGCATCAGCGCCTCGGCATAGTCTGCTGA
>PMYY01000172.1:0-3600 GCA_003170655.1 Nitrospiraceae bacterium
GCTGACTGTTCCATCCGTCCTCCTTGTAAAGTCTAAATGTATCCAATAAAAACCTCAAATGTCAAATTTCAGACTGGCTTGAGTCCGGACCAGGGGACCCGATCATCGCCGATTTTAACAAATATCTACGGTTTCCTGGGCACGAATTACCCGGTCTTGGGATTGAAATAGCCGCTTCCCGAAGGCAAATAATAATCTCCGGTAAGAGGGCTGTACCCCCCGGTCCCTGCTGGCTGTACGTTTTCACCTGTCTTTGGATTGACGACACCTCGATTTTCCTGCAGTTGGGGCTGAGAGGACGGAGGTGTCGGTGGCGAAGAACCATGCATATCGGATATCCATTTTATGACTATAGTGTAGCAATAAATGCTACATACCAGTGAACAATATGAAAGCTTTAGATTCGGAATCATCATGATGAGTGAGGAGGTCGCGAGTGCTATCTGTTTTGTTGATTTTTCAAATCCCTGTCAGGTAATCTGAAATATGCCTTTTTCGAGAATCATCAGTTCCTTTAAAGATAAAAAAATGCTAATTATCGGCGATGTAATACTCGACCGGTATATCTTCGGAAAAGTCAGCAGAATATCTCCCGAGGCGCCGGTGCCGGTGGTTGATGTGGTGCGCGAATCTTTTCTGCTGGGGGGGGCTGCCAACGTAGCGAATAACATTATCGCCCTTGGCGGCAAGGTGACCGTGGCCGGGGTCATCGGCAAAGACCGGGCCGGCGATGTCGTCAGGGAACTGATGACTGATTGCAATATCAGTACAGACGGTATTATCGAGGACAGCCGTCCCACGACCGTCAAATCAAGGGTAATAGCCCACAATCAACAGGTCGTGCGTTTCGACCGCGAAGACCGCAGAAAGCTGGAAGGCAAGGGCCTCGTCTTTTTTCTCGAATACATCAAGAAAGCGCTTCCTTATTTTGACGCAGTGATCATTTCCGACTACATGAAGGGTGTTGTTTCGGCCTCTCTGGTTAAGTCCGTTGTGAAATACGCAAAGCAGAAGAAGACCTTCGTCGCAGTTGATCCCAAGGTCGGCCACTTTCATCTTTATAAGAACGTGTCGCTGATAACGCCGAACCTTTCGGAAGCGTCGCAGGGGTCAGGAATCGAGATCAAGGACGAAAAAAGCCTGCTCAAGGCCGGAAAGACGCTGCTTTCTCGGCTGTCATGTACCTCTGTCCTCATAACGCGAGGTGAAGAGGGCATGAGTCTCTTCGAGCGTAACGTTAAGGCTGTGAAGGTTACGCACATACCGACAGTTGCCAAAAAGGTTTTCGATGTCACCGGAGCCGGAGATACGGTCATTGCTGCTTTTACCCTTGCGTACGCGGCAGGCGCATCACTGCAGGACGCCGCAGTCATTTCCAACCACGCTGCCGGCATCGTAGTCGGCGAGATCGGTACAGCAGTTGCCACCCCCGAGGCTATTCTGCAGTCCTTGACCGCCCACACAGTATAGATCCCATGCCCAAGGCCATCGCGCTGTATTCAGGCGGTCTCGACAGCACACTTGCCGTGCTGGTAATGAAAAAACTCGGTGTCGAAGTCATCGCGGTCCTGTTTGATACGGATTTCGGCTGCTCCGTTTCCCGGAGGTCGGGCGGCAAAGCTGCATCCCCCGCACCCGAATCCATAGGATTTACAGTTGAAACTCATTACATAGGCGACAAGTTCATAAGGCATGTGACCGACCCGAAGTTCGGCCATGGCAAGAACATGAACCCCTGCATTGATTGCAAAGTTCTTATGCTCAAAGAAGCCAAGAAACTTATGGATGAACGAGGTGCCGATTTTCTCATCACCGGCGAGGTCCTTTGGCAGCGGCCGATGAGCCAGAGAAAGGACACTTTACCGAAGATCGAGAAGGAGGCCGGGGTTGCCGGGCTAGTTGTGCGGCCCTTGAGCGCCAAGCTTATGAAACCGACCATGCCGGAAGATAATGGATTGATCGACAGGGAAAAGCTTTATGCGATGTCAGGAAGGTCGAGAAAGCCCCAGATGGCCCTCGCTAAAGAACTCGGGCTGACCGCGTATGCGCAGCCTGCCGGTGGCTGCTTGCTCACTGACCCGATATTTTCTTTCCGGCTGCGGGAGTTGCTCTCACGCACCCAGACCCCTTCGATGAAGGAGGTACAGTTGCTGCGGGTCGGCAGGCATTTCAGGGCCGGCGACGGCGCTAAGATAATTGTCGGCAGGGACGAGAGGGACAACCAGTCCCTGCAGAAGCTTGCTGAAGCCGAAGATTATCTACTGCACGTAACCGGCAATTACGGAAGTCCTTTGGTGCTTGCCGAACCCGGAATCTCTGAACAAGGGCTGAACCTGGCTGCGGCTCTATGTGCACGTTATTCCGGCGCGCGAACGCTGCTGGTCGTGCCGGTGAAAATCTCGCGAAACGAAGATTCGTATTTAGTTGAAGTGCCACCTGCCGAAAACGCGGTAATCGAGCGTCTGAGAATTCACCAGCCTTCTCAGAATATCTGAACAATCAAGGGTAGCATAACATTGTCAGGCTGAAACTGCCAGGACCCCGAATAAATGAAGAAAACTTAATAAAACTTTAATGATTTCTTCATGGAATGGCATTAGTATATGGCAGCCTGCAAAAGAGCCGGATAAGATTGACACTCGTTTGGGTAGCACAATAAATATTTGTGTCAAAAGTGATCTCTTATGGACCTATGAAGTATCCGGCAAGGAGGCACGCGATGACTAAGAAATTCTGCATCATAATGTTATTGGCAGTTATGGTGGTGCCATGTTCTGCGTGGGCCGCAGATTATGGAACTTCGGCTGAGGCCAAGGCGATGCTTGAAAAGGCTGTGGTTGAACTCCAAAAAGACAAAGTTAAGGCCCTCGAGATGTTCAACAAGGGTGAGGGCGGGTTCAAAGACCGCGACCTCTACCCCTACTGTGGCGGACCTGACGGTAATTTTACCGCACATCCGACCTTGGTAGGAAAAAGCCTGAAGGATCTGAAAGATAAGAGCGGAAGACCCATCGGAGAAGAAATATATGCAAAAGCCAAGGTTGGCATGATTTCGGAAATGAGTTACATGTGGCCGCGTCCCAAAGAGACTGAACCGGTCCCCAAAGTCGCTTTTTTTACAAGGGTTGGGAATCAAGTATGTGCCGTTGGGTACTACAAATGAATAATCAGCAATGGGATTGTTAGCCTGCTGAAGCGAGTTCCTTGTCTCTCCCCCCCCATGTCGCTCTGTAGCGACGCCTTCGGTCAGGCTTCCTTCTGAAACTTTTTATCAGGATGAAACCTGGCCAAATTTTTGCGGATCTTCATTGTCTGACTGAGGCGATCTCAATACTTCCCACCGGTGAGAGTGGCCTTTATCGATCCAACCTTCACTTTGGTCTTGAGAAGCACTGGCAGTCGTTTTGCATCATCGGTGAGCCAGATAAGGATGTCGCCTTTCCGGCTGAAGATGCCCTCACTCTGCAGAACGGGCCTGATTAAGATGGTCTTGAAGGTGCCGAAGCCGGTTTCGATCTCTTCTTTCTTCACCACCTGCACTTCGGCCTTGTATAGCTTCTTGTTGTCGAATACCTCCACATAAACTGATTTGCCTACCTT
>PMYY01000172.1:3654-9024 GCA_003170655.1 Nitrospiraceae bacterium
TCCACCCTGTAAAAGACCGACACGACGTCGGACGACATTGCCCGAGATATAAATTGGATATATTGGCCGTTCTCGATCGTATCAAGCGATGCAGTGCCCGCTTTAATGCCAGACCAGGTAAGGTCATACTCGAGTCGCTCGGGGAGGGTATAGGGCAACGATGCCGAAGGCAGATAAAGCAGCACAAGAATAAAAACAGCCATTCCGGATTGTCTTGCGAAGGTCACGCGATCTCCTGATGTCTTCCCCTGCATGTCACGGGCGCTTTCTGTTATGATAATATGATGTTTGTAATTCCTGCAATAGACCTCAAAGAAGGCCGCTGCGTCAGACTGCTCCAGGGAAGGAAAGAAGACGCAACTGTTTACTCCGACGACCCCTGTGCCACAGCACTTAAGTGGGAATTGATGGGTGCAAAGCGGCTCCATGTCGTCGATCTCGACGGCGCATTTACTGGTAATCAGAAGAACCTCGAAAGCGTCCTTAAGATCCGGAAGGCCGTGGCGATGGAGATTGAAGTGGGCGGAGGGATTCGCGATATGGCCAGGATCGATCAGCTTCTCTCCGAAGGAATAAACAGCGTTATCCTCGGTACTATTGCAGTCGAAAATCCGGAGCTTGTCAAAGAGGCCTTTGCTAAATATCCCGGTAGGGTGATGGTTGGCATCGATGCTAGGAACGGCGATGTCGCGGTTAAGGGCTGGGTTGAAGTAACTTCGGTAAAGGCGAAAGAACTTGCATTCAGGATGCAGGATTTCGGGTGTGCGGGTATTATTTATACCGATATCGCAAAAGACGGCATGCTCTCGGGGCCTAATATCGAAGCTGTGCAGGAAATGGTCTATAGTCTGACCATACCGATCATCGCATCGGGAGGCATATCATCCATCGACGATATCAGGAATCTTGTGCGGATCAGGGGTCTCTGGGGAGCCATTACAGGAAAGGCGATCTATTCGGGAATGCTCGATCTGAAAGAAGCGATAGGTGTATCGGAGGGTAAATGTTAGCGAAGAGGATAATCCCCTGTCTCGACGTCAAGGATGGTAGAGTTGTTAAAGGCGTAAGCTTCCTTAATCTCAGGGATGCCGGCGATCCTGTCGACAACGCCCTCTATTATGACTCCGAAGGCGCGGATGAACTCGTATTTCTGGATATAACCGCATCCCATGAAAAAAGAAAAATCATCCTCGATGTTGTCGAGAAAACCGCAAATGACGTATTCATGCCTCTTACAGTCGGCGGCGGGATCCGGAACCTCGACGATATCAGGAACCTTCTCAATGCCGGATGCGACAAGGTGTCGATCAACACCGCCGCGGTGCAGGACCCGTATTTTATCAGCCGTGCTGCCGAGCGTTTCGGAACCCAGTGCATAGTTGTGGCAATCGATGCCAAGAGGGTTACCGAAGCCATGACCGAAGCCTCAGGAGAGGGTTGGTTTTCCGACGATTCTCTCAAGGGTGTAGTCCTCTCGCTTCCCGCTCATGATCTGACATGGGCACTCTCGACACATGGCGGACGAAAGATGAAGCTCATCGATGCCGTAGAGTGGGCAAAGAAGATGGAAGCTCTCGGGGCCGGAGAAGTGCTGCTTACAAGCATGGACAGGGACGGCACGAAAGTGGGTTATGATATTGAACTCACCCGAGCTATCTCCGAGGCGGTATCGGTCCCGGTCATCGCATCAGGCGGAGCCGGGAACCTTGAACATCTATATGAAGGACTTTCTGGAGGCAAGGCAGACGCTGTACTTGCCGCCTCGATCTTCCACTACCGCGAATATTCCATCCGCCAGGCCAAAGAGTATCTGAAATCCAAAGGCGTGTCCGTCAGGCTTTAAGCTGGGAGGGCACGCAACGTCCCAAGCCTCTTCTTTGATCATCCCCTGAATTGTGTTATTTATTAATCAATATGAGGAACCTGCGAGGCTATAGCCTATATGCTTGCAGAGTGAGAAGTATTGACACGGACCATATAAAGTATTATGATATGATTTAGAGAGCGTACAGGGAGATAAACATGCCGGCTGCGACGAAAGATTACTACCAGACATTGGGAGTCGTGAAGGAAGCCAGCCAGGATGATATCAAGAAGGCCTATCGAAAGCTGGCCAGGAAATATCATCCCGACNNCAGTCGTTGGAGACGAAAAGAAGCGGGCCGAATATGACAAGGGCGGCACGTTCAATTTCGATGGATCCGGCGGCGGCTTCGATGCGGGCGGTTTTTCAGATATCTTCGGGGACATCTTCGGCGGACGCTTTTCGCACGAACCGGAATTTACAAGAGGCGAAGATCTGGTCATGGGTCTTGAGCTTTCTATCGAAGATGCATTCACCGGAAAGACGATGAATATCCCGGTTTCAAGATCGGTTTCATGCGAAACCTGCAAAGGAAAAGGCGCTGAATCCTTTGAAACCTGTCCGAAATGCAATGGTGCGGGACATATCCAGGCCTCGAGAGGGTTTCTCAGGATCGCCCAGCCTTGCCACGACTGCGGAGGCACGGGCAGAAAGGCCATCTCACCCTGCAAGAAGTGTGGCGGAAGAGGAAGTATATTTACAACAGAGACCCTCAAGGTGAAGATCCCGGCCGGCGCCGATGAAGGTTCTCTAATCAGGTTGAAAGGCAAAGGCAATGCGGGAAAGAACGGAGGGCCCTCGGGCGATCTGCTCCTGGATATTAGAATCAGGCCCCATCCCGTCTTTCAGAAGAACGGCATCGACATTAATGTCCAGATACCAGTGACTTTCGGTGAAGCGGCGCTTGGGGCCAGAATAGAGGTGCCGACCCTTGATGGCTCATCGATGATGAAGCTGCCGCCTGGTACACAGGGAGGCCGTCGATTTAAGTTGAGCGGAAAGGGCTACATTGCCAAGTCCGGCATGCGGGGCGATGAATTCGTTGAAATCAGGATAGCAGTGCCTAAGGACATTCCTGATACGGCCAAAGATGCAATCTCGACGATTGAAGCTTTATACACAGAGAATCCGAGAAAGAACCTTGGAGAGAAATAATTATGGTTAGAAGAAAACAGGATGCCGACAGACCTCTTTATTTGATCAGCGTAGTGTCCCATATGCTGGAAGTGCATCCGCAGACTTTAAGGATGTACGAACGCGAGGGTTTCGTAACCCCGCGCAGGATCAACCGGCAGAGGCTTTATTCGGACAAAGATGTCGAACGGCTCAATCTCGTGATTGAACTGACAAAGGACCTCGGCGTTAACAGGGCCGGCGTCGATATAATCCTCAGGATGAGGAGCCGCATGGAAGCGATGCATCGCGAGATCAGTGATATGATGGACTTTGTCGACGATGATATAAGGAGAGAGTTCGAAAAAAGATTGAGGGCCATGTTCAGCGAAGAATGAAATCAGTGCAACCTCGCGTGGTTGCCGAATATAATTGCAGGGGCAATATCTGCATGCGACGGATGGCTGCCAGATGCATAGTAGGAGGACCTAAACATGAGATTAGATAGATTGACGGTAAAAAGCCAGGAGGCGATGCAGGAGGCCCAGAGTCTGGCGCAGAAGAAGGGCAACCAGCAGTTAGATGTCGAACACCTGCTGCTAGCAATTCTCACTGAGGATGAGGGGATAGGCACTCAGATACTAAACAGGATCGGTGTTGATATAGGGGCGCTAAAAGCGGACCTCGACAAAGACATCGATAAATTCCCCAAGGTCTCGGGTGCTTCGCCAATGGGGCAGCTTTATGTCGCGCCACGGCTGAAGGCGGTGCTCGAAAAGTCGTTCGAAGAGGCCCAGCATTTGACGGACGAATTCATTAGTGTAGAGCATCTCCTTATCGCTATATTCAACGATAGCGGACCTGCAACTCAGTCGCTTAATCGCCACGGCGCAACGCGTGACAACGTATTGACTGCCATGCAGGAGATCCGCGGCGTCCACCGGGTCACAGACCCGAATCCCGAAGAAAAATACCAGGCACTGAAGAGATACGGCAAAGACCTCACAGATCTTGCCAGGAGAGGAAAGCTCGATCCAGTCATTGGCAGAGACGAAGAGATCAGGCGAGTTATCCAGGTGTTATCCAGGAGGACAAAGAACAATCCGGTGCTCATCGGAGATCCTGGTGTTGGTAAGACCGCCATTGTCGAAGGGCTTGCTCAGCGGATCATTGCCGGAGATGTACCTGAGACACTCAAGAACAAGAGTCTTGTGACAATAGATATCGGAAGTCTAATCGCAGGGTCGAAATACCGCGGCGAATTCGAAGAACGGCTAAAGGCAGTTTTGAAAGAGATAGAACAATCCGAAGGCAGGGTCATCACTTTCATCGATGAACTCCATACACTCGTGGGTGCGGGCGCAGCTGAGGGATCCATGGACGCGTCGAACATGCTCAAGCCTGCGCTTGCAAGGGGCGAACTCAGATGCATCGGTGCCACGACTATAAATGAATACAGGAAATATATTGAGAAGGACCCTGCCCTCGAAAGAAGGTTCCAGCCGGTCATGGTGGGCGAGCCATCTGTCGAGGACACAATCTCAATCCTGCGCGGGTTGAAAGAGAAGTACGAAATTCATCATGGCGTCAAGGTCAAGGATTCNNGCCATCGACCTTATCGATGAGGCTGCGGCTAGGCTCAGGATGGAGATCGACAGCATGCCGATAGAACTCGACGAGCTGGAAAGAAAGCTGAGGCAGCTTGAGATCGAGAAACAGGCCCTGCTAAAGGACGACTCGCAGGACGCGAAGGACAAGCTTGGAAAGATTTCGAAAGAGGCCGCAGAGATACAGTCCCGCCGGGATGTTCTGAGGGCGCATTGGCTGGCAGAAAAAGAGGTCATCCAGAAGATCAGGGAGATAAAGGAGAAGATCGACCAGACGAAGATCGAGGCTGAAAGGGCCGAAAGGGAAGGCGATCTTGCGAAGGCTGCGGAGTTGAAATACGGCAAGCTGCTTGAGCTGCAACGCGCTCTCGAAGCCGAAAATAATCGGTTAAAGGTTACGCAGGAAAAGCGCAAGATGCTGAAGGAAGAGGTTGAAGACGAGGACATAGCCGAGGTTGTTTCGAAGTGGAGCGGTGTGCCTGTGACGAGGATGCTCGAAGGTGAAATTCAAAAGCTGATCCACATGGAAGAGCGCCTGAGACATCGCGTCGTAGGGCAGGATGAAGCCCTCACCGCGGTGTCAAATGCAATCAGGAGGGGAAGGTCGGGCCTTCAGGACCCAAACAGGCCCATCGGCTCTTTCCTGTTTCTCGGCCCAACTGGTGTCGGGAAAACAGAACTAGCAAAGGCACTGGCGGAATTTCTCTTCGACGACGAGACAGCCATGACCAGGATCGACATGTCCGAGTACCAAGAACGGCATACAGTTTCGCGGCTCATCGGGGC
>PMYY01000172.1:9030-10826 GCA_003170655.1 Nitrospiraceae bacterium
CATGGAAGGACTGTCGACTTTAGGAACACGCTTGTGATTATGACCTCAAATATCGGGAGCGTACACATCCAGGATATACTGGAAGACCGCGCAAAGAGTACCGACGCTTACTGGGGCAAGGATAATCACAAGGAATTAAGGGACAAAGTGATGGACGATCTCAGGGCTTCGTTTAAGCCCGAGTTCCTTAACCGCATCGACGAGATAATCATCTTTAATGCCCTTAATCCGGTGTTGCTGAAGCAGATTGTGGATATCCAGGTCGAGCGGATGAAGAAGTATCTCCATGAAAAGAAGATAGATATCGTACTGACCGACGAGGCCAAGGCGCACGTGGCAAAGGCTGGGTATGACCCTGTTTACGGCGCCAGACCGCTCAAGAGGGCTATTCAGAACGAGATACTCAACCCTCTTGCTATGAAGCTGCTGGAAAGAGCTTTTTCCGAAGGTGATGTGGTAGAGGTCGACTATGTTGACAATAAAATGGTATTCAATAAGACATATGTTGCGGAGTTTGCCTCGTAGGACCTTAGGTCCTTTGAAATTGGGAGCATTGAACCTGAGGAGGAATTAGGAATGTCAATCGATAAGTGGAGTCCTTTGAAAGAGCTCGAGGACATGAGAAAGGACATGGACAGGCTTTTCGACGAATTTGCGAAGCCTTCGCGGCGCAGGGTGATATGGCCGAAGTCCGAGGGTCTTGTCATGCCCAGCATCGAGCTATATAACAGGACGGATGATATAGTCGTCAAGGTAGAACTGCCGGGTGTGAGGAGGGAGGACATCGATCTCACCGTAACGAAAGATGCGCTGGTCGTAAAGGGTGAGGTGAAAAGATCCGAAGAGGTAAAGGAGGAAGATTATTTCATCGCCGAGAGGACGTATGGGAATTTTTCACGCACCATCCAGCTGCCCTTCGAGGTCGAGAATGAAAAAGCCCAGGCATCTATGAACGATGGGGTTCTCCAGATAGTAATACCCAAGAGGGAAGAGGCAAGACCCAGGGAAATAAGGATCGAGGTCAAATAGGTCAAAGGGGCAGCCCCGTATTTTCACTAGTCGTTCGTTGACAAGTGCCAACGTTTTTTGAGATAATAACAATCTTCCTGGGTAGCTCAGCTGGCAGAGCGGGTGGCTGTTAACCACTTGGTCGGGAGTTCGAATCTCTCCCCAGGAGTCAACAAAAGCAATGGTTCGCAGAGATGCGAACCTTTTGTTACCTATATAAGACAATCTGCAGATACCATACTTTGCAAATCCTTTATTAGTAACGATTCTTAAGGTTTGCATTTTTCAAGAAAGTTGTCCCAAGCGTGTCGCTGAGCTGTCTTTGAGAATTGACCATCCGGAATGATGGCTTCTGCCGTAATAATTCTCCGGCAGGAGGGTTCAGGGGAAAATCGCTTCATTCGCCTCCCGAATGCCTTCCCGTCCCATCCATAGGCCGAGAACAAGGCTATCGCAGATTAGCACGACAATTCTCATGAGGCTGAATAGCGTAAAGGGCTTAAAATAGATTCGGTGAAGATATGTGCTGTTTGATAAAATGAAATCAATGAAACACAAAAACAAATATTTTGAGTCGGATCAGGAAGGTTATATCAGAATCTATCCCTCGATTCACGAAACCAAGGTTATCGGGGTATTCTATGTATACTACGAATATAAGCCTTAAATGCCTTCCCTTCGCATAATCCCCCCAAGGAATAGAAATGGAGACATAACTATTATATGAATATAGTGAGATGTATCGCTTTAATTTTGGTTCTCTGTATTTCGCCTGTTGCCTTTGCATC
>PMYY01000147.1 GCA_003170655.1 Nitrospiraceae bacterium
TTTGAGAAAGCAAGGGCGATAATTATGGAAAGATTATCGCAGTTGAGGGGGGCGAAATGCTTAATGTAGGTGTTATCGGAGTCGGATATCTCGGTCAGCATCACGCCAGGATATTTTCGGAGCTTGAAGACGTGAATCTTACCGCCGTTATCGACGCCAATCTGAAAAGGGCCGAAGAAATAGCCTCAAAGTACGGAGGGAAAGCCTTTGCCGATCATCGCGAGGCTATGGGCGCGGTAGACGCATTCAGCATCGCTGCCCCGACGACAATGCATCACCGGATAGCCTTGGACTGTATCAGGGCAGGCAAGGACATCTTGGTCGAAAAGCCGATAGCTGCAACTATCGAAGAGGCCGACGATATAATCCGCGAATCCGACAAAAGCGGGTTGATTGTGCAGATAGGGCATCTTGAAAGGTTCAATCCAGCTGTCCAGGCGGTTTTCCCGATGATCAATCATCCTGTTTTTTTCGAGGCCGAGAGGCTTTCTCCATTCCTGGGAAGAGGTATCGACGTTGATATCACCCTGGATCTGATGATCCATGATATCGACATCATACTGGCCCTCTTGGCACACGGGGGTAGCGCGCCGGAGGTCCGCGACATAAAGGCTTCAGCCGCAAGGGTGCTTACCGCGAACATCGACGAGGCTAGGGCGTGGTTCGAGTTCGAAAACGGCGCGCAGGCGCTCCTTACCGCCAGCAGGCTCTCATTCGAGAAGTCGAGGAAGCTGAAGATTTTTCAGGATGATACCTTCCTGCTAGTCGATTATCAGAGCATGGAGATAAAACGCTTTTCAAACGAGAATGGTAAAATAGCATACGAGACGGTTCCTGTTGTGAAGCATGAACCCCTGAAGGAAGAACTCAGGGACTTCATCGATTGCATAGTCAGGAGGCGTAGGCCGCTCGTTTCTGCGTTAGACGGAAGGAATGCCCTGAAGATCGCCATGAAGATAGGGGAAATGATACCGGTAATGAAAAAAAAGAAGGGATAAGCGCCGAAGATTTAAATCGGCGGAAACAGGTGACATTTTTATGATACCGATGCTCGATCTTAAAAAGCAGTACCTCGAAATAAAGGATGAAATACTTTCGGCAATGAGCGAAGTGCTCGAAAGTTCGCAGTATGTTCTGGGCAAGAAGGGCGCCGAACTCGAAGATAAGGTCAAAGCATATCACGGGATGAAGGAGGCGATAGGGGTTGCGTCCGGGACGGATGCCCTCCACCTTGCGGTTCGCGCCTTGGGAATCGGTGCGGGAGACGAGGTCATTACGACTCCCTTTACCTTTTTTGCGACGGTGGAAGCGATAATGTATGTCGGAGCTCTGCCGGTTTTTGCCGACATCGAACCCGATACCTTGAATATCGACCCCTCAGCGGTCGAAAGGCTAATCACGAAAAAGACAAAGGCAATTATGCCTGTCCATATCTTCGGACATCCCGCGGACATGGACAGGATAATGGGGCTCGCAAAGGCGCATGGGCTCAAGGTCATTGAGGATTGCGCGCAGTCGTTCGGCTCTTCCCTGCACGGCAAAAAGACCGGCAGCTTCGGCGATGCGGCATGCTTCAGTTTTTATCCTAGCAAGAATCTGGGCGCATACGGCGACGGCGGGATGCTCATCCTCAATGATCACGAGGTGGCCGACATGGTAAAGAAATTGAGGAACCACGGCTCCAAGGGAGGCTACCGTCATGAATGCTTGGGCTACAACAGCAGGCTCGACGAGCTTCAGGCAGCTATTCTACTGACCAAACTAAAGAGAATAGATGAATACAATTCCAAGAGACGCCAAAAGGCGGCCCTCTACAAGCAATTGTTGTCTGGTGTTGTTACCTGCCCTGTCGAGAAAGAAGGCGCTGTGCATGTGTATCATCAATACACGATAAGAAGCAACAGAAGAAACGATATACAAAAGTATCTGAAAGAGCGTGAAATGCCCTCCGTGATTTACTATCCGTTCCCCCTCCATCAGCAGGAGGCAATGAAGTTTCTTGGTCATAAGGAAGGTGATTTCCCGGTGACGGAACAGGTTTCCCGTGAAGTGCTTTCGCTGCCGATTTATCCGGAACTGGACGAAAGAGACATACATCTTATCTCCGATACAATTCGTCAATGCCTCACGGAACGATAGAAAAGGTAATGATCATTGCCGGGGAGAGCTCCGGAGAACTTTATGGGGCCTTTCTTGCAAGAAGCATCGCTGCCCTCTCTCCAGGTGTAAGGATAATCGGTGTGGGCGGAGACCGCATGGCGGACGCGGGCGTCGAATTGATATCCGGAATATCGAGTTCTTTCGGCCTGATCGAGGTTATCAGGACTTACCGTGAGCTTAGGAGCACCTTCCGCAAGGCTGTTGCTGCCTTATCATCCTTCATGCCTCAGGTCCTTGTGCTGATCGACTATCCTGATTTCAATCTCAGGCTGGCTGCTGAGGCGAAAAAGAAAGGAATAAAAGTCCTCTATTATGTTAGCCCTCAGGTGTGGGCTTGGAGGAAAGGCCGCATATATACTATCAGCCGGCTCGTCGATAAAATGGCGGTGATACTACCTTTTGAGGAAGGTCTTTACCGTGAGACGGGACTATCTTGCGAATTTGTCGGTCACCCCGTGGTTGATGAGATTCGTGAGATCATCGCGCAGGAAGGCTTCAGCCAGGCTAATATAGGGTCCGCCGAACTCAAGGCAAGAATGAAGCAGAAGCTGGGACTTGACATATCGAGGCCGGTCATAACCATCATGCCTGGTAGCAGGCGCCAGGAGATATCGAGGCTCCTGCCGGTCCTAGAGCATTCGATCTCTGAGATCCAAAAGAAGTATCCCGAATATCAATGTGTCATACCGGTTGCCCCCAATCTCGATAAACGGCTTTTTGAAGACTCAGCCTTTCCAGCTACTTGCCACCTGATTCAGCAGGGCGCCATCGAAGCGCTTGCTGCATCGGATGTCGCGGTCATCGCTTCCGGGACGTCCACGCTTCAGGCAGCCCTTCTTGAAACACCCATGGTGATTGTATACAAACTTTCCCCGATCACCTTTTTCGTCGGAAAGCTTATGGTCAAGGTCAGGTACATCGGCCTCGTGAACCTGCTGCTCGAAAAATCTGTACAGGATGACACCGGCCTCCGGATTAAAGAGCTGCTGCAAGACAATGCTTCCGCTACGAATATCTTCTCTGAACTATGTAATATTATAGACAGTCAGATTTATCGGAGCGGGATGTTGTCTCAGCTGTCGAAAATCGAGGGATTATATAAAGGCAAA
>PMYY01000099.1:0-173 GCA_003170655.1 Nitrospiraceae bacterium
ACGGTATCATTGTTAACCGGGTCCTTGAGTGTCTCGGCCACTGTCCGTCCAAATATCCTTTCCTCCAAGGTTTGGATAATCTCGCCGCCCTCTATGAGCGCCGTGACGCTGATACCTTCTCTCGTACCGCAGTCCTCTTCCATCAGGATTACGTCCTGCGCCACATCGACCAG
>PMYY01000099.1:193-8720 GCA_003170655.1 Nitrospiraceae bacterium
ATCTCGCCGGACGGCTTGGCCATAAGACCTCTCATACCGGCCAGCTGCCTGATCTGGGCCGTGCTTCCTCTAGCGCCCGAATCCGCCATCATGTAAATGCTATTGAAAGAACGACTCTCCTGCAACTCCTCCTCGGAGAGCGCCTTCCCATCTTCGGCGCCGAGTTCCTTCATCATCTCGTCGGCGACCTTTTCTGTCACGTTCGCCCAGATGTCGATGACCTTGTTGTAACGCTCGCCCTGGGTTATGAGACCGTCCGCGTATTGTTTACTGACCTCCATGACCTCGTCTTCAGCGACCTTGATGAGCTCAGCCTTCTTTGTGGGAACATGCATGTCGTCGATGCAGATCGAAATCCCCGACATGGTTGCAAAACGGAATCCCAGTTTTTCAAGCTTGTTCATGAATATAACGGTCTCCCGCTTGCCCACACCTTTATGAATATATTCAATCAGCTTTCCAAGTTCCTTCTTCGTAAGCTCTTTGTTGATCATTGCAAAGGGAACATCCTTCGGCAATATCTCGCTGAAAAGCATTCTACCGACCGTAGTCTCGACAAAATTGCCGTCCAACTTTACCTTGACCATGGCATGGACATCGATTGCGCCGGCATCGTAGGCTATGCTCACATCCTCCGCGTCGGCGTAAATCTTTCCTTCCCCGGCCACACCCCTTCTCATCTTGGTTAGATAGTAAATACCGAGGACCATGTCTTGCGTCGGCAGAATAATCGGCTTTCCGTTTGCAGGCGAAAGCAGGTTGTTTACCGACATCATCAGTACTCGTGCCTCTATCTGCGCCTCCAGTGAAAGAGGCACGTGGACCGCCATCTGGTCACCATCGAAGTCGGCGTTGAAGGCTGTGCAGACGAGAGGATGAAGCTTTATGGCCTTGCCCTCTACAAGTATCGGATCAAAGGCCTGTATACCAAGACGATGAAGAGTGGGTGCGCGGTTAAGCAGGACTGGATGCTCCTGTATCACCTCTTCGAGCGCATCCCAGACTTCGGGTTTCTCCTTTTCGACAAGCTTCTTTGCCTGCTTGATGGTCGTAGCGTAACCCTTCTCCTCGAGCTTGTTGAATACAAAAGGTTTGAAGAGTTCCAGTGCCATCATTTTGGGGAGACCGCACTGGTTGAGATTGAGGTCTGGGCCGACAACGATAACCGAACGGCCTGAATAGTCGACTCTCTTTCCAAGAAGGTTCTGCCTGAAACGGCCCTGCTTCCCCTTGATCATATCACTCAGGGATTTGAGCGCCCTTTTACCGCCGGCCTTCAGCACCTTTGTCTTCTTGCTGTTGTCGAACAGCGCGTCGACCGCCTCCTGGAGCATTCTCTTCTCGTTCTTTATGATGACGCTCGGTGCTTTAAGCTCCATCAGTCTTTTCAGACGGTTGTTCCTGTTGATAACGCGGCGATAAAGATCATTAAGATCGGACGTGGCAAACCGGCCTCCGTCGAGAGGAACAAGCGGCCTCAGGTCAGGCGGCAGAACGGGTACGATGTCGAGGATCATCCACTCTGGCCTGTTGCCGGATTTCGTAAATGCATCGACAACCCTCAGCCTCTTGGTGAGTTTCTTCTTAACACCAAGGGACGATACAGACTCTATCTTGTCCTTAAGCTCTCTCGCAAGGGTCTCAAGGTCCACCATTTTGAGGAGTTCCCTGATAGCCTCGGCACCCATACCAACCTTGAACTTAGTGCCGAATTCAGCGATCTTCTTCTTGTAATCCTCTTCCGAAAGAAGATCTTTTTCCTTAAGGGTAGTCTCTCCCGGATCGATAACGATGTAATCTTCGAAGTAGAGTACCCTTTCAAGCTGCCGTACCGTCATATCAAGAAGGGTACCGATCCTGCTCGGCAGGCCCCTTAGGAACCACACATGAGCTACGGGGGTCGCAAGTTCGATGTGGCCCATCCGTTCCCGTCTCACCTTTGACTGTATGACCTCGACGCCGCACTTGTCGCAAATGACGCCGCGGTGCTTCATGCGTTTGTATTTGCCGCAGAGGCATTCCCAGTCCTTTACAGGGCCGAATATCTTCGCGCAGAAGAGTCCGTCATGCTCCGGCTTGAAAGTACGGTAGTTGATGGTCTCGGGCTTTTTGACCTCGCCGTGAGACCATTCTCGTATCTTTTCGGGTGATGCGAGCTTGATACGAATAGCATCGAAATCCCGAGGGTTCTTTGGTTTTTGAAAAAGGGCGTATATGTCTTCCTGCAAAGTTATCCCTCCCTGCTTCTCTTTTTCTCAAGAAGCTCGACGTCGAGGCCGAGGCTCTGGAGCTCTTTTATTAATACGTGAAACGATTCGGGAATGCCCGGTTCGAGCACTGGATCGCCTTTGACAATAGCCTCGTACATACGCGATCTTCCGCTGATGTCGTCACTTTTCACGGTCAGAAATTCCTGAAGAGTATGCGCAGCGCCATATGCCTCGAGGGCCCAAACTTCCATTTCTCCGAGTCTCTGGCCGCCGAACTGCGCCTTTCCTCCAAGTGGTTGCTGCGTCACAAGCGAGTATGGCCCGATGGAGCGTGCGTGAATCTTGTCCGCTACAAGATGATGGAGCTTGAGCATGTACATACAACCCACGGTTACAGGTCTCTGGAACGGCTCTCCGGTCCTGCCATCAACGAGCTGCATCTGGCCCGATGTCGCAAAGCCAGCCTTTTTGAGGAGCTCCTTGATCTCATTTTCCCTCGCTCCTTCAAATACAGGGGTGGTGACATAGAGCTTCTGATTGTAAGCGGCCCATCCGAGATGCGCCTCCAAGATCTGCCCCACGTTCATTCTCGATGGAACGCCGAGAGGATTCAACACTATGTCCACAGGCGTCCCGTCGGGGAGATACGGCATCTCCTCAGCCGGCATCACCATCGAGACGACACCCTTATTCCCATGGCGCCCTGCCATCTTGTCTCCTACCTGGATCTTCCTCTTCATCGCTATATAAACTTTGACGACCTTGTTCACTCCGGGAGGCAGTTCGTCTCCCTTCTTCACTCGTTCTAGCCTTTCGTGGTAACGGGTTTCAAGGTAGCGTATGTACTGATTGATTTCGCCATTGACCTCGTCGATCTTCTCCCGAGCGTCGGGTTCGTCTATCTTGACCCTGAGAAGATGATCATCCTTGACCCTGAGAATATGAGCCTCCGTGAGTTTTTTGCCCTTTGGGCAGAGGAGCTCCTTAGTCTTGGAGTCCTTCACGTCCTCGACAGGCTTCTGCCCTACAAGTATCTTTCGGATGCGCACGGCTTTCTCTTCCTTCAATATCTTGACCTCTTCATCAAGGTCCCTCTGGAGCCGGCTTATGTCGTCTTCTTCGATGCTTTTCGTCCGTTCATCCTTCTCGATGCCCTTTCTCGAAAGGACGCGGACATCTACTACAGTTCCCTCGATCCCCGGCGGCACATAAAGGCAACTTTCCTTGACCTCCTCGGCCTTTTCACCGAAGATCGCCCGAAGAAGTTTCTCTTCAGGCGTCAATATGGTCTCGCCTTTCGGAGTGACCTTGCCGACGAGGATATCGCCCGCTTTTACCTCAGCGCCGATTCTGATAATACCGCTTTCGTCGAGGTCTTTGAGTGCCTCTTCGCCGACGTTGGGAATGTCTCTAGTGATCTCTTCGGGACCGAGTTTTGTATCACGCGACTCAAGCTCGAATTCGTCAACATGGATGGAAGTGAATATGTCGTCCACCACCATTCTCTCATTCAGAAGCATGGCATCTTCAAAGTTGTATCCGCCCCAAGGCATGAAGGCGACGATGACATTCTTTCCTAGGGCCAGTTCACCGAATTCGGTCGATGGTCCGTCAGCAAGAATGGCACCCTTCTCGACCGTATCGCCGGGATTGACCGTCGGCTTCTGGTTCATACATGTTCCCTGGTTGGAGCGCTGGAATTTAACAAGACTGTAAATATCCACGCCTCCGCCGTCTTCGGTGACCCTAACGACGATACGCGAGGAATCCACGCTCTCTATAACACCAGCCCTTTTAGCTATTACAATCCACCCGGAATCCCTGGCGGCAAAGTGTTCCATGCCGGTGCCGACAACCGGAGCGTCCGGACGGAGCAGTGGTACCGCCTGTCTCTGCATGTTCGATCCCATGAGTGCCCTGTTGGCATCGTCGTTTTCGAGGAATGGAATCAGCGCTGCCGATACGCCGACGATCTGCTTGGGTGACACATCCATGTACTGAACCTCTTCGGGCGTTAAAATCCTGAAGTCATGCCCGACTCTAGCGGACACAGTGCCCAGTAAATGACCCTTCTTGTCGATAGGCGAAGTTGCTTCAGCGATGATGTACCTTTCCCCTTCTGATGCAGACAGGTAGACTATTTCGCTGGTTACCTTGCCCTCGACAACCTTGCGATACGGGGCCTCAATAAAGCCAAAGTCGTTGATCTTGGCATAACTCGCCAGAGATGTGATGAGTCCGATATTCGGACCTTCAGGAGTTTCGATTGGGCAGATCCTAGCGTAATGGGTCGGATGTACGTCTCTAACCTCGAACCCCGCGCGCTCTCTTGTGAGTCCGCCCGGACCGAGGGCCGACAGTCTTCTCTTATGTGTGATCTCCGAGAGCGGGTTGGTCTGGTCCATAAACTGGCTCAGCTGGCTCGATCCGAAGAATTCCTTGACGGCGGCAAGTACCGGCTTGGCGTTGATCAGATCATGCGGCATGGCCTGGTCGAGCTCCGTTATGGTCATCTTTTCCTTGATGGCCCTCTCCATGCGGACGAGGCCGATCCTGAACTGGTTTTCGAGGAGTTCGCCTATACCCCTGACACGGCGGTTGCCGAGATGGTCGATGTCGTCCACTTCTCCCTTGCCTGTCCTCAGGTTCAAAAGATATCGTACAATCTCGACGACATCCTTATCGGTCAAGACTCTGACGTCCAGCGCTGTATCGAGACTGAGTTTCTCGTTCACCTTCAATCTGCCAACCGACGAAAGATCATAGCGTTTGGGATCGAAGAAGAGACCGCTGAAGAGTTCTTTTGCAGCGTCTTCGGTGGCAGGCTCGCCGGGCCTCAGTTTTTTGTAAATCTCCTTCAGTGCATCCTTCTGCGAACCGACCTTGTCAGTGAGGAGCGTCTCTCTGAACGACGGCAGATAACTGACGTTGTCGATGAAAAGCAGATTGAGAGACGCAATCTTTAGAGACGTAATCTTCACGAGTATCTCTTCCGTAATCTCTTTGTTGCTGTCGAGGACGATTTCGCCTGTTTTGGGATCGACGATATCGGTAAGCGTGACCCTGCCGATGATCTCATTCCTGGGGATCGGCACTTCCTTGATCCCCAAAGACTCTATTTTCTTGAGGGCAAGTTTGGTTATCTTGCTCCCTTCTTTAACGATTACTTCCTTTGTCTGAGGTGCTAATATACTGTATTTAGACCTGATGCCGGAGAGAACGTGACTGACCGTACGGGTGAAGTTCTCCCTGTCGACAATCTTGATTTCCTCCACCGGGTAAAAGGTCTTCAACAGGTCTTCATTCGTATACCCCAAAGCCTTAAGGACGATGGTTGCGGGAAGCTTTCTTCGTCTGTCGATCCTGACGTAGAGAATATCCTTCGAGTCAAACTCGAAGTCTAGCCACGAGCCCCTCACTGGGATTACCCGCGCAGTATATAAAAGCCGTCCGCTTGCATGAGTCTTACCTTTGTCCGGAGCGAAATAGACGCCGGGTGAGCGGTGAAGCTGGCTGACGATGACCCTTTCAATTCCGTTTATGATAAAGCTGCCCGTATCTGTCATTATCGGCATCTCGCCGATATATACTTCCTGTCCTCTCGATTCCTTCAGGATTTTGTGCTCTTTTTCATCCCTTTCCCATAGGTTAAGTTTAACCTTGATCTTGAGAGGGGCTGCATAGCTGACTCCCTTCAGGATACATTCGCGGGGAGACACTTTAGGCTCGCCGAGGACATAAGAAATGAACTCAATCGAGGTCGTATCGTTATAATCAGTGATTGGAAAGACGCTGCTGAACGCCGCCTGCAGCCCTTCATCCAGTCTCTGTTCGTAAGGCGCATCCTTCTGCAGAAACCGGTCGAAGGATTTCTTCTGGAATTCCACAAGATAGGGTACCTCTAATACGGGAGGCACTTTTCCGAAATTCATTCGCTCTCTTAAAAGCTTAACCATAGCTCTCCTTAAATATAGTTAATGGGTTGCAGCGTTACTGAGCAGATGGACGGAAGGATTCCCTCCTCCCATCCACCTCTCCATGTTCCCATTGACGCTTTACTTAACCTCGACTTTTGCTCCTTCAGCTTCAATCTTGGCCTTGATAGCATCGGCCTCTTCCTTGGAAACACCAGTTTTGACTGCCTTGGGTGCTCCGTCAACCAGGTCCTTCGCCTCTTTGAGTCCAAGTCCGGTAATTTCTCTGACGACCTTGATGACCTGGATCTTCTTGTCGCCGACGCCGACGAGAACGACATCAAAGCTGGTTTTCTCTTCAGCTGCTGCCGGCGCTGCTGCTGCCGGCGCTGCTGCCATCGCCATGGGCGCTGCAGCTGTAACGCCGTATCTCTCCTCAAATTCCTTGATGAACTGCGACATATCGAGAATGGTCATGTTGTCGATAAAGCTGAAGACATCTTCTTTGGTAATAGCCATGAAACTGTATCCTCCTTGAATTTAAACCATTATTGGGTTTTTTTATTTTTTACTGCTTCAAGCGCGTAAGCCAATTGTACTACCGTTGCATTGAGTAAGCCGGCGAGCTTTGTAGCCGGGGCTTGAAACGTTCCGGCAAGCATACTGAGGAGAACTGTCTTGGACGGCAATTTGGACACCTCTTTGATCTCATCCGTCGAATAGAGCTTTCCTTCAATAACGCCACTCTTGACCTTGAATTTGTCGTTCTTGGCGGCAAATTCAAGGACTTTCTTGGCCGCCGCTACCGGATCGTCATATCCGAAAGCGAGGCCAGTCGGTCCGACGAACACGCTCTTGGCGGACTCGTAAGGCGTCCCTGCAGCCGCTATCGTGACAAGTGTGTTCTTGAAGACCTTGTATTCAGCGCCGGCTTCTTTCAGGCTTTTGCGCAAATCGGCGATTTGCGCAACTGTAAGCCCCTTGTACTCGGTGAACACAACCGCCTTCGATTTGGACAACTTCTCGGTTAATTCGGCAAGCTGTTTTGATTTTTTCTCTTTGGTAATCAGAATGATCCTCCTTTCCCAGAGACCGCGTTGAGCAGGTAGTGATTGTGGTACGACAGGCGCCCCGGGTTCAACCCGGTCTGCAACAGCCTGTGTTTTCCCTTACCACCGTCTCGGCAGGCGGGTCTCTCCCCATTAAACAAGTAAACGGCCCTTGCGAATCTCTTAGTATTGACTAAGACTTCACACGACCATTTACCGAAGCTGTACCTACTGTCTCTGACGCTGTTGTTGCAGGCAAGGCCTGCTGTTATTTGGAATGAATCTACGTTCGCACTGCAGCATGCGGCGCTGCTTGCAACGAGCCCCTTAAGCAATCTTTATTTTGGTTACATCCAGCTTCAGGCCAGGCCCCATAGTTGATGATACCGTGACCTTTTTGATATATTTGCCCTTCGATGCTGCAGGCTTTGCCTTGGAAATCGACTTAATTACTGCATTTGCATTTTCAGCAAGCTTTTCACCGGCAAATGAAGATTTGCCGATCGGAACATGGATGATACCGGCCTTTTCAGTCCTATACTCGACCTTACCTGCCTTTATCTCTTTGACCGCCTTGGCGATGTCGAAGGTCACTGTGCCGAGCTTCGGGTTGGGCATGAGCCCTCTGGGTCCAAGGACCTTTCCGAGCTTACCTACGAGTCCCATGACATCCGGAGTTGCAACGGCCTTGTCGAAATCGAGCCATCCCTTCTGAATCTTCTCGACGAGGTCTTCAGCCCCTACAAAATCGGCGCCTGCTTCAGTAGCCTCTTTTTCCTTCTCGCCCTTTGCGAACACTAGGACGCGTACGGTCTTCCCTGTACCGTGAGGAAGAACTACGGTGCCCCTAACCATCTGATCTGACTTCCTAGGGTCTACGCCAAGATTGAAAGCCATATCCACAGTCTCGTCAAACTTAGTATATATGCTTTCCTTGACGACCTGAAGGGCCTCTTCCAGTGCATATTCTTTATTCACATCGACATTTGCCATCGCGTTGTCAAACTTCTTACCCATCGTCGCCTCCTTAATCCTTGATATCGACGCCCATGCTCCGCGCCGTGCCCTTGATGATCATTTCGGCAGCTTGGATGGACGTGGTGTTGAGGTCCGGAAGCTTCGTCTTAGCTATCTCCGTAACCTGAGCATTAGTGATCGATCCGACTTTTTCCTTGTTAGGAACGCCGGACCCCTTCACGACGCCTGCCGCCTTCTTAATCAGTTCCGAAGCGGGAGGGGTCTTGAGAATGAAGGTAAAAGACCTATCATTGTAGATACTCAACACCGCAGGAACGAGGGTTTCCCCCATCTTCTGGGTCTGGGCATTAAACTGCTTGCAGAACTCCATGATATT
>PMYY01000099.1:8770-9337 GCA_003170655.1 Nitrospiraceae bacterium
TTTTCAGCTTGCGAGAATGAGAGTTCCACCGGCGTCTGTCTGCCGAATATGCTCACCATGACCTTAAGCCTGCCGTGGTCCATATCGACCTCATCGACAAATCCGAGAAAGTTTGAAAAAGGACCATCTGTAATCCTGACATTCTCCCCCTTTTCAAAGCGGGTCTTGAGCACGGGCGCAGGGCCTTTCTCGAGTTGCTGAATGATTACATCAACCTCTTCTTCGGGGATCTGGACCGGCTTAGTGCCGCCGACAAATCCCGTGACCCGCATCGTGTTCTTGATCAGATACCAGGTCTCATCATTGAGCTCCATTTCGACAAGTATGTAGCCAGGATAGAATTTCTTGTCGGTCTCCTTCTTCTTTTTACCGCGCAACTCTATGACCTTTTCAGTCGGTATGAGTATCCTGAATATCTTATCTTCGAGCCCTTTCAGGCGCGCTTTCTCTTCGATAGCGAGCTTGACCTTTTCTTCAAATCCCGAATATGTATGAACTACGTACCAGTTTTTACCCATCACCCTACCTTACGATGATATAATTGACAAGCTTGCCGAGGCCCATGTC
>PMYY01000124.1 GCA_003170655.1 Nitrospiraceae bacterium
TGAGCCGTTTTGATAGCTCTTATGTAAAACCATATATTTCTAGGAACGGTTTCGGGAGTGCACCGTCTGGTCATGCTTGTTCCTATGCACGAGTTCCCCATATCTGAAACAACTTACGACATGATCGTTTACCATGCCAACGGCTTGCATGAACGCGTAACAAATTGTCGCCCCCACGAACTTGAATCCCCTTTTTCGTAAATCTTTGCTCATGGCTTCAGACTCAGGAGTGCTTGAGGGAATATCGGTCATCTTTTTCCACGCGTTTTGAATAGGTTTTCCATTTATGAACTGCCAGATGTAATGGTCAAAGCTTCCAAATTGTTCCTTCACGTGCAGAACAGCCCTGGCATTGGTGACGATCGCACCGATTTTGAGTCTGTTTCTTATAATCTCCGAATTAACGAGCAATCTGGCAATATCATTCTCGGAGTATTGGGCGATTTTCTGAACATTAAAAGAATCAAAAGCTTTTCTATAACCTTCCCGCTTTCGCAGTATTGTGGACCAACTCAATCCTGCCTGCGCGCCCTCCAAAACTAAAAACTCGAACAAGCGTCTGTCGTCGTGGATTGCCACGCCCCATTCAGTATCATGATAGGACTGCTCCAACCCGCTCTTATTGGCCCATTCACATCGTTTCATAGGTATCTTCTTCTCAGACATACATCATTTGCCTATGCTGTAACATCCTTCTTACCCGAAAAACGATACCCTACTCCGTAAATGGTAAGGATAAATTCTGGGTTCCTGGGATCTACCTCTATCTTGTGGCGGATGTTTTTTATATGGGCGTCTATGCTTCTTTCGTAGCCTTCGAATTGGTAACCAAGGGCCTTTTCGACCAGTTCCTCTCTCGTAAATACCCTGCCCGGATGGGTTGCGAGAATATAGAGGACTTTGAACTCGGTCGGGGTGATATTAATCGGTCCTCCGCTCTTTTTGACCTCGTAGCTTTGACCATCGATTATAAGAGAGCTCTTGTTGAAACTGAGGGGCTCGGCATGATCGAGGTCTCCTTTTTGCTGCCTCCGCAGCACGGCCTTGATGCGATACACAAGCTCGCGTGGACTGAAGGGCTTGACGACATAATCATCTGCTCCAAGTGCAAAGCCCGCCACCCTCTCCTCTTCCGAGGCTTTAGCTGTGAGCATAATTATCGGGAAGTCGCCTATCTGTCTTAGCTCCTGGCAGACCTCCTCGCCGCTGATGTCCGGCAGCATAAGGTCCAGAACTGCCAGGAGCGGCCGTTCTTTAATAGCTGCTTCTATCCCCTTTTTTCCCGTGTCTGCATAAATAACCCGGTAGCCGGCCCCTTCAAGATAGACCTTCACCACCTTGGCAATTTTGCTGTCATCTTCGATGAGCAGTACCGGCGGCAGCATGGAGTCCTACTTGTTAAGGGCTTTCAAAGCCTTCTTGTCATCGGCCGTCTTTATGACGCAGAGAGGATTCTTGCAGCTGCCCGCAGTGCCGTAAATGTATACGATGTCGATCCCTGCGGCTGCAATCGTCCCTGCAACTTTTTCGATCGCTCCTTTTTTATTTGGAATCTCGACGGTAATTACATCTTCGACGTTTATCTTGCCACCCAGAGTTGCCAGCGCTTTCTTTCCCTTTGCAGGGTCGTCAATAATCAACATGAAAAAGGCTGTACCTTCCATCTCGTATGCGCAGAGAGCTTCGATGTTTACCTTGGCTTTTGAAAGTGCGGTACCGACTGCCGCGAGCAAACCTACGCTGTTCGGTATCGCGATGCTCAGCTGCTTAGCCTTCTTCGATGTTGCCATGACCGCCTCCATTGAACCTTTTATTTAGATAACGACTATATTATATTGCATGTAGACGGGACTATTTTCAACTCCCCTATGTTGTAAGCCTGCGATAGATCTCTGTAATCTTGTCCGGCAGTTTCCTCACATCGTCGATCACGGTATAGTTCGCCTCGCCATACATGTGGGGCAGATAAGACCGGGCCTCCTTGTCTATGGTAATGCAAAAGGGGTGGATACCCTTCTCCCGAGCCTCTATCAGGGACTTTCTAGTGTCTTCGATGGCGTACTCTCCCTTATAGGCGTCCCAATCTTCGGGCTTGCCATCGCTAAGTATGATGAAGAGCCTCGTCCGCGCCTCTACCGATTGAAGTAAAGTGATTGAATGCCTGATTGCCGGCCCCATCCTTGTATAATCTTTCGGTTCTATACCGGCGATCCTTTTTTTTATCGTCGCGGAATAATTTTCGTCGAAGCCCTTGATGCGGTAATAGTCGCATTTCGTCCTGGTCATGCCCGAAAATCCATAGATTGCATAGCTGTCGCCAAGAGCTTGGAGTGCTTCACTCATAAGAACGAGTGCCTCCTTTTCCGCTTCGTTGACCCATCCCTTTGTCGAGCCGCTCATGTCGAGAAGAAAGAGAACGGCGATGTTTCTTTCCTGACGATCAATCCTGATAAAAAGATCTTCTGCGGGAGATAATCCGGCAAGCATGTCGGAAAAGGCCTCGACCACCGCATCGATATCGATATCATCGCCGTCCTTCTGCCGTCTCAGTATCTTAGGTTCTCTTTTTAGCATTTCGAATTTATTGCGGAGCAGCCCGATGTATGCGCCATAACGTCCCAGAGTCATCTCGACGAACGGCTCGTGTCCGGGATAAACGTCGTGCTCATAAACACTGCACCAATGCTTCTTGTATCCCGAGCGCTTGTAGTCCCACTCGTCATACGGGATGCCGCCGGTCCTGCCTTCTGCAATCTCCTCCTCGGCAACAAGATCGGCAAGGGTCACCGGACTCCCGGCCCCGAGGTCGCTACCTTTGACAAGGATACCGCCAGGAATCCCCTGCCGTTCCTCTACAATCTCCCTCAACTCGCTGTCGAGTTCTATTATTTTTCCCTTTATCACCAGATATTTTTCATCAGGCTTCAGTTCCCTCTCTTCAGTTTCCGTTTTGGCTGCTGAAGACTTCTTGCGGTTCTCCATCTCAGGGGCTGAAAGGAGACGATTTATCATACCTTCATAGTTCTTCTTTTTTTCTGTCCTCTTCGCCCTTAAAAACTTGGATACCTTGTCAGTCCTTATTGTGCCGAGAAACGACAGATCACGGGCCTCATACTTTCCGGTGATGCAGCATCCGGCGTGGTAAATATCGAATAAGAGTTCGAATGTGGAAGACGTGCTCTTCGCCTGCCTTAGCGCCTTCAACTTCGGAAATATAACCTTTACCTCGGCCGGCATTGGCCCTTTCGTTTTACCGCAAAGATAATACTGAAAGAGTCCCTCCGCCACAGCTGTCTTTCCAGAAAGACTTTCGAGATGAGGCCTTTCCTCGAATACGCTTTTCTCCAACTCGTCTGTTTTGCGCATCAATCCCGGTAGCTCCGCGACCAGAAATTCCCGGCTCCTTATCGATTCAAGGATTACGTACAGGTCCTGGGCAAATTCACGCTCCTGAAAGTTTCTGAATATCGAGTCGATGTCCGGATGATTTCTCTGCTTTTTTACAAAGGCCCTTACTATTCCGTCTTCAGGCACTAGCGAGCTGCAGGCAATGCGCGACCACTGATGCACAACCATGAGTTTGTAGATGAGAAAGTTTTCGTCTTGGGCGGTATAGAGGTTCATCAATGCCGGGAGGTATATTGCAGCCGTATCGGTATAAGCCGTCTTCCCCTGCACTACTTTGAGTCCCAGACCCGATATCCCTTGTATATAGGCTTCGAGTCTCGGCAAGATCGACTGGAGACTCAGTCCTTCGGTGCCCTGATATTTTCTGAGTGCTTCAGTGTCGTCGGCTTTAGAGATGAACTTTATGAATGGATCTATCCCCTTGGAATCAAGCAGATCAAAGGCGTTGGTAAGCCATTTTTCGGTGCTTTTCAATGAAAGTATGTGTCTCGCTTTCTTTATCCTAGCCAGTGTGCTTAAAACAAATGAAGAGCTGGCGTGAGAAAGCGAAAGAGAAAGGGCCAGTATCTTTTGCCTTAAAGACGGATCGAACGACGCGATTTCATCGAAGATGTCCCTGATCTCATCGTCTTCCATAAAATCGAGCTTCAGGTTTATTTCAAGTCCTTCCCTGAGCTGCCCGATCCGTTTGTCGGCGGCATCAGACATCAGAACAAAGAGCTTACGATCTCGGAAAGTGCTCCGTACATCTCGGCATCGTCTGTCAGTGGCGCAGAGATAGCTGCTCCGCATGCTTCCGCTTGCCCTATGCCTGACACGATCAGCTGAGCTGCATGAATCAGGAGGCGAGTGCTCGCTCCTTCGGCAAGTCCACGGTCTTTCAGGTTCCGGGTCTTTTCGCCGAAGGTCACAAGCCTCTCCGCGATTTCTTCGTTGACCCTCGATTCATGCACGATAATTTCGGTCTCAAGTTCTCTGTTCGGATAGCTGAATTCGAGCGCCAGAAAGCGCTGCCTCGTGCTCTGTTTCAGGTCTTTAAGAACGCTTTGATATCCCGGATTGTAAGACAGCGCCAGCAGGAACTCGGCAGGCGCCTTGAGTACTTCTCCCCTTTTCTCTATGGGAAGTATTCGCCGGTCATCGGCGAGCGGATGGATCACAACCGTCGTATCTTTTCGGGCCTCAACGATTTCGTCGAGATAGCAGAACCCCCCGACCTTCACAGCCCTGGCAAGCGGACCGTCGACCCAGAGGGTTTCACCGCCTTTCACCAGATACCTTCCGACAAGATCGGATGCGGTAAGGTCGTCGTGGCACGAAACGGTGATTAGCGGCCTTTTATGCAGCCAAGCCATATATTGCATGAACCGGGTCTTTCCAGAGCCCGTGGGGCCCTTGAGTAAAACAGGAATTCGGTTCAAATAAGCAGCCGCGAAAAGGTCTATTTCATCGCCGACAGACCGATAGTACGGCTCTTCCTCCATCATATAGTCTTCCGACTTCACAGTCATTGTTTTCATTTTTTTATTGTAATAGCTTTTTGTCCGATAGGCAATCGAGAGGCTGGGTGACAGACTCTACTGCAGAAATAACTTTTCGACTTCCTTTGCAGGCAGGGGATGGCTGAACAAGAATCCCTGCATCTTATCGCAGCGGCAATTGTTCAGAAAGTTCGTCTGTTCTTCGGTCTCGACGCCTTCGGCGATAGTATCGAGGTTAAGACTCTTCGCCATGGCGATCACAGCCGTAACGATTGAGGTGTTCTCTTCCATCCTGGTCAGGTCATTCATGAAACTCCTGTCGATCTTTATCGTCTGAATAGGAAGGCGCTTCAGATAGTTCAGCGATGAATAGCCCATCCCAAAATCATCGATTGCAAAGCGCACACCCATGTCTGTCAGTTTCGTAAGTTTGGGGACGATTTTATAGAGGTTCTGGAGTGCCACGCCCTCCGTGATCTCAAGCTTGAGAAGTTCTGGGGCAAACGACGTATTATTCAACACACTTTCCACTACAGCGACAAAATCATGCTGCTGAAGTTGAACAGCAGAAACATTAACCGCGATGTGGAGCGATGCGAAACCATTGTTCTGTTCCCAAAATCGTACTCAGACATAGTCAAACTATGTCCGCGTATATTTTTGCCTCTGGGTGAGGGCGTTTCGCTCTCCGATTGACCGGTGCAGTATTAGCGGCGTGCTGACGCACCTTCTGTTGGTGTTTAGTGCCTCCTGCTATTCGACAGCCCTTCGGCTTATCTCCCACGCAGTCTGAAGTGTGTGGTTCTCCGGTGTCCGGAGTCCTGCCCGCAACAGTCCGCTTCAACCAGCGCTTCGCCGACTTGTCCCTCAAGGATTCCCAATCCTTGAAGAGACAGGCCACGGATGCCCAGTTAACCAGGGCAGGCGAAGCATCAAAGTCCCAGCATTCCAAGCGGCGTCGGAACCTGCTCACAAGGATCTGCCTGACATCAGCGTATTGCACATAGAGACCGATGTCCTTATCCGTACTCCTTGTGAGATAGTTCATTGCGGCAACCTGATCGCTTGCGGCCTCGTGTCCACAAAACAGACACTTAAACGCATCACCCTTGCGGTTCTGATTCCAGACGAA
>PMYY01000174.1 GCA_003170655.1 Nitrospiraceae bacterium
AAAGAAGCCGCTGAGATCGACGAGTATCCTTTTACCGTCATCCTTCGAAGGCAAGTCATAGATTCTTTTTATTTTCACCATGACGCTTGGTCATAGTGTTATTTCAAATTGCATATCCTTTGCCGCTCCGCCGTATCCCCTCAATATTTTGACCCTGATCTTTTCCTCGTTATGTTTCTCAAGTAGATGAATCTTGACATCGTCGATACTGCTGATCGGAGTATCATCGATGAACATGATAATGTCTCCCTCTTCAAGTCCTGCCTTCTTTGAGATGCTGTTCTCAGGGAACCCTGTAATCGTGACCCGACCTTTGTTTTCGTCGAGCAGTACCATCATCCGTACCGGCTTCTTGCCTTCAATATGCTTGGGGAATACGACATAATCGGCTATGCCTTTTACGAGTTCATCGTCGTTCAAAACAATAGCGTAGCTAAGCCCGTTTCTCCTCGCCGTCCTTTTCGGTATGCCGCTGCCGTAAGTCAGATGCCCATTCCCTGCCAGGACGATCATCCGCCGGTCNNCTGCTAGGACGATCATCCGCCGGTCCGGATGTGAGGAAAGATAATCGGCGATAGATTGCGACATTGATTCATCCCAAAGGATTTGCGCCTGGTTGAAGAAGTCGAAGTTTCGCTCCTTGAGCGACTCGTGCATCATAAAAATCTTTTGCAGTCTCTTCTTGTATTGCTCATCCGAGAAGTCCATGGCCTGCGGGATCTTAGCCTTAACGTCTGGCGGGAGCGCATCTATTCCATCTTTTGCGACGCTGTCGACAATCTCCTTTTCGATATTCAGGGCAATGACGGGTATCCGATTGTCGCGAGCATAATCGAGGATAGGCTTATAGAGATCGTAATCGAAGCCCCATCTCTTGAAGTACTCCGTTTTTTTGAGGAAAGTCTTTTGATCGATGGAGCCTTTTATGAACTCATCCAGCACGGGCTGAAAGGGCTTCTGGAACATCTCCATGCCGATGGTGATCTGCACGCCCGATCCGCTCAAATCCTTTATGAACTCAAGCTGGACAGCATGATTGGCATAGTTGTCGTGGTTTTCGCCGACATAGACAATTCTCCTGTCGCCGACAGCTGTGATCACCTGGGAGAGATCTTTCATGTCCGGTACATGAACCGCTGCAGCTTCCGCTTCTATTTCCAACGTCAGACCTTTCTGTGATGAGTCAGTTTCTTTAAGTATATTCTTCCCTTTGCTGAAAGCCAGGCGGCTGTATTTGCCGTAATGGAATATCTTTGGGAAAGCCGAGTCCACCTCTTCGGTGGATTCGGCATTAATGATCGCGATCACTTTATCACGGTTGAGGGGATTTCGACGGACATCAAGAGTGAAGCCTCCCGTCATTTGTTTCGGTGCTCCGCCGAAGCGCTTTAGGATTGGATTATCAGCGCCGAGTATGATAAGAGTATTTTTTGCCGCAAGTGAATGATCTATATCGGGACCCTTCTTAATCGAGGCGCCTCTGTTTACGAAGGTTTCGATTATTTTTTTATAAGTGTCTATTTCCGATTGTGGGAGTATCAGCATCGGGCCGGCATCTCCCAATATACGTGCGATGACCGCAGGAAACTCTTCAGAATAGAGCCTTCTCATGACATCGTAACCTTCATCGATTACTATCCTTTCCGGTAGTTCGCGCGAATATAGAGTTATGGTATCCATCTCCCTGCTTATTTTCGAGGGGATAGTTTCCTTTTTGGTCGACTCATAAATTGTCACAGGCACAGTCATGGTGAAAGGTTTTGTTTTTTGTCGAAGATCAAATGATATTTCATAACCTTCGCCTTTCTGCCGCACGATGGCGCTCCCGGCCGTCAGATCAGGGACAGCTGTGCTGTTGAGCCACTGATCGAAAAAGTCTCCCCAATCGGTACCGGTGGAGACTGCAAACGACGACTTCAGATCGTCCCACGAGGCCTTCCGGAAAGAATTATCGGAAAGGAATCTTCGAAGTGCACCCTGGAATCCCACTTCTCCGATCTGCTGCTTCAACATATGAAATAGCATCGCTGCCTTACCGTATCCAATAGCCTTGGACGAAAAATCCGTCCTCCCCCTGAAATCCCTGAGCGGAAATACATTATCTATATTCACATAACTCTGGTAATCGATCAGGATCTGTTTGCGGTAGTCGACGCCTTCTCCACTTTGGTCGGCATAAAAATGATCGGCCAGATAAGTTGTCAGGCCTTCGGCCCAGTTGCCTTTGTCGGAATCGATGTAGACGGAGTTGCCGAACCATTGGTGGAGTATTTCATGGCCTAGCGAAGTCCTGACGATGAAGGGCAGCTTTACCACATCCCGTCCAAGCAAGGTGAATGTGGGCATGGAATATCCGGTCGGAAGGATATTCTCAACAATCGAGAACCTTCGGTAAGGATAGGGCGCGAGCATTTTCTGATAGAGATCGAAATATCTCTTTGCATGTTCGAGATAATCTTTTGCGAGGTTCATGTCTTTATCGAAAAAGTAGGCGTATAGGTCGATTTCTCCGAATTTCTCTTTTACGATGCTGAATCTGTTTGACGCGATAAAGTTCAGATGATCTGTCCGATGGTCGAACAGGAAAGTGAACTCGCTGTTTCCATCCTTCGCGATCAAGTCGATACGTTCGGCTTCGGACACAGCTTCGTAGCCTGATGGCAAAACTGCCGACAGTCTGTATGCCATCAAACGCCGCGGTCGCGGATACCAGGTGCCGGTCAGAAAGATTCCCTGCTCGGCTATAACGTTGTCGATAATTCCGATGTCAGCAGTATCGGATTTAGACAGGCCGAAAGAGGCTGTATAAACAATCTTGAGTTCGCCCAGTTTCAATGTCCTGCTGATCATTTCGCCGTGGTCGATTACGTGATCAATCTTGACTCCGTCCAAAGTTACATCCAGTATCGACAGATTCGAGACATCGAAAATGAGTTCTTCGTCTTTGTTTACGGCTATTCTTGCCATTCCATCTAGCCTGGAATGAGGGATGTCGAATGATACGGCAAGGGTATAATTAGGTTCCATTCCGGCCGAACCATCCGTCGTATCCGAAAATACATCAGGGCACAATATCAGCAAACAGATAAATGAGAAAAAGTATTTCATTAGTTTCCTCTGGATCGGAATTTTGAAGAGTATAATATACACTATACAAAGAATTCGGGGTGGAGGAGAGTCTATGTCAAAGGTCTATTTCGCTGCTGCGAGGGTGAAGAAGTGGAAATATGCAGAAAGCCTGCCGGGTAAGCTCGAAAGGCTCCTGAAAAATATTGATCTTTCCGGCTATTTTGAGTCGAAGGAATGGGTTGCTGTAAAGACTCACTTCGGGTCGGAAGGAGCTCACAGGATAGTGAGGCCAGTATTCTTGAAGAAAGTGACTGAATCCCTGAAGATGGCCGGTGCTAACCCCTTTATCACCGATACCGTCAGAATAAAGGGCCTCGATTATCTCGAAGTCGCCAACCAAAACGGGATAAATCAGCTTTCGGTCGGAGTCCCTGTAATACTCGGCGACGGCCTTTACGGGAATGACAACATCATGGTGACGTCAGGAGAGATCCTTGGTGAAATCGCTGTCGCCTCCGTGATTCACGATGTGCCTGCCATGGTAGTCTGTTCCCATGTGAAGGGGCATATAAATGCCGGCTATGCAGGGGCGATCAAAAACCTGGCCATGGGCGGAGTCAGTTCGGCCCACAGACATTGCGGCTGGAAATGCGGCAGGGGCGCCATGCATACAATCGGTGAAGGAAAGCTTATATGGGATGAACAGAAATGCACATTTTGCTATAATTGCGAAGAGATCTGCCCGCTCGATTGCATTGAGTTCAAGGATGGAGCCATGACCTATGACAATGAGCGCTGCTGGCGTTGCGGAAGGTGCACAAGGGTCTGCCCCGAAGGAGGGCTGACAATTCCCGGCGATGACGAACTTTTCATGAAAGCACTCTCCGAGGCTGCAGCTGCGGTGCTAAGCACTTTCAAACCACGAAAGGTCCTGTATATCAATTTTCTGACCGAGATACAGCCCGAGTGCGACTGCATGCCTGCCGCGGATGTGCCGGTGATCCAGGATTTGGGTATTCTGATTTCCGACGATCTTGTTGCTATTGAACTTGCATCGATAGAGATGCTCCTTGAGGCGAAACCGCTTCCGGCGTCCCTTGCAGAGGACGAGAATGTCTTGAATGGGGATGATATTCTTGCAAAGCTGCATCATAAACCATATCGTCTGCAGATCGATGAAGCCGTCAGGCTAGGGTTGGGGAGCAGGGATTACGAACTGGTTGAGCTGGACTAACGAATCAGCTATTTCTGAGGAATGGACGGCTCAAAGGTCTTTAAAAGCGTGGGGTCCATTTGTGCGCGCTTAGGCAAATAATAATCCAGCCAGGTCGATTGCGGCGATTCCGGATTGGCCCCCAATACGCCCGCCGCTTCCGCACGTTCGTCAGGATACGCCGACCCCCAGCCTGAGAAATCATTTACCAGGAATTCAAGACTCAACAGTACGGTAGACAGGAACTTCCATCCATTCTTTTCGCGATATGCAAGGATTCTGTCGACAAGAAATATCAGGACCAATATCGAAAGGCTCCACCACGGGATTACTACAGTAAGGATGACAAAACCGATGCTGGCCATGAAACACCATTTGCGGATTTGATAATAGAGATTGTTGGTTTTCAATACTGCGGACGCTTCCGGGATTAGCGCGAGGGTATTTATGTTGTCGGGCGTTTCGATATCTGATGAGAGCTTGCCAAAGCCATGTTCGCCATGATGCTGTTCGACTGTGCGTTTGCAGATATTGAAGAGTTCAAGCGGTATAGAACTGACTTTCATATGAGCCCCCACAGTCTATTGTTCTAAGAACAATACCAGTTTGTACTGTGGTTGTCAAAGAAGAGACCATATGGTCCTCATCGAAGACGTATGCGTAAAGTGTCGATTTCTTCCGGGAGAGCTTGCCAAAACGTATCCGATCCTTGTCCGACCTCCTCCATTCAGAACCGGCTGATCATCGTTAAGCTGTGCGGCAAGTCACAGATTATGAAAATATAGCTAATGTAGACTTTAAAAGTGAGAGCTATTACTGCGTTGACATTCTCTCGGGCACAAATGCCGAAGATTCTCAGCTTCCGATACTCCC
>PMYY01000104.1:0-6766 GCA_003170655.1 Nitrospiraceae bacterium
ACGGACAGCTTCAAATACATCAGCGTCTGGATGTGCGCACGGTCGAGATGAAAGACGCGCTCTCCGATATAGAACAAGCCGAAGGCAGAGACGACCCCGATGACGCCCAACACAGTTGCAACCCCCAGCACCATGGGCATGTTCCATGCCTCGGGCTTGTTCTTATATTTAACGTTGTCGTACGCAATGGACAGGATGGCCCCGTCGTTGAGCAACGCCAGCATCACAATCATCACTGCGGTCAATGGATAAAAATTAAAAACCAGGATCGCCAGAGTCATGAACAACAGCACGCGCAGCGTTTCGGCGATTCGGTATATGGCGTAGCTGTTCATCCGTTGGAAGATTTTCCGGCTCTCCTTAATAGCGTCTACGATCACAGACAAGCCGGGCGTCATCAGCACGATGGAGGCCGCAGCGCGCGCCGCGTCCGTAGCGCCTGAAACGGCGATGCCGCAGTCGGCCTTCTTTAGTGGTGGGGCGTCGTTCACCCCGTCTCCCGTCATGCCGACTATATGGCCGCGTTGCTGCAGGACGTCTACAATGTGGAACTTGTGTTCGGGGAACACCTGGGCGAAACCGTCCGCTTCCTCGATGGACTCTGACAGCAGCGCCGTCTCGTGAGACTTCGTGTCACCGAATCTGCTGGCATCGAGAATATTTGTACCCATGCCTAATTTCCTGGCGGTTTCCTGGGCGATAGCCAGTGCATCACCCGTAACCATCTTGACGGCAACTCCCATCTGCCGGGCAGTAGCTATAGTTGCCTTTGCATCTTCTCGGGGCGGATCAAACAGAGGCAACACACCAAGAAACTGCCATTGGCCTGTTCCTTCGGTCCGCGCCACACCCAATGAACGGAAGCCGCGTGCTGCGAATTCGTTGACGGCTTCCTCGATGGCGGGCTTGACCTGTACTGCGTTGGCCGACAACTCCAATATCACCTGAGGTGCGCCCTTGGTCACCTTGAACTCTTTTCCGTCAGCGCCCTTGATGGTGGCTTCGGTGCGCTTATGCACAGGGTCGAATGGCTGGAAATGGACCACTTGGTAGCCTTTTAAGNNTCAGGATTACCTGATCGGCAGGGATGCCGTCCGCACTGAAAGGATCACCCAGCGTCAGCTTGTTCTGGGTCAGGGTTCCTGTCTTGTCTGAACACAGCACATCCACGCCCGCCAATTCCTCGATGGCTGCTAGCCTGGTCACAATCGCCTCTTTCTTAGCGAGCAGGCGCGCACCTACCGCCATCGTCACGGACAGCACTGTGGGCATCGCTACTGGAATCGCGGCCACAGTCAATACCAATGCGAACTGAAGTGTGGTAAGGATCGGGTCGCCGCGGAAGATTGCGACGGCAATAATCACTGTCACCAAAGCCACTGCCAGGATGATTAGGTAATTGCCAATTTTCAACACCGCGCGCTGGAAATGGCTGGCTGTCTGCGCCCCCTGCACCAGTTGCGCCGTCCTGCCAAAGTAGGTGTTCTGACCCGTGGCGTACACGAGAGCGTCGATTTCTCCCGTGCGGATGATCGAACCCGAGAACACCGCCTCGCCGGATTTGTGCGTGGCGGGTAACGACTCTCCCGTCAGTGCCGACTGGTCCACTTCTATCGGGTCACCCTCCAGCAAGCGCGCATCNNTCTTCCCAGAATCCGACCACGGCGTTTGCCAGGAGCAGAAGGAAGATAATAGCAAAGTCCGGCCAATGCCGGGCTATTGCAGAAAGGACCACGGCCGCTTCGATCATCCACGGGATCGGTCCCCAAAGATAGGTAAGGAATTTCAGGAACGGATTCGTCCTTTTTTCTTCGATCTCGTTAGGACCATATTGGGTCAGCCGTTTCTGAGCCTCAGCTTGACTAAGGCCGTCAGAAGACGACTCCAATTTATTCTCCACTTCCGGCATGGGAAGGGATTTTAGATCGTCCTTCGTATTTAGCTGGCCGATATCGGGTTCCACAATGGGTATTCTCCTGTCTCTTCTATGCAATAACTCGTGTAAGTTAAATGATACTTGTTGTCATACACGCTCATTCTGGTTGTGCCTGAAGACGTTAAGCCTCGGACAACCACGTCAGCGCTGCAGCGTCATCGGCGTGATCGAAGTATTGGACCGTCGCTTTCGTGAACGGCTTGCAGAACGTCGCCATGCCTTGCTGCCACCTATTTCCACCGACGATCGCGAGCTTCTCGATGTCGGAAAAGTGTCTGATGGCAAACTTGGTATCCTCCCACAGCGCCGCGGCTTCCCACCCGTGAAAGTCGGTCATATCGAACAGCACGTTCAACTTTCCGTGCTGCCGGACAAGTCGCTCGAACTCAGGCACAAAGTGATCGTAATCCGCTTTTACCAGCTTGCCGCTAACATGAACTACGAGTACCTTTCCACCGTTTTCTTCTTTGAGTTTAATGGACATTTTGGCCTCCCTTATTTTGAATCAGAATAAGATTGGGGTTAATCAGAGATTTAAATGTCAGCCCCTGCACAAGGACAGAAAAAACCACCACTCCATATGTGATGGCAATAATGATATTTCTTTCATACCCAACCGGCAATGATAGAGCAAGTGCAACTGCGATGCCACCGCGCAAACCACCCCAGGTCATTATTATAAGTGTGCTGAGGCTGAATTTCTTTCTGAAAGCCAATAAACGCATTGGTGTACCAATTGATACGAACCGGGAAAGCAGGACGATAAAAATTGCTGCCACTGCCGCCAGAACATGAGTTAGAGATAACTGAAGTACAAGTAGTTCAAGCCCCATGAGGACGAAGAGCACGGAATTCAGTATCACGTCGATAAGTTCCCAGAACATAGCAAGATTATTACGGGTTACTTCAGACATGGCGAATTTTCTGCCATGGTTGCCGATCAAAAGTCCGGCAACCACAATGGCAATAGGTCCCGAGATATTTATTGCAGATGCTAATGCATAACCACCGGTCACTAATGACAAGGTCACGAGTATCTCTATCTGATAATTGTCTATGCTCTTAAGGATTCTGTATGCAATCCAGCCTATTACCAGTCCAAAGATGGCACCGCCAATAGTCTCAGTGGCGAAAAGAGAAATGGCATCTGGAATATATGTTGTATGATGACCTGTTGCCATCTCCAGCAAGACAGCGAATAAAACGACCCCTATTCCGTCATTGAATAGTGATTCTCCGGCTATCTGCACCTCGAGACTTTTTGGCGCAGCAGCATTTCTGAGCATCCCAATCACGGCGATTGGATCGGTAGGGGATATTAGAGCACCGAAAAGCAGACAGTAGATCAGCTGCATCTTGAGTCCTAGCCAGCCCAAGATGCAATAAGATAAGGCCCCGACGAGAGCCGTCGAGATAAAAACTCCAACAGTCGCGTAAACGGTAACTTCCCATTTTTGCCTTAACAACTCTCCGATGTCCACCTGTAAAGCCCCGGCAAATAATAGAAAGCTCAGCATTCCAACCATTAACGTCTTATTNNATTCCCCAGCACAACGAGAAATATCGACATTAGCATCGAGATGAGCATCAGCCCGATTATTGTAGGTAGCTTAATGAACCGATAATTCAGATATCCAAATAAGGCCGAAAGCGTGATTAGAATTGCCATGATATTGAATAGTTCCATCGTTTCGTCCTTTATCCCTTATATATTTATTAAAGCATGCCCACTTCACTTGTTATAAGGAATACCCTATCCTGCGAGGATTACTTGAGTCCGTCCAGTTTCGATCTGATTTTTTGGGCGAAACGCGAAATGATGCCTGTAATGCTCTTCTTTCTCGGATTGAATGTCGCTTCTATCATGTCCATTTCCTGACCGACTTCGGCCTGTATGGACGTGGATTTAACTACAGCAAGCACCTGAGATGGATACACGCTCCTGTGTCCAGTCATAAGAAAACTTATAATCCCTGCTACGGCTGCGTAGGGGGCGATAGCGGGCCCGAACATCTCGACCGACATTATGGCTGCAGCTATAGGTGTATTTGCAGCACCGGCAAGAAGACTTGTCAGTCCGATGGCTGCAAATGTGGAGACGTCCAGTCCCACAATGTTAGCGAACGATGCCCCCGAAGATGCCCCGACAAAAAATATTGGTGTGACAATGCCCCCGCTTCCGCCGAAATTAAGAGTAAGACTAGTAAAGACCATCTTCATAAGGAATGAGTACCAAGGGATTGTCCCGCCCTGAAGGGTGGTCTCAATAGTGTCAAGACCCAGTCCCAGATAGCGGGTCGAAAATATCATGGTGAGCCCCGTAAGCGCAGCCCCCCCGACAAGACCCTTCAGGGGTTTCCATATTTTAAGCTTACCCGATAATGTTTGACCCAACCTGAGCACCTCTATAAGCAGAAATGAGCACAATCCAAAGAAAATACCAGACATGAGCACCTTGAGAAAGAATGCTTCGCTAAAAACCGGTGTGAAATTCAATTGATGGTGGAAATACTTAACGCCCAGAGCCGATGAAACCTCATAAGCAGTTATCCCTGCTATGAAAGAAGGCAATAGCACTTCGTAGAGGATGCTCCCTACAAAAAGGACTTCAATTCCAAAGATTGCACCCGCAATTGGAGTGCCGAACACGGAAGCGAACCCTGCACTGATGCCGCAGATTACCAGCTTTTTGCGGTCACGATTGCCAAGCCTCAATATGTCGGAAAAAACTGAAGCCAGTCCCGCTCCGATTTGGGCACAGGGGCCTTCCTTCCCTGCAGAGCCACCAGCTGCAAGTGTTATTACCGTGGCAATAAGCTTTACCGGCACAGTAGCCGCATTTATTTTTCCAAACCTCTTGTGAACGGCCTCGATGACCTTCTCCGTTCCATGTCCTTCAGCATCCGGAGCAAGATATTTAATAAGAAGGGCGCTAAGAAAAAAAGCAGCCGGCAACAACACAAAATAATATTGATATTGTCTGACAAAATCACTGCTACCTGTTAAAACGGACAGGAAAAAGGCCGTGGATGCACCTACTATGGCACCCACCGCAGTGGCCAAAATAAACCACTTTAGCACACTGATGAACATGATAGTTTCTTCTTTGAGTTTCTGTTTCATAATTCTCTTTGTTTATTATTCAGTTAGTCGAAAACGAGTAACGCCAGAAAACCGTGATTATTCATTTTTTCCACTATACAGAGCTTTCTAAATTAAACATGTTACTGCATATGCCGAGACGGTTGGTGATGGGGTAGATTATACCCACTAAAATTATTAATCATCACGTTACCTGCATTGCTGACAGAACTGAATAAAACTTACAGGCACTTTTATGTTGCCATCCAAATCTGCACGCATATTAGGGTATTTAAGTGCACTCCTCATGCTTGAAGGTTAATACCCTCAGTCCTTCGGCGCCAGCTGCTCTACACAATTCGATACTGGCTGATGAAAAATAGAGAGAGATGGCATCTCGATTATTTTTGATCAGTTTGGCGGCAGACAAATTAATAGCATCTAACCGTCTCAATCCATATTTACGGATCAGGCGGCCCGTCTCGAACTCGTCAAAATCGACAGTAGCAAAGTTCACCCAATCCTCGGAGAATCCTTTAGTGATGAGTTCGTAATCTTTTCTGGCTATGTCATTCTTTCTGAATCTAGTATCAATAGCAGATATTACTTCAGTGAAAGCCACCCTGCATGTCGCAACAATTTCAGCTTGTTCTACCCATTCTCTAACGACATCTGAAAAAACTTCATCAATATATAACTTTATGAGACTGCTTGCGCCGAGATATAAAATCACTCGCGTGCCTCCAGGATTGTGTCCGAAAGGGCCTTCCCTTTTGCTTTAACGCCTTTTATTCCTTTTGGTTTATTTCTGGACCATTGTGCTTTGCCTGCCTTCATTAATGAAATAATCAGTTTTCGCTCTTCAGAAATTGGAATAATAATCCCTGCCTCTTGTCCGTGATCGGTAATGATTATCTGCTCTCCATTACGAACCTTGGCAACATAACTACTTAAATTGGCCTTTAATTCTCTAATCCCAACGCTATTCATATGAATCCTCTTTACAAATTATAATAGTTACATTATAATTTTCTTGTAGTTACCAGTCAAGGTGTTTTATAACAAGTTATAAGCATTTTCAGATGATCAAGGAGCAAATGATATCCTTTTGCAATAGAAGCAGCTCTTCAGCCTTGCTGCCGTGATATATTTTTCTGTTTATGCGGCGTCACCACTTCTTTATATATGCGCCAAACAAAAATCACATGCATGGTTTTCTACGACAAAAGCCGACTGCAAATATGGACCTGATTTGCATATTTTTCTTTATGAACTCATCTGCTCAATCGCAGCTTCGAAGAGCTGTCATGAGACATCAAGTCCAATTGCCGCAATTCTTCTATTAAAGAAGAGGACGGTTTTATCCGAAGACAAGGCCTCAACACTAATCAATCTGTCAAATATGGCTGAACTGAAAGATATATTAATGGTTTCAAGTGATCCTTCGTTTGCGCTATCCATGAGTTCCATAGATAATAGCTACGAGAATTCCCCAAAATTATTTTCAGGCTTGTCCCCACCGAGAACCGCATGAGCAACTAAGTTGACAAAATGTAGTTCATCTCCTTTTTTGGAGATGCCTATTTAATTAGAACAAATGGGAGTCCATTTGTCTTTTCAGGAGATACAATGAAAAAACTTGTTCTGGTATTGATGATAGTTGGATTATTTGGGTTCGGCTGCTCTCAAAAAGCAGTGGTACAGAGTGAGGCACCTATGCAAAAAACGGCGCCGACAGTGGTTGAAAGC
>PMYY01000104.1:6815-8127 GCA_003170655.1 Nitrospiraceae bacterium
GTTGAGGGCAACTGCGATGAGAGGGGCACGAGGGAGTACAATCTTGCCCTTGGCGACAAGAGAGCAAATGCAGCAAAACAATACCTGATTTCTGCAGGCATTCCGTCAGCGCGTATTGACACCGTTAGCTACGGAAAAGAAAAACCGCTTTGCACCGAGAGCACAGAAGAGTGCTGGTCAAAAAATAGAAGGGACCACTTTGTGTTGAATTAAGATCCAAGATTAACTTTTCTGCTAATGAATGCAGATTATTGGTCAAGTAATTTCGGGCCTCCGTGTAAAACGGAGGCCTGAAATTGCGTCAATGTTGCCCTTGAGCATCTTTACGGGGCGGGCAACGAACCTGCATAAAAGAGGCACCGCTCATAAATGCGAACCTTCACCATGTGCTGGATAGTACTTATGTTAATTGCCTCCCTGTCGGGCTGCACCCAAACACGGACAGTTCTGTACGACAAGACTCTAAGGCCGGCTAAGCCCAAGACATATCACATCGCAATATACGATGCGAGCAGCATACAGCGCCCATACAAGGTGATAGGGATTGCGATTTCAAGCGCCGGTCCGTTTCACCGCGTACTGGATGCCATCAACAATTTACAAGATGAAGCGAGGAAGATGGGCGGAGATGCCTTGATCGATCTTTCAAAAGGAGCGCCGACAAGTTTAGAAATGCAGACTAGCTGGGAGGCCATTTTGGGGAGTTCCGAAGATATTTTGAATGCGAAAGTAATATTTTGGAATAATGCTCGCTCGCTCATGTAATAAAAGACATATTGTTTCCAGCCGCGGCAAAAGGACCTCGCCCGAAGGATCCGGGAACCGGCGCGCCACATTTTAAGTAAAGGTTTCAGTTTGAAGAACTATGGGTCATGCTCGGGGACTCGATCAGACATTAGGGAGGACGGATGGAACAGTCAGCTTTACAAATGATTCTGCAGGCAGGACTCGTCGTCAAGGGAGTACTGATTATGGGGCTGTTAATGTTAACAAAAATCCTGTCACTTTTCAGGTCCGGAAAGTGTCATGTATGAAGTTGTCGGAAGCGTTGGTTATTCAGGTATTATTAAGAACCGACCGATGCGTTGTTCTGCGCATAATTGATAGTCAGTATTTGCGTTTACAAATGCCGTAACCACAAATACTGACATAAACAGAAACTACATTACTTCAATCCGAGATCCTTTGCAGCTGCGTTGAGTTGCTCGTCTTTTTTAAAGCTATTCATCATTGGGTTTTTCTCTGCCTTTGCGGCCTGAATGAAATCATGAGCAGTCTTGAATTTCTTTAAGAGAGTTTCCTTAGAGGGAGC
>PMYY01000055.1:0-2441 GCA_003170655.1 Nitrospiraceae bacterium
CGGCTGTAGACGTCGCCGAAGGGGAACTCGATTACATATCGCGAAAGATCAGGGGCAATATCCTTCAGACTTTCTATCACCCTCTCACCGGCCTCGCCGTCTATTTCTCTCAGCTTCGCCAGTCCGCGCAGATACCTGTCCGGCTCCATTGTAATGACTTTTTCTTCTAATTGGGCGGTATCGTTTAGCAGTCCTATCCATTCATCCGTTCTCATTACGTTGCTGAATCTGGCTGCCTGCGTTACAAGAATAGCGCGGTGAAGTTCCTCGCCAGTGACGGTGCCCGCGTTATTTGTGAATGAGAGGGTGCCGGTGGCATCTGATAGGAATTCCACCGAAAGGCCGAGATGGAAAGCCTGGCGCGCAGTAGTGTCGCAGCACATCTGCGTCATATATCCTGTGATAACAACGGTATCGATATCCCTTTCTTTGAGCCACTTTTCCATGATAGTGCCGGTGAAACTTCCGGGAAGGTTTTTCTCGATCAGAAGATCGAAGGGGCGGCTTGTCACATCATGTTGGAGCTGCCACTCGGGACTTCCTTTTCTGAAAACTGGCGATTCCGCTGGTTTTGCCGTATGTTGCACGACGATGACCAATACGCCGTGCTCCTTGGCGGCATCCATCGCATTCGTGATATTCTGCAGGCTGTCCTTTGGATATGTTGCGGGCAGCTTTCCGGTGAAATATTCGTTCTGCACATCTATGACCAACAGCGCACGTTTCATTGAATCACCTCTGTATGGAGCTTGACGGATATTTTACAAATAGACTGATAATGAACCCGAGGACAGGCAATATTGTGATCAATTTCAGTGCAGCCGGCACACCGTAAGCATCGGCGATCATTCCTAAGAACGTCACTCCGATACCTCCGGTGCCTATTGCAAAACCGACTATCAGGCCAGATGCCATACCTACGTTGTCCGGCAGCAGCCGCTGCGCCATCACCGTAGTGACGGCAAATGAGGAGATTAGAAAGAATCCGAACACGCCGAATACCGCAAATAAGGCGTATCCCTTAGCAATAAAAATGAGGGGAAGAACTGCCGAGGACAGCGCAAATGATATCAGCATAAAGCGCTTGTGCCCCCACCGATCGGCCAGACGTGCACCGATGAGTGTGCCCAGGACCCCGCTAAGGAGAAAGACCGATACTAGCTTTCCTGCGTATATAGCATCACCTTTCAGGTAATCAATATAGTAGAAGGGAATATACGATATAAGACCGAACTGGGTCCAAGACCTCATGACAACGGCCGCAATGACTAATGCGAGAGCAATATATGTGGATTTCTTTGATTTGTGTGACTCCGTTTTCTTGCCGACTGCAGCTACCCGCTCCGGTATAGCGATCGTCTTCCAGAAAAACATGATGAGCAGGATAAAACTCAGCGCAGGCAATATCATGACAGGAAGATACGAGAGGCCATAATGTTTCAGGATGAACAAGGAGGCCATCGGGCCGAGGGCAAATCCCAGGTTTCCACCGACCGAGAATATCGACATGCCGGTAGCTACCTTTTCACCCGTAAAATAGGATGCCGTCTTGAATCCTTCGGGATGGTATGCTGCAACTCCGAGCCCGCTTATCAGGACGAGCCCGAGTACGAGAGCATACTGGGAAGGAAAGGACAGGAGTGAAAAGCCTATGCCCGCGCAGAGGCAGCCGAGCGGCAGTAAAAAAGGTTTTTCTTTCCTGTCTGTATAGTAGCCGAATATCGGCTGCACCACAGATGACGCAAGGTTTGATGCAACAAGGATTATTCCCGCAGTTGTGTAAGTCAGACCGAGCTTGTCTTTGAGAAAAGGTAACGCAGCCGGAAGGGCACCCTGGTAGATATCGGTCATGCAATGCCCCATTGAGAGTAATAAGAGCACTTTCAGGTTGAATCGTTTCATTATTTATGAATCTCCTGTTGTGTATCTCTGCCCGGTCACTTTTGGTCGGACCGGAGTCGGTTCAGTCGCTTCTTGCATTCAGACAGACCTAGATTATAGATACCCTTGCCCTTATCCAGTAGTTTGAGCAATAACCGCTGGTGAGCACTGGAAGTGCACAGTTTGAATTCGATACTTTTCTTCATTTCGGACTGTCCATCATATACATATGTCAACAGCAGGGGTTTGTCAACCCCTCGATGAAAGAATTTACGGGATAAATCCCGCATACAAAGCATTATAAACCTACGCCTTGTTATCTCCAGGAATAAATTCCGAGGCTTTACGGCGCTATTGGGTAATCAGACCACGCCCGATTCCTCTGCCTTGAAGAGCGGGGGCCACCGAAAGGCGCTCTATGATACAGGCGCTCACTTATTATAATACCTGATCGAACCGGCAGGGCGGCCATCCATACTATTAAGGTATTGCTCCGTTTTCAAATCGGAGAAGGATGTGTGCGCCCAGCATGGGCGTGGTCTTGGGGGTGAAAGTCCTCC
>PMYY01000055.1:2509-2677 GCA_003170655.1 Nitrospiraceae bacterium
GATTGATGGCGTAGATCTGACGGTTGTGCGGAGAAAGATCGCGTTCTTACCTGGGGAGATCTCGTTCGTACCTGAAAGGGTGACGGTGATAAACCGGAGCGAGAAGTCAGCAGAGGCCGTAGTAGCTGCCTGCATGGAGCGAAGGGCTGAACGAGGAGGAAAGCCGGA
>PMYY01000036.1:0-1463 GCA_003170655.1 Nitrospiraceae bacterium
GACATGGCATAAAATCCCCTGATATGTATGCCTTTGACTACTTTTGTGGTGAGCGCTCCTACCTGAATCCCGATAAGTGAACCGATAAGCATTCCCATCGCCAACGTGTAAAACACATACCCGTAGATGGCGTATTGAAATATGGAACCGAGACCCGCCGTAAAGATAATCTGGAGGATGTCCGTGCCTACGGTTGTCGCTGTCGAAACGCCGAAGATATAGACAAACATCGGAAACGTTACAAATCCGCCACCGACACCCATAATTGCCGCGAGCATGCCGACAATAAGACCGCCTATGGCCACGAAGAGCCATGAGATTTTTCTTCCGCCGAAATCTTCGTCGAACGATATCATGGGCGGTATGTTTATCTTCTGCAGGCTGACTGCAAGAGGCGTCATCCCAGCCGATCCGCCGTGGGCGTCATGTCCTCCGGCATCGCTTCCCGACTTCTTCCTCGTCGAGTTCCAGAAATCCAGCATGGCGTATGTGCCCAAGAACCCGAGCAGGACGGCATAGACCAGGCTTATAAAGGCATCGCTGAGTATCGGGTCATAATTATATAGGCTTTTATTAATCCAGCCGCCGATGACCGTGCCGCCTCCGGAACCGACGACAAAGGCGACCGCAAGCTTAAGCGACACGTTGCCGAGCTTTTTGTGTACCGTTGTCCCCATGATCGCCTTCGCAAAGATATGGAAGATGTCCGTGCCGACCGCCAGGATTCCCTTTACGCCTACTGCCATAAGGGCAGGTGTAATGATAAATCCACCTCCTGCGCCGATGCAGCCGGTGATAAGGCCGGCAGCAAGGCCAACCGCTATCGATGCAAAAAATATCAAATCTGTATAATGCGCCGGTCCGTAAGCTTGCTTACCGCCTATCATGTCGTCTGCCCCTGTAAAAGTGACCGCCAGGATTGGCAGAAGAAGAATCCCGATGATTAGGAGTTTCTTCTTGTTCTTGATGATAGACATAGAGACTTCATAGTCCCATAGTGCGTGTGCCCTGGATCCTGCCTTGAGAAATTCGTACATCCGTCGTGCGTTACTCATCCCGTGAAACCTCCTCGTATTTCCTTTTTTCATACGCAATGACTTCATTATGTATTTCTCTGTCTTGTATGTTTTACCTTCAAAACGTCCCCCGTACTACTTTTGCAGCCGCGTCGCCCCCCTCCCGTCCGTATTTCAGACACACTTATGACAATCAACTGTTTTATGCTGCCTCTCTTCGATAGGACCTCCCTTTGTTAGATATAGTTCATACCCGGACTCCGTTTTTTTGGATGGCTACTTCTTGTAACTATCCATTCTGCTTATATTGGTGACTCTCAATGCCTTTCCAGCCTCCTTGTAATCGATCCTCACATCGTCTCCAGCCTCCCACGTCTTGGCAGGCAACTCCAAATATTCATCCGCCACCGCAAAAGTCGTCAAAATCTTCTGCCTGCGTGAATAGAT
>PMYY01000036.1:1479-3337 GCA_003170655.1 Nitrospiraceae bacterium
GTTCTTCGGTAACGTATAAGTGAGAGGCGGCAGCTGTGTATATTCCGGGTTGCCCGGATCAGTCTTGAGATCTCTTATAAATGTCACCGTCCCCTTCTCCTTGTCGAACTCTATCACCCGCCCTTGATCGACCTTTCCGTAGTCCTTGCCACAGCCTGACATAAAGGCTATAGTTGTAATGCAAAACAGAGCCATCAACATGCATTTTCTGATCATCGCGTTTCTCCTTTCGATAAAGCTCTTCGTTTTGGTTTCAGCTGTCATTCTCGTTTTCGCACAAGATGAATGCTGCAGCACTATTTGATCTTTTCGAACTCGGTATGGACCTGATACTCTCCATTCTTTCCATAGAGTCGAATATACGCCACTGGCCTCTCTTCGACATCGACAAGGACCCTGTGCATCACAAGCGCGGGCTGTCCATCTCTCATCTGCAGCAGCTCGGCAGTCTTTTCTGTGACCTGCCCGACTTCGATAGTCTGGATCATCCTGTATGGTTTTCTAATAGACCGCTCCCTGACGAGATTTAATAAAGACTTGTCAGAGATTTTGTACTCTTCAATTCCCGGATAAAAAATCAGCGGTGCAAAGAGTTCCTCAATGCATGTCGGCACTCCATCTACTGATCCTCTGCATTGAGCGTAAAAGATGGTACCACCGAACCTGAGATACTCCCTTATATTCTCCTCAGGCTCCTGGATACCCGTCACAAGTGTCTCCCTTACTCCTCTAATACCGTCTCGGAACATGCTGTCACTCATGCGTGTCTTCATGGTGAGACCGGAATGAGGCAAGGGACTCCTCACGAAAGTCCCCTTCCCCTGTTGCCTCCTCAGGAAGCCGTCCCTTACCAAGTCGGCAAGTGCAAGGCGCACCGTAGCTTTGCTCACTGAAAAAAGCTTGCATAGCTCATCCTCAGATGGGATGACGCTGTCCGGTTGCCATTCTCCGCTTTCTATTATCCCTCGAATGATCCCGTAGATCTGGACATAAAGTGTAGTGCCGCTCTCTCTGTCAATGTTTTTTTCCAACATATATCTTTCGCTCCTTCCATCTTTATAATGATTTCAGGATCCCCAAAAAGGGATATTGGCTTTGTTTTCATACGCTTATGATAATTACAGGGAGAGCCATTAAAGCTTTGCTGACCTTGTGCACATTAAATGAGCAAAATCGATACCAGAAAATAAGAACATTGATTTATAACGGGAATATATCTTCCGGAGGTTATAACGACATCGCATGAAGCAACATATTATTGCACTTTATGGTTTTACTTAGGAAGACGCAGGTCCAGTGGGCATATAAAAGCAACATTATGTTGCTATGTCACATTTATGTTGCTATTTGGAGCTGTAGTTTTCGTGATACGACACTGTAAAATTCTAACTCACCCTTCGTCTTCATAGTCGACGGTTTTAGCTCAACTTCTGAACGACCAACCGCTTGAGGCCTTGTGCCACAATGATCTCGATTGGCAGGGTGAAATCAATCTGCTGAGAGAAGCCCCAAAGTCATTGACTTCTTCGGTGGAACCTCAATTGCGCATCGATGCAAATCTCTGTGTGTTGCACGGATTCACTCGATGAATCAGCTATCAAATGTTACTTTGGGCTATACTCATGAGTAAACCCTCTCTAGTTACCATTGAGCCACCCACATTGAAAGCACCCAGCTTGCCTCACTGCGGATTTACGTCGACAGTTATCTTGGCCAATAGGGGCGCAGCGGTTGGATCGAACACCCGATACGCGAGCAGTTTCAAGCGGTCATTCACGAGGAACCACACCAGCGCATAGCCCCAAACAGATAGTGCCCAACCCCAGCCGAGGGGTGTCATGAACAGCCCATAAACCGC
>PMYY01000098.1 GCA_003170655.1 Nitrospiraceae bacterium
TGACCAGCTTGTAGTCGATCGTCATAAAGTTTTTGGCATTTGGTTCAAAAATTATTATCTGGCTCTTCTTCGTGTCGAGCTTCATGCGGTATCCAGTTTTTGGCTCGCTGCCATTGTCACCGTAGTTCTTCGGTAACGTATAAGTGACCGGCGGCAGCTGGGTATATTCCGGGTTGCCCGGATCGGTCTTAAGATCTCTTATCAATGTCACCGTCCCCTTCTCCCTGTCGAACTCTGTCACCCGCCCCTGATCTACCTTTCCGTAGTCCTTGCCGCAGCCAAAAATCAAGGCCGCCGCAGTTATGCAAAGCAGGGCTGTCAACATCCATTTTCTGATCATTGCGTTTCTCCTTTCAGTTAACTTTTCCGTTTTCATCACCATTTCATACTCTGAATGCAGCGCCCTCTATTTGATCTTTTCAAACTCGGTATGGACCTGATACTTTCCATCCCTTCCATAGAGCCGAATGTAAGCCACTGGCCTCTCTTCGGAATCTATGAATACCCTGTGCATCACGAGCGCCGGATGCCCATCCCCCACCTGCAGCAATTCGGCAGCCCTATCCTTGACACGGCCTACTTCGATAGTCTGGATCATCCTGAAGAGTTTCCTGACGGATCGCTCCCTGACTAGATTGAAAAATGATATGCCGCAGATCGTCTCCTCATCGATTCCAGGATAAAGGACGAGTGGTACGAAGAGTTCCTCGATGCAGGCCGGCACTCCATCGACCGCCCCCATGCATTGAGCGTAAAAGATAGTACCGCCGAACTTGAGATACTCACTTACATCTTCGGCGGGCTCTCGGATACTCGTAACAAGTGACTCCCTTACCCCTCTCATTCCGTCTTGGAACATGCTGTCGCTCAAGCATGTCTTCATTGTAAGTCCGGAATGAGGCAGAGGACTCCTCACAAAAGTCCCCTTCCCCTGCTGTCTCCTCAGAAACCCGTCCCTTACAAGATCGGCGAGGGCCAAGCGTATGGTCGCCTTGCTGACTGAAAAAAACTTGCAAAGCTCATCCTCTGATGGAATGACACTGTCAGGCTGCCACTCCCCACCCTCTATCATTTTCCGTATTATACGGTAGATCTGGACATATAACGTTATGCCGCTCTCTCTGTCAATTCCCTTTTCAATCATGATATCTTCCGTTCCTTCCATCTTTATAATGATTTCCGGACCCCCAAAAAAAGGGGGCTGTTCATTTTTTCCAGACACTTACGGCAATTTCGGATAGAACTATTAAATTTTGCCGTCTTTACGTATATTTAATGAGCAAAAACGGTACCAGAACATAACAACATTGATTTATAATTGGAATATAACATCCGAAGGTTATAATAACATCACATGTAGCAACACTTAGTTGCTCTATTGGGCATCCGGCAAGAGAATTGAGGCTGGACGGGCATCCCATAGCAACTTTATGTTGCTATGGAGCATTTATGTTGCTATTTTGAGCTGTTTGATCTTTCTTTGGAGTTGCTGGCGGTAAATGCCTAAGGTCGCTGCAGCCCTTGAGATGTTTCCCCGCGCCTCTTGGAGGGCTGACCATATCAGCTCCTTTTCGAAGGAGGCGACTGCATCTTTCATCTTAGGGGTGGCAATCCGCCTCTTCAGTCCTGACTGGATAAGAGCGTGCGGGAGGTCAGACGGCAAAATTTCCGGATAGCCAGCGAAAGAAATTGAGTGCTCGATAATATTTTCAAGCTCCCTCACGTTACCGGGGAAATTATAATTCAGCAGGATGTGCATCGCCTCGTCGGTAATGTCCGATATCACGATATCCTTTCTCTTCGGGGCATATTTCTTTATAAAGTGCGCTGTCAGTATAGGTATATCCTCCATCCTGCGACGCAGAGCCGGCAAGTGGATATTGATGACATTGAGCCGGTAGAAGAGGTCTTCCCTGAAGGCTCCTCGCTTGCACGCCAGCTTAAGGTCTTTGTTGGTTGCTGCTATTATACGGACATCGACCTTGGTGTGACGGGCCCCGCCGATGCGCATTATCTCCCCTTCCTGAATAACACGCAGCACCTTGGTCTGGAACAGAGTAGAAACGTCCCCAATTTCATCTAAGAATACAGTGCCACCGCCTGCCATTTCGAGTATGCCTTTTTTCGTATAATTTGCCCCTGTGAAGGCGCCCTTTTCAAACCCGAAAAGTTCAGACTCCAGAAGAGTATCAGGTATGGCACTGCAATTCAGAGTCATGAAGGAATTGTCCTTGCGCGGACTCCATCGGTGAATCGCCCTTGCCGTCGGCTCCTTGCCTGTGCCACTTTCCCCCGTGATCAGGACATTGCTTTCACTCGCGGCAGCTCTCTTTATAAGGCTGAAGACATCCTTCATCACAGAGCTCCTTCCCACGATGTCGTCGAAGGCGCCCTCGCGCTCCTTGGCGCGACTTTCATGTCTTTCAACATCCGCACGCAGCCTTTCGGTGGTGAGTCCCTTATCGACAACATCCGCAGCGCCGAGCCGCATCGCCTCAACAGCCGTTCCCAAATCGGGGGGCGCGAAGCAAATTACCGGCACCCGATGGCGCATGCCCCTCATCCATTCCCTCCACCCCTCAATGGCCATGTCCAGGAAGGCCAGGGGAAAGGAATCTATGGGAAAACGCACACCTGACAGCATTGCCAAATCTTTCGGGCCATACAACGAAAAGGGGATGCCTGAAGATTGGAAAATGACCTCTACTTCTTTAGAATCGCTGATTACCCAGATAGCTGACATTGCGTTATTGTAAAACAGATTTGAAAAAAAAACAAAGAGATGCGTAATATAAAACTACCGCCATGAAAAAAATATATATTTTATCGGACGCAACCGGCCAAAGCGGACTCGACATCCTGAAGGCAGCCCTCGTGCAGTTTGAAAATCCTCACATTAAATTCACGGTATTCCCTAAGGTCGAATCAAAGACCAAGATCCTTAAAATACTCGGTCAGGCCAAGGCCGACAATGCGCTCGTTGCATTCACGCTGGTCAAAAAGGGCAACAGAGAATTGATCAGCGAGTATTGCATCAGAAACAACATTTATCATGTCGACATCCTCGGTCCCCTCATAAACAATATTTCTTCGTACCTGAAGATAGAACCCATGGAAAACCCGAGATTGCTGCGAAAGGTTGATGAGCGCTATTTCAAGCGAATCGAGGCGATCGAGTTTACTGTCAATCATGACGACGGCCAGAGGGCACAGCGTCTGGAGGAAGCCGATATTGTCATCCTCGGTCTCTCAAGGACATCGAAGACCCCAACATCTTTTTTTCTTGCACAACAGGGGTTCAAGGTTGCCAATGTGCCGATCGTCCCCGGAATCCCCTTACCTGATGAGGTCTTTAAGATTGACCAGTGCAAGATCTCATGTCTCATCATGGATCCGGATGTGCTCCAGAAAGTGCGACTTGCCCGGCTTGGCCACTATACAACCGACAGCAGTTACACCGACCTTAGAAAGATATATGAAGAGACAGAGCACGTCGATGCCCTATGCCGGAAACACAAACAATGGAAGGTGATCAACACAACTAACAGGTCTGTCGAAGAGACTTCCCGTGAGATTATCCAGTCGGTTTTCGGAAGTGATGTGGAATACAATTAGACCTTTTCATCTGCCACAAGGAGGCGTTATGAATGATATAACACTGAAGATCGAAGGCATGAGTTGTCAGCATTGCGTGATGAGGGTCAAGAAAGCGATTGACGCCGTCCAGGGAGTCTCAAAGGCCGAGGTTGTCATCGGGCAGGCAGTCGTATCGTTTGATGAAACGAAAACATCAAAAGAGGAGATCTCTGCGGCCGTAGAGAAGGCCGGATACAAGATAGCCGGCAGTTAACGGGCCTGAGTCGCAGCCGTGCCCTTAATGAAAAAGCTGCCTTTCAGACTGCGTCTCCCGACTATGAAAATCAGGGAAAAGATTTTTTTCGGGGTCGGGACCTATATTTTCCTGTCGGCCATAATAGGCGTAATTGCCTATCATGAGCTCTATGTAATTTTCACAAAACTCCCTGTCGTCAATAAAATGGACGACATTACGCATACTATCGTTGAGACGCGGAGGTATGAGAAGACCTATCTGCTTTACCGTCAGGAGAGTGACCGACTGGAATTCAAGAGGCATATTTACTTGCTCAAGACCGACAGCGACCAGATTAAGCCGTATGTTGCCGCTTCGACCGGCGTCGACAACTTCGAGAAAGCCCAGAATTCGCTGCTAGAGTACGACCGGCTCTTCGACCTAGTGGTCTATTATCTCAGTTCACAAGCACAGACCGAGAAGTTGCTTGCGCGGTCGGGAAGGGAACTGGAACGGAAACTCAAAGGAAGCGATCTCCAGAATTTCCTGATATTGCGTGAGTTCGAACGCAATATCATCATCAAGAAAGACGAACAATCTTTCAAAGCCTTCTCTCAAGCACTGAACGATTTGGCATCNNACGATACCGAATCTCGGATGAGGACCAAAGCCAAGGAGTACCAAGCCTTCTTATACGATATCTTTCACAGGGAGAGGGCTGAAATCCCGGTGACAATGAAACGTTCAATGCAACTCTTCCTCTTTTCGCTACTGATTGTTATCGTCGTCGGCGCAGTTGTGAACACAAGGCTGGCCATGAGCATCGTACGGCCCCTCCGCATGCTAGAGA
>PMYY01000230.1 GCA_003170655.1 Nitrospiraceae bacterium
CGTTTGGATAGGAAATATGAAGAGATAGGTGATAACGGCTGTCCTTGTTTCTTGAATCGATAACGTAGATTCCCTCCGGTGTTTTGTTATCGCCTTGCCTTTCTTTTGGACCATTCGGGTTTCCACCCAAGGCTATTTTGTAGGTCTTGAGCACCTTGCCCTTTGAGATCAACGTTAATCGTCTTTCTTTCTTTTCTATCAGTATCTTATCTGCCGATCCCTTCTGGATCGCAAAAACCTCTTTTTGCAGTGCAATAATCTCATTCTCCTTGCTCTTAACCTCTTGTTCAAGCGCTTCATCCTTTTTTTGCAGTCTTATAACCTCTTGCCGGAGTGTCTCAATCTGTATTTGCTGCGTAGCAATCGTCTTATCCTTGATAGTGACATTATTGATATTAAATATCATCATCTCACTGTCCTTCCTGTACCCACTCTCCGGGTAACCCCTTATAAGTTTCTGAAAATATTCCAGGGATTTCTGATAATCTTTTTGCTCATTCCTTGGATACGCATAAATAATTCCCATCTCGAAAAGAGCCCTGTCTCCAGCCGTAGGATATTTTTCACTAATCTGCTCATATTTGTTCAGAGAGGCCTTGTAGCTTCCCTGGCTGAAAAGATCATTCGCTTCTTTGAAGGTTGACTGGGCCTGCAATCCCTCATTAAAGTGGCTGCATCCGCATATTAGAATTATTATTATTATGATGCCGACTAAAAAAAAGTAATGATGCTCACCTATTCTACTTTGCTTTTTACACATATACGACCCTCGTTAGTAAATAATATGTTTGATGATCGCAGAACCTTTCCTCTTCCTGATATGATCCCAAACATCTACAACATTATAAGTCAAATTCCGCAATGTTTTCATCATTACCCTTGAAAACACCACACCCCAAAACAAGCGCCTTTCATCCCGTAACCGATGAGAAAAGTATTGTCCGTGCCATTATGCGAAAAAAGGAAGTGGCATGGTCTTAACGCCCTGCCACTTCCTTTCCGGAGCATTTAAGTCAACGTTAACAGATCCGCATAAACTTGACTTACTTCTTCATTGAACGCTGGAAAGTGGCGTCGGCCTTCTGCGCCTTTTCATCTGCGAGCTTCTCCCTTTCCTCTGCCATCTTCAGCGCATTTTCGGCCCGGGTTGCGGCAGCCTCTGCCTTTATCGTGGCCGCATCAGCTGCCGCCTTGGCAGTCTGCGCATCCTGCGCTGCCTGATCAGCTTTCGCACCAGTCACCATTTGCTGCGACTGAACTTTCTCGAGGTCACCTTTTGTTGCACAACCCCACACAGCAATAGCAAGAACAAGCATCATTGAGATCACCAAAAGACTCTTCTTCATCATCTAATCACCTCCTCCTATTAAGTTTATTTAACGCGGTACAACAGCAAGCTATACGGCTTGAACGTGTAGGAAAAACCGTGATCGATTATCTCTTCCTGACAGGTTCAATCAATATACCATCTATTCCCAGATCAATTCTCAAGCGTTTGATTGCATCCTTCGCCTCTCTGAGCTCATTGAAAGGGCCAGCGATAACACGGTAGCTGCCGTTCTTTGATAACACCCTTGCCGGAATTTGTGGACCCTGGTGGTTGATCATGGCGGCAAGCCTCACAGCATCAATCTCGTTGGGCAAGTCAACAACCAAAACAGACCAAGCATCTGTTTTCAGTTCCAGTATTTGCGGTCTGCCGTATAATTCGTCAGGATGCCTGACTTCTACAGGTTCCGCAACCCCTTTTCCATTTTCTTGCCTGATCTCGAATATGGGGACAGGAACTCCCCGGGCCTCGGCTAATACTTTCTTAACTTTGCTCCAATCAAGCGTACGCCCCGATTCCTTTTCAATATTCCTCAATTTTTTATATACCCTGTCAAACTCAACAGTGTCCGTGTCTTCCGCAGACGCATGAACTTCCAAGTAAACTACTCCATTAGATAGACCCAGAAGATATGGCTGAATAACTATGATTACAGGTGTTTTAACCGGAGTGTTCTCATATAGTTTTTTCACGTCTTCCGGATACAGTCTTATACAGCCATTGGTTGCCCTAAGACCGATGCTGGCCGGTTTATTAGTGCCATGGACCAAATAAGTCGACTTGCTTAAATATAGCGCGTATTCTCCCAAGGGATTTTCAGGTCCCGGTGGAACTGCAGCGGGCAGAGGATCTCCTTTCTTCAGATGGTCCTTAGCAATTGAGGCAGGCACATGCCATGTCGGCCGAGGCACCTTGCGCTCCACATACATTTGACCTGTGGGCGAAGGTCGTTCTTCGGTGCCGACACCGACCGGGTAGGTTAACACCTCCAGTGACTCACCATTTCCCTTAAATTGAAAAAGCCTCATTGCGGCCAAGTTTATCACGATTCCTTTTCTGGGAGCGTCCGGCAGGATAAAACTCAGCGGCAACATGATACGTTTTCCGGCCTCAGGCACCCATATATCTACCCCTGGATTAGCCGCACTGAGTGCATTAATTCCCAGGCTAAAGTGCCTGGCAATATCCGGTAGCGTATCCCCCTTTTCTAAAGTGACAAACGCCAACCGGCCAATTACATCGTCTCCTTTTGCAACTGAAAGCTCAATGGGCTGGTATTCCTCGGGCTGGTATTCCTCATGAACGATTTTCGTTGTAGCACACCCATAGACAGCTGAGATGACGATGAAAACAACTATAAGGCGAAGCCTATTGGATAAGAGTGACAGGTCAATGATTCGGCACATAAGTCAAATAAGGTCCTTTATAATANNATCGCAAGAGCAAGGGGGCACCGACGCTCTTGCGATGGAATTGAGCAAGAATTATTTCAGTTCTAGTGCTCCCGCTGCACCGTTAATGTCGTCCTCCGTAAGTGACTTGTGCATGCCCTTCTTAGGCCCCTCTTTCAGCGCCTTCATTAGATCTGCAGCCGTACCGATCTTTGCCTTTGCAATCATCTTGTCCGGTGCTTTATCACCCTTGTGGCACTTCTCACACTTATCAAGACCTGCAGCGAAACCGAAAGAAGCAATGCTTAGACTGACAATAACTGTTACAAGTAATGCGAGACATTTCTTCATTTCCGTTACCTCCTATCAGAAATATTTAGAGAGCAAACACCGCCAATCCGTATGCTTGTTAAGCATAAGGTCGGTCGATTAAAATTAAATGAAATATTTATGAAGATATCTTCATTTAAAAATCAGCGCGCAGCGTATAAAAGAACAAATGAAAGATGTATAAAGATTGCAGCGGGTTTTGCATCCTAAATATCAAGACTTTTAGAGCACGTTGCCAAATGCTTGGTACTGGCGACACGAATGATTATGCAGGTGACACGAACATTGTGCAGCGACGAGCGCTGGTCGTGATTTCGGGAAGAAAGCTTGTGTAATAGCCATGTCTCTGCGGCAATGACTTTAAGTAAAACGACGCAGGGTCAGTTCTCGATGTAACCTTCCAACAAACACTTCTGACATCGTAGTAACATCAGTTATTTCCGTTTATAGTATGCTGACTTGCCCATAAAAACCAACCGTTGGCTCTTTATCAAATCGCTTAAATTGAATATGCCGCGATTATCTGCTATATTGGCAATAAGATCGAGACTAGGCAACTAATTTATTCGTGCAGTCGGCGATCTGATGGAACAGAAATTTGTAATTAATTAATAAGGAGATACCGCTATGAAACCAAGAGGCCTCCTCATGATAGAACACCGGTTAATCGAGAAGATGCTCAGCGTTGTAAGAAGTCAGATAGATCTCGCCAGCGATTGAATCATGCTCCCTGTTTCAGTGGGCTTTTTGTTTGTTTGTCTTTCTGCTCTTTTAGATCTTTTGCGTGTTTGATTGTCTTCTGCTTCTGGTTCTTGTCTTTGTCCTTCTTACCGCCCTTATCTCCCATTGTGAGCCTCCTTTGGCATCATTAGCAATATTCCCGCCGCAAAAGACGAGTGAAAGCAAGCGAAAATCTCGCCTGAATGTATAGTCTTGAGACTAATAGCCCCGCAAGAAAAGGAGCGCGCAAATCGGTAGCATCTCTTTTGGCATGGTCATTGTTGCAGGAAAGAATCTTGTCCACGGCGTCTGCCACTGCGACAATCGTTTTTATAATCATCGGCATAGGTCCCATAATTTCCCCTTTCTATTGTCATGTACTTAGTGTATTATTTTCTGCCGCTTTGTCCAGGGCGGGTATCCTAACCTCGACCGAATGCTCCTGACGGTCATCAAGAAGTGGAATAGCATTATCGTGTTGCTCAACGCCATCGACAGTGACACCCGTCATGCTGCCACCGCTCGTTTGCAGCACAGTGATATGGTAGACAGTTTCCCTGTACCTGTAATGCACTTTAAAGGCCTGCCAATCCGAAGGGAGGCACGGTGTAAAACGCAGTTTATCCACTTCAAGCTTGAGCCCCAGGAGCGATTCTACTATCAGCCGGTACATCCAGGCAGCCGAGCCCGTGTACCATGTCCAGCCGCCGCGGCCGGTATGCGGCGGTACTGCATAGACGTCAGCCGCAACGACGTACGGTTCCACTTTATAAGTGGCAGTCTCCTCGGTCGATCTTGAATGGTTCACCGGGTTGATCATGGTAAAGAGCTCCCACGCGCGCTGGGTGTCCCCCAATCGAGCAAAGGCCATTGCTGCCCAGATGGCCGCATGCGTATACTGCCCGCCGTTTTCCCTAACGCCGGGGACGTACCCTTTGATGTAGCCTGGATTCAGCGCCGACTTGTCGAAGGGCGGATCCAAAAGTTGGACCAATCCTTGCTCACGACGGACAAGGCGCTCATTCAGCGCTTCCATCGCCATGCGCGAACGGTCATCACTTCCCGCACCCGAAAGAACAGACCAGCTCTGCGCAATCGAATCAATTTGGCATTCGGGGTTGGCAGACGATCCAAGCGGCGAGCCGTCATCAAAGTAAGCGCGGCGGTACCACTTGCCATCCCAGCCATTGTCCTCGATATTCTTGCGCAACACTGCTGCCTCGCTTGCGCAACGCTCAGCGAAAGATACGTCGCCATGCGCGCCGGCAACTTCAGTGAAGCTCATGAGCACTTCATAAAGAAAAAATCCCAACCAGACGCTTTCGCCTTTGCCGTGCTCGCCCACCAGGTTCATGCCGTCGTTCCAATCACCCGAGCCGATGAGCGGCAAACCGTGTTCGCCGCGACTGAGACCCCTTAGAATGGCCCGGACACAATGATCATACAGACTCGCCGTTTCTTCGGACGGGCTGGGGAGATCGTAATATGAGTCCTCATCATTGTTAAGCAGGCGGCCCTCGATGAAGCGGACAGTTTCATCCAACACCCCCGTGTCTCCGGTAATCATAACGTAGCGATACGCGGCCAAAGGCAGCCAGAGGTAATCGTCCGAACAGTGAGTACGCACGCCGCGTCCTGATGGCGGATGCCACCAATGCTGAACATCTCCTTCTTTGAACTGATGGGCCGCGCAGAGGAGGAGGTGCTCGCGCACGAGATGTGGCCGGGCGTGGATGAGCGCCATCACGTCCTGCAACTGGTCGCGGAAGCCGAATGCGCCACCGGACTGGTAGTATCCGCTTCGCGCCCAAAGGCGGCACGCCAGAGTCTGGTACAGCAGCCAGCCGTTGGCCAATAAGTTTAAGGACTGGTCGGGTGTTTCTACATTTATCGCGCCGAGCGTGTGCGTCCAGTGCCGCCACACGACATCGAGGGCGCTGCTCGCAGCGATTGGTCCCCGAAAGTGATTGACCAGGGTTCTGGCATCGTCGATGTCACGACCTACGCCAAGCCTGAAGATGATCTTACGCTCTTGGCCGGCGGCCAGATCGAAGCTCACCTGGATTGCGGCGCAGGGATCCAGGGCGGCTCCCACCCTGCCGGAAAGGCGCGTGCGCGTCATTGCTGCAGGAGCGCGAAGTGTACCGTTGCGACCCAGGAATTCAGTCCGATCGCCGCTTACAGTGCGATACATCTCGTCCACATCGAAGAAGGCAGTCCGGCCGCGGAACTCCGTGTTATAGTGGTTGTGAGCGAATAGCGCGCCGCTCTTCGCGTCAATTTCGGTGATCACATGCATGTTAGATTTCGGTCTCAGGTCACCGAGGACCCATTCCGCATATCCTGTGGCGGAGAGTCGACGGGACCGCCCCGACTCATTGCGCACTTTGAGTACCGTGAACTTAATCGGCGCGTCAAGTGCAACGTAGACCCACAACTCCGAGTGGATGCCGCGCTCCGTATGCTCGAAGACACTATATCCGAATCCGTGCCGGGTGGTGTATGGTGTCGCGCCGCGGCAGGGCAGCGGCATGGGTGACCAGAAGTGGCCGCGATCGTCATCACGAAGGTAAAACGCCTCTCCGCCGGAATCGCTGACGGGATCGTTTTCCCATGGAGTGAGGCGGAACTCATGGGCGTTCTCACTCCAGGTGTAGGCAACGCCACTCTCCGAAATGACGGTTCCAAACTGCGGGTTGGCCAGCACATTCACCCACGGCTCCGGCGTCACCTGCCCGTGTGCAGTGGTAATGACATACTCGCGCCCATCCGGGGTGAATCCGCCCAGCCCATTGAATAACGTCAGATCGTGGCGAGGCAATGGGACGATCGGTTGGGGTTCTGAGCGTTGGGTTCTAGTCATGGCAAGAAGGGGCACGGTTACTTCCACCAGACTGCGACGGTCGATCTGGTCTTCGATCGAGCCAAGGCTGTCGTTGATGATGGCGCGACTGACTGTTTGAATCAGAATGCGGTCTTCAGTCGATATCTGGTCCGCAGGTCTTAAGAAGATGCCGCCTGGTCGTTCTATCACGGTTGCTTCGACGCCTCCGGCAATGAGTCCCATTATCTGCTCTTGCAGAAGCTGCCGGTAACCGGCGTGATCTTCATTCCAGATCACAAGATCCACTGCCAGTCCCTTAAGACGCCAGTATGCGTGGGCCTGTACGAGCTGTCGAACCATGTCTATATTTGCCGGATCTGCAATCTGCAACAGCACGATCGGCAGATCGCCGGAAATGGCGTAGCCCCACAGACCTGATTGTCCGCGGCGGTTAGTTATGATGACGCCGGGGTCGGCGCGCAACGAAGAATTGGCGTAAATCACGGAGCTGGCAAGGTGAGCATAGAGCTGCGCATCGGCCTCTGTGGCGTTGATCTGCCTTAAGAGCACTTGGCTGTGTGTCCATGCGAGATCGAAGACGCGTTCCGCCAGATGCCGGTCCTGATATTTCTGTACGAGACCCATGCAGATGTCACGGGTTTCACTGATACCGGTGACAATATTTATTGTTGCCGATTGTTCCGGCTCAAGGGTAATCCGATGCCGTATAGCGACGATCGGATCGAGCACTGAACCATCACTGCACGAAAGAGCATCAGACCCAGTCATCGCCCGTGGGTCGGCTATGGTATTTCCGCGACCAATGAACCGTAACCGGTCGGTCTCATAGGAAACTTCGCGGGTTTCCACCCCGTGGACAGTCATCTGATGAAACATCCATGGGGAGAGTTCGTCGCGGGAGCGGGGACGACGAGTGCAGACGATCGCCTGCCTCTGATCGACGATCTCCGTCTGAACAAAAAGATTACTGAACGCCGGATGCAGCGCGTCTGAGGCAGGCGGAGCAAGCACGACCTCCGCGTAACTCGTGACTTCGATCTCTCTGCGTGTCCGGCCGCGGTTGGTGATGATGATCCGGCGCAGCTCTATATCATCCTCGGGAGAAACTGCGATCTCTGTGTGCATGTCGAAGTCGCGGTCCCGGCGGCGAAATTCGGCGCGGCCTTCCGAGAAAATAGTCTCATAATTCTTCGAGTGTTTGACCGTCGGCTGAAATGCGGCTGACCAGAACTCCCCGCTCGCTGCATCACGTATATAACAAAACGTGCCCCAGTCGTCTCGNNCATCACGTGGTATCTGCCGTTCGACAGCAACTGCACCTGGGGAAAAGGCGTATCCGGGCTGCCGAAAGAGCGCAGCGCAGTCTCCGCTCCGGTGCGTGCCGTATGTGATTCGGAAAGGTCGGCAGCCTGCAAATAGAATCCCGTGGCCCGTGGCACACGCTCCTGGAGCAGAAGCGTGGTTGCCTGAAACAAGGGGTCCGACTCGAATCGTTTTTGCATAGGACGGTCCAAAAGAAGATAGGCTAGGGAAAGAAAGCTCATGCCCACATGATGGGCCATAAATGACCGGATCACGGCGCGCGATATGCTGCGTGGCAGACGTGAACGCGTATAATCGATCGCTTCATAGAAACCGAATTTCCCCAGATATCCTTCCGCAGCAAGCCGCTGCATATTCTGGCAAGCCTCCTCAGGCGCCACCATCAGCGCAAGTGCAGTGGCATAGGGCGCAATAACAAGATCGTCTGCGAGCCCTCGCTTGAGTCCCAGGCCGGGTACGCCGAAGCCGCGGTACTGGTAGTTAAAATGAGCGTCGATCATGTTGTAGGCGGATTCTGAAATACCCCACGGCACCCCGCGTTTCCTCCCATACTCGATCTGACTGGCCACCGCCGCCTTGCAGGTATCATGGAGCAGCGTGCGTTCGTACGTAGGCATTACCAGCATCGGCATGAGGTACTCAAACATCGAACCGCTCCATGAAACGAGGATCGGCTCTCCGCCGGCGTTCGTTAGCAGACGTCCTAGAGCAAACCAGCTCTCCTGCGGTAATTGTCCCTGAGCGATCGCAACGAAATTGCAGAGCCTTGCTTCCGAAGCCAGCAGGTCGTAGTAACTTGGGTCCCGCCTGTGGCTGTCGACGTTGTACCCGATGGCCAGCAAATGACTCTCTTTGTCGAACAGAAAGTCATACTGCATTCGGCTAAGTTCGTCGGCCTTCAAAGCTAGCTTTTCGATAGCCGCAATCCTGTCATCGGCGAGATCATTCCCAATGANNCGTCAGTTCATCGAGTGCGGCCTGACATTGCCCCGCAAAAGAGCGAGCCCACCAGACTACCTGATTTTCTGGTTGATTCTCCGGGCTGGCATCTAAATGATGGGCACCCAAACTATCGATTCTGGGAAGCAACTCCTCTGCATGCTTTGCAAGTTGCTCAAGGAGGCGCTGTGCAGCTGCGAGAGCAGTCGGACGGGAATTGCACGCAGATTCAAGCTCCTGCTCTAGTTGAGCAAGCAGGACACTAACATCTTCTTCAAGATGCGCCTCGGCTGAGACGTCCATGAGAATCCTGAATGTGTCGAGGAGTCCTTCAAACACTCGCAGACCAAGGATCTTTTGGTCCGGCAGCGCGAGCAGACCCTGCCTCAAAGTAAGCAAATGGCCCGCAAGGTTGCCGCTGTCAACGGTCGAAACGTATTTCGGCGATAGAGGCCGGAGAGTCTGAGTATCGTACCAGTTGTAGAAGTGGTCATGATAGCATTCCAGCGATTCCATTGTAGCAAGTGTATTCGTCGTGCGTTCGATGAGTTGCCGAGCAGTAATGTAACCAAAATCATAGGCGGATAAATTCGCAAGATGCGCAAGTCCCATATTAGTCGGGGATGTACGGTGCGCAATGACGGGGGCAGGGTGCTCCTGATAGTTATCAGGCGGCAGCCAATTCTCTTCGGCGGTCACGAAGGTCTCAAAAAAACCCCAGGTCTTTCGAGAAAGCTTTTGAAGGAAGACAATTTGGTCCGGCTCCAGCCTTGCTTCATGGTGCGCAAGCGGAAGGCCGATTCCCCACGCAATAAAGGGTGATGCAACCCAGAGAAACAGTATGGGTGCTGCCGCTATCAGTGCGGCTGGGTCGGAAAGCGCCAGACACACCATCGTTGCGACTGCAATAAAGGGTGCAATCCACATAGTCCGGCAGGCGTCTACTAAACCACCCATGCGGGAGCTTTTGGTATTTTTGTCCGGGTCGCCAGATGGACTCCATTCGAGGAGCAGCTTGTGCGTGACCAGCATTCTCCATGTTGTACGCACAATCGCATCCATACTGAAAAACGCTTCGTATGGAAGACAAGCAAGCGTAAAGCCTACCTGAACAAGATTCCCGGCGACGGAACGTCCCACTGAAGCGATATGCTGTCTGAAAAGCAGATCGTCCGGCTTCTTAAGCAGGTCCAGGAGAGACGATATCAAAGAAGGAAAAAAAATGATCCCAATCACCGACAAGGTCCAGAACCATGGCGATAACCAAGCCGATGATAACTCCGTCCAACCTAGCAGTACTAGCAGCGTCAATGCAGAAGGCACGAGACTGCGCCTAAGGTTGTCGAATAGCTTCCATCTGGAAATCATCGAAAGTGGATTCTTCCGGCGCTGTCCGTCAGGGGCGGGAACTCCCGGCAGCAGCCAGCGCAAAAGCTGCCAATCCCCGCGAATCCAGCGGTGCCGGCGGCTCACATCCGCGCTGTAGCGGTATGGGTACTCCTCGTACAGCATCAAATCACTCAGCAGCCCCGCGCGCGCGTAACACCCTTCGACAAGGTCGTGGCTGAGGATTCTGTTTTCAGGGAAACGTCCGCCCACCGACCGCTCGAATGCGTCGACATCATAGATCCCCTTGCCGATAAAAGAACCTTCATGGAATAGGTCCTGGTAGACATCCGAGACCACACGCGTGTATGGGTCAATGCCAGGATCATTGCCGTGCATGCGTGCGTACCGCGAGCGGTTGGTGCCCGGCAGACTCACCGCCACACGTGGCTGAAGGATGCCGTACCCCTCAACAACGCGCTGTTTGTCTTCGTCATATTGAGCTCGGTTCAGCGGGTGCGCTATGGCACCTACAAACTGCCGCGCCGAATCGCGTGGTAATTGCGTATCCGTGTCAAGAGTTATTACGTATTTTACGCCGGTCAAGATTTCAGTATTCCCGACGATGAGCGAGAAGGGATTCGCGGAGAGATCATGTGTCCCGCTATTTGCCCGTCCGCGCAATAAGGAATTCAAGTCTGCCAACTTCCCCCTCTTGCGTTCGTAGCCCATCCAGACTCCTTCAGTGGCATTCCATCGGCGCGGACGGTGGAAAAGGAAAAAAATATCGCCTTTTTCATTCCAGTACTTTTTATTCAGTTCCTGGATTCTCTGCCGGGCCAGCAGCAATAGCGGTTCGTCCTCGGGAAGTGTTTCCACAGACGCATCCTGAAAATCAGTCAGCAGGCCGAAGTGCAGGTTATCGTCGCGATTTGCAAGGAACCTGACTTCAAGTGCCTCGATCAGGTTTTCAATCCCTTGGGCGCTCGTGAGCATCGTTGGGACAACTGCAAGAGTCCGAGACTCAGGGGGAATACCTTTGGAAAAATCCATTCGAGGCAGCGGCAGCGGAATTGCAAGCAATGTCGCAAGCCAGTTCACCACCGCAACCGCAAGCTGACTTGTACACAGCAATGAGAGAATACCGGTAATCACGAGCAGCCAATTTTGCATGCCGTCATCATGTGCCTTCGCCAGCAACCCACCGGTGAAAACCGTTGTCATTAGCATGATAGTGCCCAGATAGAGGAGCACAGGAAATCGGGAACCCACCTTCCGCAACGCCCCCGAGACGGACAATCGCACCTGTGCCAGTTCTTCCAGTTGCGGCAATCCATTGTCGACCAGGTAATAGCCCACATGGGTCTCGCGATCAGTTCGGTCGTTGGTGCTATTTTTATCGGCAGCGCTCTTGTGCGCGAGTCGTACCGCTTCGGCGGCAACCTCGACTTCGGACAGCTGGCCGCTCTTCGCTATCTTCTCAACTACGTGACGGTAACGGTCACGTGTAGAGAAGTCCATTTTGCCGTACATACCTCCGGCGTCTTCACGCAGGGTCTGTTCGACTATGCTCATCGTCTCGACGAACTCCCGCCAGTCTATCGTGCCGAGGAAACGGAGGCTGCCGATGCTGTTGCTCATCGAGACCTGATCAGCCGCTTGCTGCTGGGTCTCCGACTGCACCAAATTGTCGATCGTCAGACTGCTCTCTGAGAGTCGCTGCTCTATCCATGTTAGAGGCATTGCCAGGGCGGGACCCTGACCCTGAAGCCGGCGAGTAAATTCCGCAACGAACGCGCTCTTCAGCGGCGGGTCCGACCGCGCCATGTCCGCTATGACCAATATCAGGTTTTTTGGGTCCTTTCCCGCAATCTCGGTAATCCGGTCCGCCCAGTGATCTGCCCGGTTTCGGTCGAGCCTGTCGGCAGCGATCCGTGCCCCAACGCGCCGGAGATTCTCGATCAAAGCGAGCCGCAGCATAATAGGGATGGCCCACAATTCTCCGAGCTTCAGGGCCGCGACTGTCTGGTAGGCTGCAACGAATCTGCTGAGACTTTGAGGATCTATCCTTCCATCGCTGTGTGAGATCGTCTCCAAGGCTATGTCATACACGCGCGGAAGCCCAGCCGATGCACCGTCCAGCAAGCGGGGAAGCTCCCGACTGTACCCCTTCGGCAGATGTCTCCTGGCCGTGCGTATCTGTTCTTCGATCAGATAAAAGTTATCAAGCAGCCAGTCACCCGCCGGCGTAATCCGACGATCCGTAGTGATGGCCTCCATCAGCAGACGACGGGTTCCGGTCAGGATGGTTTCATTGTCGGCCAGTCTCGCCAAGAGTTGATCAGGAGGATAGCCTGGAGTTAATTTGTGCAAACCCGCAAGGGTCTTGCCATGTTGCTCCATCTGATCGCTGCTGAACAATTCAGATCGCAGCGGAGGCTCGCAAGCGGCGCACTTTTGCACAAGGTCTGTTCCGCTTAAGCTCACACGGGATTGCAGTAGTCTTCCGAGCAGGGTCTTATTGCTCGATATCTCGTTCTTTTTTGAAAAAAATGGTCTTCTATAACTCAAGGTCTTCCCACTTTGTTATGGCATTCCGACGCCCGGAATTTTCGGCAATATGACAACAACTGTGTCACGATCAAGTTGTACACCTCTGATGTCAATGATTTTATCCCCTGCTAATACCTGCGGTGAAGATGTTTCCTTCTTTTGAGAAGGTCAGTTATTATGCAGCTCTTTTTCTTGCTCAGGCAAGTCTTTTCTCGATCAAAATCCGGTCTAATGAAAAAGAGCATCACTCTTTTTATAAAAAGTGGTTATATGAGCCCTGTAAAAGAATGGACTGTGATCTATAAAAGAGAACCCTGTGCGGGGAAGAGAGTGTATCCTCTAACAGAAGAAGGATGAAATCATTGTTATGTAATTTAAGAGGGCTTCTCTTATAGGTAACTATAACATATAATTGCTCCTTCATTTTTTGATATCCGAAGCATGCCTTATTCCGGTTGCAAGTGAGATTTCAGATGAGGTCGCAAC
>PMYY01000050.1 GCA_003170655.1 Nitrospiraceae bacterium
TGAATACACTGCCAGCGAATAGGCCTAATGCCCATCCCCACTGGCTCAATTACATACGCGTCGAAGATGCTGTCAAGATGACTGCAAAAGTCGTGGCGCTCGGTGGCCGCGTGCTGGTTGAGCCGCGGATTGATCGTCATGGCGGCAAGGTTGCGGTTGTCACCGACCCTTTTGGAGCCCCCTTCGGATTGCTTGAATGGACGGAAGATGACAGTAAAGAGGTGACCAAGTGAATAGCTCACTCTTGCGCTCTTTATCGATTGCCTTGGTGATCTGTACGTTGCCGGTTGTGTTGTCCAGCTGCGTTTCAACTGGTGGATACTATGACGATGGGGGTATTGGGGCGGTTTACTATGAACCTCCCGATGTTGTCTACGGTGGCTGGGGACCTAGTTACCATGTGGCGCCGTATCGCGGCGGTGACCATCGAGACTATCGTCCAACCAGTGACCGTGGCCACGAATCTGCGCGAACTTACAGAGCCGCACCTGCTTCCCGCTCGGTGCCGTCTATTCCATCGCAATCGCGTTCTAGTGGCTCACATTCTGGTGGCTCACATTCTAGTGGTCAACGATCACGTTGAGTGCGGCCCGACAAGAAAATCATAAGAAAGAGAACCGGTGCCAGAATAATATATGGTAGAGATCCGAGCATCTTGGTCAGAGAACTGCTTGATTACAACACAACGGAACATTGCAAACATGCCAGTGTTCGTTAAAAAAAAAGCTTTATTCCTGAGTGGTTGTACTGCGGATAAATTCACCGATACAGGGTTAATTGCAGATGGTATGGAAATCGTAATGAAACCTACTTCGCCTCGCGATCTCTTAAGGACAGTTAGAAAAGTACAAGACATCAGACCGTGATTATATGATCATAGAGTGGAGACTTGTAGCAAAACTCAACATTACAGTTGATAGGTTACACATAACATTTTCTAGTCAAGATTGTCATGAATCCTTATCGAAGCCATCATTTCTCATTGATGCAGATCATCGATCACCATTGCCAAGAAATGAGACGTTCATGGAACACCCAGTCTAAAACACCTTCGGTAGAAGTCGAGCGCGTTTGTTGCAGCCACTGCTCAACATTTTGACGATGAGAGTATTGAGAAATGAGTCGATCCAGGAAAAGGATAACTTCAAAATGCCAGAGTGAAGTGCCCGAGTCCAATATAAGGGCGGGGACTTCGGCAGCAGCTTTTCACGACGCTGGCGTTCTCTCTTTGCTCGATGATGAACAGCGGATAATTTTTTATCTGGGCCGTGACCAGTGCGGCCAGCGGCGCCAGAGTAGTGAACCGTCACATTGACTTTTTCACGGGATCTCATTCCCTGACAGGGGTTTCATCGCAATTACTACAAAAAATGCAACTAGTCTGGCCTACGCATTATCCCCCATAATGGGAACCTATGTAGGTTCCACCTCCCCTACTGATTTTTTTGCAAATCATAGCCCCATTAAAATAATTGAGCTTGATCAGAAGAAAGAGAGTCTGATCGCCATATATCTCACTTAGAATCCGTATTTTTCGATAAAGCTAAATGCCGATCGATTCGGCCCGGCAATATGTTGAGAATGATTATGAATGCGTATAATGCTATGCTTAATCCGGTGCTGAGGAAGGAAGCAGCAATGGCCAGTAGATAGATGTTGGGAGCAATGAGTATTCTTATGGACACAGCTTTTACAACGCGTGGATCAATCTCTTCATCAACCAGCTTGAGACCACTGGTTGCATAACGCCAGTGCAAATACAGACAGATCCATATTACCGTGAGATGGATGCCGTAAAATATTACTGCAAACCGCTGTTCTATATGTTCGCTAAGGAGATGAGTTGAGAAGGGGATGAAGGCGACAAACATCATAAACACGACATTTATCCAAAGGAAAGCCCGATCGGCTCGTCTGATGTAATGAAACTGAATGCTATGGCTGACCCAGAAGACTGCACATATCACAAAACTTAGCACATATATGAGGAACTTGGGCCAAAGATCATACACTCTGAGTTCCAGTGCTGCAGCCGCAACTCCCTTTGGTAAGTGCGGTACTTTCATATCCAGCACCAGCAAAGTCATGGCTATAGCAAATATACCATCAGTGAGTGCCTCGATTCGTGCCTTACTGAGGAATCGACCTCTTCTATTCGATTTGTTCAATATTTCTCTCCTCTATCGATAAGTTATAAATATAAACTGAAACCAACTGGTGAGTTACGTTTCTTGTTCACCCACCATGCAAGAAGGTACCTGTCAAGTATATCATTATGATGCCCTCAACCCAGTTGCGTCGGGATCTAACTGTTATGCTATCAGGCAATGCTTGATCCAATTACAAGTCGATTAGATTGTGACATACAACTGTACGACGAGTAAAAGCTAGGCAGTGCCAACTCATGACCTTGCATCAGGGATTTTAGGCATCAATCCGAAGACGCTTTTATCGAGGATGCAAACAGGGCAACATAAAGACTGGATGCTGATATATCAGGAGGCTGCTGATATATCAGGAGGCTGCGCCTTCCAAAGTGTGATATCTCGCCATAGGCTTAGGTGAAATAGCTGTGATATCAATCTCATCGAAACCCTTCCTTCACAACATAGATCTTGGCATAACTTATGCTTCAGTATAACGGTTAATGTTGGGCTGTCGAAAAGAAAAAGTACTGAAAGCCGTACTTATAATTATTATTATTGTGATCTTCGGCTGTAGGGACGTCTACTATTCGGCTTGACGACGTACGGGGTCGTTCCCACATTATTTTGTCGCAGAAGGATAATCTTATCAGAAGAGGGAGGTGAACGTGTATGAAGAAATTAGTTGTGTTATTTGTAGCTAGTACGTTTCTAGCGGCTCTTACATTGACTGGCTGCAATCAATCACCGGCTCCAGCACCACAACAGGGAGCACCGGGAGCGCCTGGAGTACAGGGAACGCAGGGAGCGCCTGGAGTGCAGGGAACGCAAGGAGTGCAGGGAACGCAAGGAGTGCAGGGGGAACCGGAGAAGGGAGCGCCTGGAACACCGGGAGCGCCTGGAGCACCTGGAGCGCCTGGAGCACCTGGAGCGCCCGCGCCGGCAAAATATTAGATGCGGAATACCGGGGTATATCCTCGCTAGGGGGATATACCCCGGTATTTAGTAAGGAGGGTGGATAATTAATCTTTCTAATCTCTTTAGTCAGTCAATTCACGAGATATTTTATTTCTTTGAATTGAAAGAGATGATGACTATAATGAAAATGCCGGCAAAACAATAATTAACAAAAAAGGAGAACGTGAGAATGAAACAGTGTTTGTCGATAAGTTCAATTTTATTGTTAGTACTTGCATTCTGTATTAGCGGTGCAAGCGCACAATCTATGGACCAGGGTGCAGGGATGCAGGATGATCCGCCAGGACAGATGAATATGAAGTGCGACAGCATGATGCACGACGGTATGATGCATCAGGGTATGCACAAGGATATGATGCATGGAGACATGATGGAACGGCAACATCATATGAAAATGATGCTGATGCGCCTCGGTCTCGATGAGAAACAGAAGGCAGAAGTGGATAGAATGATGACTGCACACATGAAAGATGCTATTAAGAAAAAGGCCGATTTAGACATTGCAAAACTTGAGCTGAAAGGCATTCTCAGCAAAGATCCCATGGACATGACAGCTGCCGAATCAAAAATGAAGGAAATTGAGGCAATCAAGACAGCTATATTTCTTTCGCATCTGAATGTTCATCAGGAGATTAAATCAGTACTGACTCCCGAACAACAAACAAAGATGAAGAAAATGATGGAAATGCATATGATGGACGGCGGAATGATGGGCAAAGATGGCTGTGGCTGTGAAATGAAGAAGGGTGGGATGAAAGAAAAAGAGCATTACGAGCACGAGAAAATGATGAAATAGCTCTCGCCGTAACATAACAGGGCGCCGGAGTTCGGCGCCCTCTTTACACCGCCCACCGATTATTCATTTCCATTAATTCATGCCTCTTTAATGTTCAGAATTGCCTATCGATTAAGCAGCGGAGATCGGTAGTTATTAGTTGCGCTCAAAGAAAAGAACTGATCTATAGTGACGATATTTAATTACAAACGCGAAGACCTGCTCTGTCTTTCGACGCCCAGATAATTCTGGCCTTCATACTAGGCTCTGAAAGCCTTATTATTTCCCCCTGACGTAGCACTGCACTTGTGACAATACCCAGCCCATGGCCACTGATATCGACTATGTTGCATGCCCAGTGCTTGCCGTACGAGTCATGGCAATCAGTCATATAATCGCATCTAAGCCTTGGCCAGGACCGTTCTTCCTTCATCTCCTAATTTTACAAATATATGAAGAAACATGAAAAGTCTTTTGTTGTGAAGTAATTGTTTCACCAAGCGAGGTCAAGTAGGAGAATACAGTAATTCTGGTGACAGTCTCACTCTTTCCGAGTTACAGCTGCTTTACAGCCGGATTTTCAATATGCCCCGCAAATCCAATAAGTACTTAGTGATGTAATTGATATAAAAGAAAAAGGTTAGAGTGCTTTTCTGACTCTGCCAATAATTGTCACCATTGATTTATAAGGGGAAAGATGGTAGGCACGAAGGGTATCGAACCCTTGACCTCTACCGTGTCAAGGTAGCGCTCTCCCACTGAGCTACGCGCCTAACCGAAAATGTGGAATCTTTATTCAACCCTAAATGGTCCTATTTTGTCAATAATTGAGGTCCCGCATCTGCGGAACTAATCGAGGCTTCGACATTAATTTTCGATACTTCAGGAGAAAGTCTGCAGATCCGGGCCCATTATGATATATATTCACAACAGGCTGGGTTAACGTGTATAATTGTGTGTAACCTGGAAGGAAGTATGGGTTTATTAAGATGTAAATCAAAAGAATTTGTGAGGTATGATCATGCGCATTATGCTTTTGTCGATCATCATGTTGATTGCGGCAACACTATCACCAGCGCACGCTGATTTTGAGGCTGCAACTGATGCATACAACAAGGGTAATTACGTAAAAGCATACAGGGAGTTCCGTTCTCTGTCCGAGCAAGGCGATGCTGCAGCCCAGTATAATCTGGGTCTTTTGTTCGACAAAGGGCTCGGTATCGGACAGAGCCGACTCGGGGCATTGAAATGGTACCATAAAGCTGCAGAACGTGGCGTGGACTTGGCACAGTACAGGTTAGGAAATGCTTGCTATAACGGTGACGGTGTTAAGCAGGACAAAGCAGAAGCTGCCAAATGGTACCGAAAGGCAGCGGAGCAGGACCTGGCTGCAGCGCAATATTTTCTTGGAAATATGTATTTCAAGGGCGATGGTGTTAAGCGTGATACAGCGGAAGCGGTTAAATGGTATCGCAGGGCGGCAGAGCAGGGAGTGTCTTTTGCACAGTACAATCTCGGCGCCCTTCTTGAAAAGGGCGAAGGTGTACCTGAGAGCGGGACACAAGCGTTTGATTGGTATCTGAAGGCAGCGGAACAGGATGTAGTCCAGGCGCAATTTCGATTGTCTCTGATATTTGCACGGGGCGACATAGTGAAGGAAGATAAAGAACAAGAGCTCAAATGGCTGACCAAAGCTGCTGAAAATGGTTATGACAAGGCCGAATATAACCTTGGGAATAGATATTACCGTGGAGCCGGTGTTAAAGAGGACAAGGCTGAAGCGTTGAAGTGGTATCAGAAGTCTGCGGAACAAGATGACGCAGAAGCGCAGCTGATGGTCGGTCTGATGAACTACAAGGGAGAAGGTACTGCCCGGAATCTGCAGGAAGCGATTGCGTGGTATACGAAGGCCGCCTATCAGGGACTGGCACAGGCACAATATGCCATCGGCTACCTGCATGACAAAGGTGAAGGATTCGACAAAAAAGGGGCTGAGGCTTTTAAATGGTACTTACGTGCAGCAAGGAAGGACCTGCCTGCAGCCCAGAATGCTGTGGGAGATAAATATTTTTTTGGTGACGGCGTCAAGGGCAATATGAATGAAGCGACTAAATGGTATCTGAAAGCGGCTGATAAAGGTAATGCGTCGGCCCAATATATGCTAGGAGTTATTTATTCCCAAAAGTCAGGGGTCAAAAAAAATCAGACGGAAGCCGTTAAATGGTTCCTGAAAGCCGCTGAAAGCGGAGACGTTCAAGCCATGTTTCGCTTGGGCCAGATGTTTTATTCGGCTGACGGAGTTCCGGCAAACGACCCAGAGGCCTTAAAGTGGTTTCTGAAGGCTGCGGATCTTGGAGATGCTGCATCCCAATATAATCTTGGCATTATGTATGACCAGGGGATAGGAGTTGCATTCAACAAGGCAGAGGCCTTGAAGTGGTATCTCAAGGCAGCTGAACAGGGAGACCTTGACGCGCAGTTCAACGCCGGTTACAAATATTACAAAGGCGAAGGTACGGTAGTCGATAAGCAGGAAGCTTTAAAATGGTATTTGGAGGCTGCAAGACAGGGTAATACTGAAGCCGCGCTTAGATGTGGAGACATGCTATTCTCGGGCGATGGGGTGCCTGCCGACAAAGCAGAAGCCAACAGTTTGTTTATAAAGGCAGCCCAGAGTGGAAACCCTGATGCACAATTCAGGCTTGGCAGCAATTATGAGAACGGGGACAGCGTACAGGCAAATAAGCTTGAGGCACTTAGGTGGTATCTCAAGGCTGCCGAACAGGGTCATATCGCTGCCCAATTCAGGGCTGGAACCATTTATGAACAAGGCGGGGAAGTAAAACAGAACAGGCTCGAGGCGGCTCGATGGTATCGCCGCGCTGCAGAGCAGGGCCATGCTGAAGCCCAGTTCAGGCTTGCTGTCTATTATGATAATGCCAAAATCGTCAAGCGGGGTAAATCCGAGGCAATTAAGTGGTTCGCAAAAGCTGCGGAACAGGGAATTGCCGAGGCAAGTTTGAGACTAGGCTTGAAATACTATTATGGAGACGGCGTCAAGCAGGACAGGAAAGTAGCGCTTAGATTGTATCACATGGCCGCCGAACAGGAAAATCCAGCCATACAATTTGAGCTTGGGGTGATGTATTATGAGGGAAGAGGGATAGAGCTCAACAGGGCAGAGGCAGCCCGTCTCTTTCGCAAGGCGGCCGAACAAGGCCATTCTGCTGCTCAATTCAACCTTGGCATAGTGTGCGATAAAGGTGATGGTGTAAAGAAAGATCCCTCGGAGGCATTCAAATGGTTTCTCAGGGCGGCAGAACAGGGGATTGGTGCCGCTCAATACAATGTTGCAAAAAAGTATAATTCAGGCGACGGAGTGGCAATGGATAAGTCTGTGGCATTCAGCTACTACCGCAAGGCTGCGGAACAAGGAGATGCTGACTCACAATTTATGATTGGAGAGATGTACCAAAACGGTGAAGGTGTTGAAAAAGACCTGAAGTCAGCCGCTGAATGGCTCATGAAAGCAGCATCACAGGGCAATGAAAACGCGCGCCGCAATTTGGCGAAAATAAAAGGAGCAGCCGGATGAATGTGACTTTGACAGGGAATATCTAAACAAAACACCTTAGCAATCATTGAACAAACTGCATTACTACATTATCCACCTGGATTGAATATTTTATGCTGCTCACCCTCCAAATAACGTCGTAATTTATTTTTGAAAATGCCTGCCTTGAATGCCTGCCATTGATTCTGAGTGCAACCGTGGTTAAAATGAGTTGAAGAGTGATGAGCGAGGTTAATTTACGGCAAAAAGGAGTTTTGAACGATGACTATAAAAATTCTTATCGCCGATGATCATACAATTGTACGTGAAGGTTTGAAGCAGATTCTAATGGACACGAGCGATATGGTCGTGGCCGCCGAAGCCGTCAACGGGCAAGAGGTCCTCGATAAGGTTTGGAAGGACGATTTTGACGTGATTGTGCTTGACATCGCAATGCCCGGCCGAAGCGGGCTCGATATTTTAAAGGAGCTGAAGAGTTTCAAACCGAAGTTGCCGGTACTGGTTTTGAGCATGTATCCGGAAGATCAGTACGCCTTAAGAGTGCTAAGAGCCGGTGCCGATGGCTACCTTACAAAGGAGAGTGCTCCTAATGATTTGATCACCGCGATAAGGAAGGTATATTCCGGGAAAAAGTACATCAGCCATTTTCTCGCCGAGAAGCTCGCGTTCGGTCTCGAAACAGATGCTGCCAGGCCTCCCCATGAATTGCTGTCGGATCGTGAGTATCAGGTAATGTGCAGGATATCATCGGGCAAAACAGTGAAGGAGATAGCTGACGAGCTGTCATTGAGCGTGAAAACAATCAGCACCTATCGCGCGCGGATCCTCGAAAAGATGGGCATGAAGAACAATGCCGAATTAACTCATTACGCTATTCAAAATCATCTTGTCGATTAAGATCCGCTGTAAGACGGATACTGACAAAGAAATCGGCACTGCGGCGACATGAAAATGGGATTTCGTCTGATGTCTTTTTCCGCTATGAACCAGTAATATGAAAATATTGGTTTGTATTTATTTGATGCAGCGACCCTAACAGGATGTGTATTTGAAGAGGTAATCATGAAAAAGAAGAAACAGACAATGGAACTTGTAAGGAGCGAGACTCCGAGGGCATTGTCACATTTCTCTGAAATGGAACGAATGATGGAGGATTTTTTCAGAAGGCCGTTTTCCATGTTTCCAGCAATTTGGCCGAATATGGGTTTTTCAGAAGAAGAGTTATCTCCTGCCGTCGATATTTTTGAGCAGGATGATGCTGTTGTGGTTAAAGCGGAATTGCCGGGCATGAAAAAAGAGGACATAAATGTCGAATTGAACGATGGTGTCTTGAGAATCACCGGGGAAAAAAAGAGAGAGGAAAAAGTCGAAAAAAAGGACTATTACCGCCTGGAGCGTTCTGTCGGGTCATTCGAGCGGCGAATCAGCCTCCCTTCGGGTATTGAGACAGAAAAGACGAAGGCTTCGTTTAAAGATGGAGTACTTGAGATCCAGATCCAGAAGACTGAAAAGGCCAAGAAGAAGGAAAGGAAAATCAAGATCGAGTAGTGCGCAGAGCAGAGATTATTGCTTGCTCTGATTGGACTTATTAACGCCCCCTCCGAGCACGTCGGCCCCCCCTAGCAAAGCCGACGTGCTTTTTTTAAAATCTTTTGTTGCTCCATTACAGTAGCCGCAAACCACTACGATTGATGCATTGCTGCGGCTTGAGGAGTCCCGGAGCCCTTCAGGGCTTGCCTTCTTTAGGGAAGGTTGCTTCAAACCCTTGATAAAAGACGTTTTACATGGTAAAATAAACAAATGAAGGCGATCTTAATTTCGATCTCATTTCTGCTGCTCGCGCCCAGTGTACATGCTGACATGTATCAGTCTGCCTTGAACGATGGGACAGTCCTTTACACCAACGTTTCGGCCTCAGGATCGAAAGTTATTGTGAAAGAGAATGAGTTCGCTCGCAAGACTGTCGTAAAGACTGCCAAGAAGAAAACCCATATCAGCGGCGAGTTCGACAATATCGCTGAAGAGAAGGCTAGGAAACACAACGTGGACCCCAAGCTCGTCAAAGCGGTTATCTGTGCCGAATCAAACTGGAATCCAAGAGCTGTTTCTAATAAGGGTGCTATCGGAATGATGCAGTTGATGCCTAAAACCGCCAGCGATATGGGAGTTGGTAATCCGCTCAATCCCGAGGAGAATATCGAGGGGGGGGTCAAATATCTTAAACACCTGCTCGAAAAGTTCAAGGGCAGTCTTACTTTGGCGCTTGCTGCCTATAATGCGGGGCCTGCAAGGGTTGAGAAGGTCAATAGAGTTCCGTCTATCCCTGAAACCGAAAATTACGTAAAACGGGTGATGAATGAATATTCCGGAGGCACCGGATGGCTTACAGGCAGCGGCAGTCCCAAAGTGCAGTCGGTTGTCCTGAAGGATGGGACTGTCCTTTTCACTAACGCTTACAATACCGGCCACTCTTACCTGACCAATTAAAGCCTGACCAGGAGTTTCGATGTCTGATGAACTCTCTCTTCTCAGAGAAGAGATAGGAGCGCTCAAAAAAAAACGCAACGCTATCATACTCGCCCACAATTACCAGAGGGACGAGGTGCAGGCGATTGCAGATTACACGGGCGATTCGTTGGAACTGTCGAGAACTGCTGCAACTGTGGATTGTGATATCATCGTTTTCTGCGGGGTCCATTTCATGGCCGAGAGCGCAGCAATTCTTTCACCCGACAAGATCGTGCTGTTACCGGAGGCCGGAGCTACATGTCCGATGGCAGAGATGATTGAAGTGGATGCGGACCGCAGGGTCTGGAGAACGTTTCCAGGCTATGCCATACAACCTTCATTTGTTTTTCCACATGATTTCACACTCAAGGATATAAAAAAACAGTACCCGGGGACTCCGGTTGTGGCATACGTCAATACAACGGCTGAAGTGAAGGCCGAAAGCGATATCTGCTGCACTTCGGCCAATGTCGTAAAAGTCATCGAATCGCTCCCGGATGAGAAGGTAATATGCATCCCTGACAGGAACCTGTCGATGTGGGCCCAGAAGAGTACGAAGAAGCAGATAATCGCCTGGGACGGTTTTTGCCATGTCCACGACCGTGTAACAAGGCAAGATGTCCTTGATGCACGGAATAAATACCCCGCTGCTGCACTCATGGCGCATCCCGAGTGCAGGCTGGAGGTCTTAGAACTTGCCGATTATGTAACGAGCACATCTGGCATGCTGCGTTTCGCCAAGGCATCGCCTGCCAAGGAATTTATCGTCGGAACCGAACTCGGTCTTATGTATCGTTTGAAAGAAGACAATCCTTGCAAGACGTTTCATCCTCTTAGAGCAGACATGATCTGTCCCAATATGAAGAAGACTACGCTCAAAAGTATTATGAATGCACTGAGCAATATGGAAAAGATAATCAAGGTGCCTGCTGAGATCAGGATTCCAGCTAAAATGGCCCTCGACCGGATGCTCGATCTTAAGTAATCAAACACCTGATCCTTTTGAACGGACTGTGAGCGCATTCGCCTGCCAGGCGTAAGCCAGGAGGGGGACTATCGAAGGCTTTTATTACGCAGAGGTAATATAACCATGAACGAAGGCAAGAAGTTCAGGGTTTATCCGACCAAGGAGCAGATCAAAACTCTATCGCAGTGGATAGGGCATCAGAGGTTTATATATAACTCCAAGGTAGGGGAAGAC
>PMYY01000074.1 GCA_003170655.1 Nitrospiraceae bacterium
TCTTTATCAAGCACGGAGCGGAAGCATCACCTGCGGCATAGTGACGCAGTCAGCTTACTGCCGGCTGACCCTTACTTCGCAGGGAATCTGGCACAGCTTAAAGGGCATTAATAGTCAACGAGATATTTGACTATGAAAATCCCATACTATATCAATAAGAACGCCTTATCCAAAATGGAAAACAGGTTTGAGAAGAAATGTCGAGTTAGATATGATAAACAGAGCAGCAATTCCTAAAAGCAGGGAATTATAAATGAAAAAATCCCGAAAAATCGTCCTTACGCTTATCGCATCGGCCTGCATCATGGCATCCGCATGCAGTTCAGAACAGAAGACACAGAGGGACGTCTACTCATCGAAAGACGCATGTGCAAATGATTGGGGCAGCAGCGAATGTGAACAGGACTCCACAGGAAGAGGCTATTATGGTCCCCACTACTATTATTACGGCGGCAGACCATGGTATTTCCCCAGGGGATATGAAACTCCAGTTGAAACCAGGCCCACGCAGGGTGCGTATAACATGCAGCCGGGCATGAGTTCTTCCCATGCTGTCTCCTCGTTCTCATCCTCACGCACAGTAAGAGGCGGCTTCGGCGGATCTTCACTCTTTCACGGCGGCGTTTCGGAATGAAAAGGCTCATAGTGCGACAGCGTCCTGATTGGCAGAGTAAATTCGAAGAGCTCGGCTTCTCGTTCCATTCAATGGAAGGTGGGTATTGGAGTGAAGGCGTCTGCTACGAATTCACAGTCGCCCAGATAGACCATCTCGAAGAGGTCACCCAGGAGCTACATGAAATGAGCATGAAGGCAGTCGAGTACGTGATTTCGAAAGAATTATTTCCCATGATCGGACTTGGAGAGCAGGCGGCCACGATGGTGAAGGGTTCATGGGACCGGGAAGAGGTCAGCATTTACGGGCGATTCGATTTCTCATATGACGGAAAGCGCGAGCCGAAATTGCTCGAATACAATGCCGATACGCCTACGGCCCTCTACGAGGCAAGCATCGCTCAATGGGTATGGCTTGAAGATATGTACCCGAAATATGATCAGTTCAACTCTATCCATGAAAAGCTCATCGACGCCTTTAATATCGTGAAACGCAAGATGCCGATCGTATCAAGGCTATATTTCAGCAGCGTTAAGGATCACGAGGAAGACCTGGTCACGGTAGAATATATGCGCGATGTAGCAGGTCAGGCAGGGATAGAGACTAAACACATTTACGTCGAGGACATCGGGTTCAATCCTGATATCGAAAAGTTCGTAGACCTGGATGATGAGGCGATAGAATTCATGTTCAAGCTGTATCCATGGGAATGGCTGCTGGCCGACGAATTCGGTAAATACATCAGGCCCGATGCCATTACCTTGTTCGAGCCGGCGTGGAAGATGGTGCTGTCGAACAAGGGGATCTTGCCAGTATTGTGGGAAATGTTCCCCGGCCATAAGAATCTGCTGCCGAGTTATTTCGATCAATCCAAGATGGGGGACAGTTTCGTCAAGAAGCCGCTCTTTGCGCGCGAGGGCGCCAATATAGAATTCAGGCGAGGGGCCTCGGTGATCTCGACTGAAGGCACATACGGTAGTGAAGGGTTCATATACCAGGAACTGAAGGAGCTTCCGTCATTCGATGGCCGGTATCCGGTCATTGGATCGTGGATTGTCAACGGGCTGGCAGCCGGGATCGGTATCCGGGAAGACGACACGCCTGTGACAAAAAACACGAGCAATTTTGTACCGCACTATTTTATTGATTGATATAATTTCGGANNCACCATGGAAATTGCATCACAGCTTCCAGGCATCGTGAAATTTCTGGCCTATTTCGTTTCTGCGATGGTCTTGACCGTTTTTTTTCTGATCATATATGTTCAGGTCACCCCGTATAAAGAATTCAACCTCATAGACCACGGAAATGCTGCTGCGGCATATAGTCTGAGCGGAGCCTTGTTAGGGTTTGTCCTCCCATTGGCGAGCGCTATAATCCATAGCGTTAATTTCTACGATATGCTGCTCTGGGGAGCGGTAGCCCTTGTCGTACAGATTCTGGTCTACCTCCTGGTGAGGCTGCTGTTTAAGAACTTGGCGGCTGCAATTCAGGAAGGGACCGTATCAAAGGGATTGTTTTTAGGTGCCCTATCACTCGCGGCAGGGATACTGAACGCGGCATGTATGTCGTAATAATTTGGAAAGACAGATTTTCATAGGTCCCCGCGTGTTGCCAAATCGGACCACAACCTGTGGGTTGGCAGTTCCTTGAGCAGCATATGATCCCTTGGATTTTACTCGAGGTCGCGCAGGCGCCCGGAAATGGCGAAGAACTTCGGCTATACAAGCGCGGCACTGAGTTCGCGATGAGAGTCGGCAAGTGTGAGCTTATGAACAGTCGTGTTCACGGGTCGGAAGATGAACTTGCCAAGCTTGCTTGCGGAAGAATTACGAATCGTCCTGAACCACGAATCCTTGTCGGCGGCCTGGGTATGGGATACACCGTGGCTGCAGCGCTGAAAGGAATCGGCGTCGACGGCCGGGTGGCGGTGGCCGAACTGGTGCCGGCGGTGGTGGCGTGGAACCGCGGTCCACTTGCGGAGCTGGCAGGCTATCCTCTTCAAGATGAGCGGGTCATAGTACGTGAGGTTGATGTAGCCAGGATTATACAGACGGAACGCAATGCCTATGATGCAATTCTGCTAGATGTTGATAATGGTCCTGAGGGACTGACCCAAAAAGACAATGACTGGCTTTATGGCCTCCACGGATTGAATGTGGCCCTCGCAACGCTGCGGCCTGGAGGAGTTTTGGCCGTATGGTCGGCCGCTCCTGATCGAGCCTTTACCAGCCGTTTGCGCAAGGTCGGCTTCCTTGTGGATGAGGTTCGAGTGCGGGGGCGCGGCACTTCCGGCGGATCGCGTCACACAATATGGATTGCCTGCTGCGCTATCTAATTGTGATTCTGAGAAACCGATGACATGTTTCCGTAGATAATCGAATTTTCGAAAGGGCCGCAGCCGCCATGTTAGAATATCCCGATGGAAGGGCAGGACACGAAAGACGAAAAAGAAGAGGAAAAGATTCTCATCAGGGGTGTGAACTGGATCGGCGATGCAGTGATGACGTTGCCGGCGATCAGGGCCATACGGAAATACTATCCGCAGGCGCATATAAGCCTTTTGGTCAACCCTGCGGTTGCACCTCTTTTTGAAAATAGCAATGATATCGATGAAATAATAATCTATGAGCCCGCGTTCAGGGAGCTTGTAGGTAAACTTCGTCTCGCCAAGATACTCAGAAGGAAGCGCTTCAGCCGGGCGATTCTGCTTCAAAACGCCTTCGATGCAGCACTTATCGCCTTTCTTGCGCGCATACCCAAGAGGATCGGATACAACCGGGACCGCAGAGGCGTTCTCCTGACGGACCCTATCCGATATACAAACCAGGACCGTAATGTCCATCACATTCATTATTATCTGAATCTTCTGACTTCTGCCGGTATCGGTGCGGCATATTCGCATCCTTGGCTCAGGATGACGCTGCAGGAGCGGCTTGACGCGCGTGCGAGGCTTTCGGAGTTGAAGCGTCCCATTTTAGGTATAAATCCCGGAGCTACTTTCGGTTCATCCAAGAGATGGCTGCCCCAGCGGTTCGCCGAGGTGGCGGGATGGTTCATCAGGGAGACTCAGGGCAGCGTTGTAATCTTCGGGGGAAAAGACGAGGTCACTACGGCTGAAGAAATTTACAAACAGATACCAATGAACAAACTTCTCCTTGCAGGAAAGACGTCTTTGAGAGAGTTGATGGCGCTCATCTCCGAATGCGACGTATTAGTGACGAATGATTCCGGCCCGATGCATATAGCTTACGCTGTCGGCACTCCTCTTGCTGCCATATTCGGATCGACATCTCCCGAACTTACCGGGCCTGTGGGGGAAGGGCATGCTGTGATCAGTACGAAAATAGATTGCAGTCCGTGTTTCGAGCGCACTTGTGATAAAGATTATATAAAGTGCATGTTCGGTATCAATTCGGAAGATGTCTATGCCAATATCAGACGTTTGGTGCCTGCGAAAAGAGCCGTTTTTTTCGACAGGGACGGCACGCTTTGCAGAGACGCCAAATATTTGAACAGGTGGGAAGATTTCGAATTGCTGTCCGGTGTCGACAGGCTAAGGTCGCTGAGGGAGGAAGGCTTTGAGCTTATCGGTGTGAGCAATCAGTCGGGCATCGCGAAAGGCATTATTGAGAAAGATTTCGTGGAAGACGCGAACAAGCTGTTTATTGACACATACGGCTTCACCGACTTTTATTATTGCCCCCACAATCCCGAAGATTTCTGCCAGTGTCGCAAGCCGGAGCCCGAGATGCTTTTGAGGGCAAGGGCCGATTACGGGATCGACCTCAAGAGGTCCTTTGTCGTGGGCGATAAGGACGCAGATATGCTCCTTGCAAAAGCTGTCGGCGCTCGCGGGATATTGGTTAGGACCGGCCTGCAGAATAAGTCCGCTCACGCCGATGCGGTTGTGGACGACCTCGATAACGCGATAAAATATATATTGAAATGGAAAGAATAACCATACGCGCAATTCCGCGCAAGATACTCGTCATCAAGCCGAGCTCGCTTGGCGATGTTGTCCACAGCCTTCCCTTTCTGTCCGCCCTGAATGAGTGCTTTCCCTTGGCGAAGATCCATTGGGTTATAGCTAAAGGGATCGAAGACATCATCGATGGCAATCAGCTTGTAAGCAAGCTCTGGATTATCGACAAGGACCAATGGAAGAAAGTCGGACGAATCTCCGGAACTATCTCAGAATTGGGCAGACTTGCAAAGAATATCAGGGCCGAGGCCTACGACATTGCGATCGATCTTCAGGGGCTAATGAGAAGCGGTTTGATGACGAAGGCAACGGGCGCTCCGGTCAGAATAGGCTTTGCGGAGGCCAGGGAGGGAAGCGCGCTCTTCTATACCCATAAGGTGACCGGCGGCAAGGATGTCCATGCTGTGGACAGATATCTTAAGGTGGTACAAGCACTTGGCTGCGATGTCGAAGCTGTGCGGTTCCCCATGCCGCTCATACGGGAATCCGAGAAGATTCGACAACTGCGAAGCCAGATAGGAGACTATGCCGTTATAGTAGCAGGAGCCAGGTGGGAGACCAAGAAGTGGCCAGCACATCGATTTGCCGCGCTTGCCGCTATGCTCGATATTAATAGTGCGGTGGTCGGCAGCGCGGCAGATCATGGTATATCGAAGGCCATTGAAGAGCAGAGCAGTGGCAAAGCCATTTCAATGGCCGGTGAAACAGACATGGGGGAACTGATCTGGCTCATCAGGGGGGCGAAGCTAGTGATAACCAACGATTCAGGCCCCATGCATATCGCCGCGGCCTGTGGCATACCGGTCGTCGCCCTCTTCGGACCTACGAACCCGGACAGGACCGGGCCCTACGGCCGAAATAACGTAATCATAAGGTCTGCGGCTCCATGCGCGCCTTGTTATAAAAGAAGATGCAAAGATCTTAAGTGTATGAAGGATATTTCTGTCGAGCAGGTTTATAACGCGACAAGGGAGATCTCGCTTCTCAAGCCCTGATTTTACAGGAATATTTCTTCTTTCCGCCCGAAAATGGTATAATTCAGTTTAAAAATCTAAAGGGGTTGTGTCTATGCTTACCGATGATTTACCGCTTGGGTTAACATTTGACGATGTTCTTTTATTGCCGGCCAAATCCGATGTCCTACCGGGAGAGGTCGATGTTAGCACCAATCTTACCAGAAATATAAGGCTGAATGTCCCTATCATCAGCGCTGCGATGGATACCGTGACGGACGCCAGCCTTGCTATTGCAATCGCCCGCGAGGGCGGCCTCGGCATTATGCACAGGGCCATGTCTCCTCAGAAGCAGGCTCTGGAGGTGGACAAGGTCAAGAAATCTGAGAGCGGTATGATTGTCGACCCCATAACAATAGCCCCCGATGCCCCTATCTCCGATGCCATGGTCTTAATGGCACGCTACAAGATTTCAGGTGTTCCTGTCACCACGAATGGAAAGCTCGTCGGCATCCTCACGAACAGGGACCTGAGATTCGAGACGAATGAGAAGAAACGGGTATCAGAGGTCATGACAAGCGAAAATCTCAAAACTGCTGCTGTGGGCACGACGCTCGAAGAGGCCAAGGATACCCTGAACCGTTACAAGATCGAAAAGTTGCCTATCGTCGACAAAGATAATAACCTCAAGGGCCTTATCACAATAAAAGACATAGAGAAGAGAAAGAAATATCCGCATGCCTGCAAGGATTCCCTGGGAAGGCTCAGGATTGGCGCAGCGGTGGGAGTCGGTGAAAATGCGATTCACCGCGCCGAACTCCTGGTTAAGGCAGGCGTAGACGTCATCGCCATCGATACTGCTCACGGCCATTCTAAAGGGGTCATCACCACCCTGAAAGAGATAAAAAAGAAATTCGGTATCGATGTTATCGCCGGGAATATAGGAACGGCTGAGGCAGCTGCCGAACTCATCAAGGCCGGCGCGGATGCGGTCAAGATCGGCATCGGTCCCGGTTCTATTTGCACTACGAGAATTGTCGCCGGCGCGGGTGTCCCTCAGCTGACGGCTATCCGCAATTGCTACGATGTCGCGTCCAAGGCGAACATCCCGGTCATTGCCGACGGAGGTGTCAAATATTCGGGAGATGTGTCCAAAGCCATCGCCGCCGGGGCCCATTGCGTGATGATCGGAAGCCTCTTTGCGGGCACTGACGAATCGCCGGGGGAGGTCATCCTTTACCAAGGCAGAAGTTACAAGACATATCGCGGCATGGGATCTATCGGTGCGATGCAGCAGGGGGCCAAGGACCGCTATGGACAGGAAGGCGTCGAGAAAGAGAAGCTCGTGCCCGAGGGCGTAGAAGGGCGCGTGCCCTACAAGGGGCCTCTTTCGAGCAGCATACACCAGCTTGTCGGTGGACTTCGCTCAGGGATGGGTTACTGCGGCTGCAGGACCCTCGACGAGATGAGGAAAAACGCCAGGTTTATCCAGATCACCAACGCTGGGTGGAGGGAAAGCCATGTTCATGATGTTATCATCACTAAGGAAGCCCCCAACTATCGCATAGAACAGTAAAGGCGGCCGGAGAAATAATGGAACATGCAGCGCCATTGACTGAGAAGATACTCGTCCTTGATTTCGGCTCCCAGTACACGCAGCTTATCGCGCGCAGGATCAGGGAGAACAAGGTCTATTCAGAAATCTTCCCGTTTAATACATCCATCGAAAAGATCAGGTCATTCGCGCCCAAGGGGATAATCCTTTCCGGAGGACCGTCGAGCATCTACGATAAAGTCGCACCGATATGCGATCTCGAAATATTCAAGATGGGCGTCCCCGTATTAGGTATTTGCTATGGAATGCAGCTGATGGCCCATGCGCTAGGCGGGGAAGTTGCGCGAGCAGCGAAAAGAGAATACGGAAGGGCTCTTCTGATGGTGGACGATGATAACGATCTGCTGTGGGGGCTGTCCAAGAAGACCAAGGTCTGGATGAGCCACGGCGACCGTATAGAGATAATGCCTGAAGGATTCAACATAATCGGACATACCGACAACTCTCCTGTTGCTGCTATGGCCGACAAGAAACGGAAATTCTATGCCCTCCAGTTCCATCCCGAAGTCGCTCATACCGACGAAGGCCTGAGGGTCTTGCAGAACTTTGTCTTCGAGATATGCGGATGTAAACCCACTTGGGAGATGGCCTCTTTCATCGAATGGTCGATGGCGAATGTCCGTACCCAGGTCGGAGATAAAAAGGTCATTTGCGCTCTGAGCGGCGGAGTCGACTCTTCTGTGGTTGCCCTTATGATCCACAGGGCTATAGGCGACAATCTTATATGCATATTCGTGGACAATGGCCTGCTCAGAAAGGGAGAGGCCGAGAAGGTTCGCAAGACCTTCCAGGACCATTTCCATATTAAGCTAGATTTTGTTGATGCCAGAAAACGGTTTTTAGAGAAACTTGCGGGCGTGACCGATCCCGAGAGGAAGAGGAAGATTATCGGCAACGAATTCATCGCCATTTTCGAAGAGGAATCGAAAAATATAAAAGACGCCGAATTCCTGGCTCAGGGCACGCTCTATCCGGATGTTATCGAGAGCGTATCTTTCAAAGGGCCGTCTGCGGTCATCAAGAGCCATCACAATGTCGGCGGACTGCCCGAGGTCATGAAACTCAAACTCGTCGAACCCTTGAGAGAGTTATTCAAAGATGAGGTGAGGGTGCTTGGTCAGGAACTGGGTCTCCCCGAAGAGATCTGCTGGAGGCAGCCTTTCCCCGGACCAGGTCTAGCCATAAGATGCATTGGAGATATCACCGAAGACAAGCTCGAAATCCTGAGGGACGCAGATGCGATAGTCATCGAAGAGATAAGGGCAGCCGGCCTGTATAAGGCTATATGGCAGGCCTTTGCGGTCATTCTGCCTATCAAGAGCGTGGGCGTAATGGGCGACGAAAGGACCTATGATAAGGTCATAGCTGTCCGAGCGGTGACAAGCCTAGACGGCATGACAGCCGACTGGGCGCACATTCCTTACGAAGTCCTCGGGAAGATATCGGGCAGGATAATCAATGAGGTTCGCGGTGTCAACAGGGTAGTCTACGACATTACCTCGAAACCGCCCGGAACTATCGAGTGGGAATAAACCGGACAAGCAAGAAGTAAAAGAAGAATAGGCAATCACCAGCTTAATATTTGCCTGGAGTCTAAGGGCTCCCGGTTTCCAGTCTGGATACGGAGGTAATGCCGTTGGATCTGAAGTCGTATCTAAGTGAAAAGAAGCAGTTGATAGAGGCCTTTTTGGAGTCTTATTACAGCGCTCCTTTCCCTCCCAAGATTCTCCGGGAGTCGATGGTCTACTCCCTTTCAGCAGGCGGAAAGCGGGTAAGGCCGATCCTTTGTCTCGCAGCATATGAGGCCTGCGGCGGCAGGGTCGAAGACGCCGTTCCCCAAGCTTCCGCGATCGAGCTGATTCATACCTATTCTCTCATACATGATGATCTTCCCGCTATGGACAATGACGATCTGAGGCGCGGCAAACCGACGAACCATAAGGTTTTTGGAGAGGGTATTGCTGTCCTTGCAGGAGACGGCCTTCTTACCGATGCATTCTGTCTGTTTGCCGACAGACGCTTTCGCAGGCCTGTTATAGCCGACTCAGCCATCGCACAATGCGTCTGCGAACTGGCTCATGCCGCCGGTTCTCAGGGAATGGTCGGCGGCCAAGCCCAGGACCTTCTGTCGGAAAACTCCGAGCCTGACCCGATAACGCTGATCTTCATTCATGAACATAAGACCGCTGCGCTGATCTCGGTTTCGGTTCGGATTGGAGCAATTCTGGCGGGTGCAGACGAGGAAAAACTCGAAAGGCTCACCAGGTACGGGGAGAATATAGGCCTTGCCTTTCAGGTGATCGATGATATATTGGATGTAGAGGGCGAAACCGAGGTAATCGGAAAGCCGAAGGGCTCTGATGAAAAGAAGAAAAAGCTGACTTATCCCCGCCTCTATGGGATAGAGGAATCGCGCAGAAAGGCGAAAGAACTGATAGATGCATCCGTCTCTGCTCTGTCGGTATTTGACGGAAAGGCCGAGCCGCTGCGGGCCGTTGCGAGGTATCTTTACGAAAGAAGAAATTAGTTCTCTGTGTTATAGGCATCTTGGGCATGCTGATCGAAAAAATTAAATCCCCGCAGGACCTCAAGGGATTCACTATCGAGGAGATGAATACCCTCGCAGAGGAATTGCGGGAACTCATAATCGAAAGGGTTTCCAAGAACGGCGGCCATCTCGCTTCGAATCTCGGCGTTGTGGAGCTTACTATTGCAATGCATTATGTTTTCAATTCCCCCCGCGACAAATTCATCTGGGACGTCGGTCATCAATCGTATTCGCACAAGTTACTCACCGGCAGATATGGCATCTTTCAGACGCTGCGAAAGTTCGGAGGGTTATCCGGATTTCCCAAGAGGAGCGAAAGCCCCCATGATCCCTTCGGCACGGGTCACAGCTCGACATCCATATCTGCGGCCCTAGGTATAATCGAAGCAAGGGATAAGCGAGGCGATGACTGCAAGGTGATAGCGGTAATCGGCGACGGCGCTCTCACCGCAGGTCTTGCCTTCGAGGGGCTCAATCAGGCAGGTCACATGAAGAAAGACCTGATTGTTGTCCTGAACGACAACGAGATGTCGATATCGCCGAATGTCGGCGCAATGTCCACATATCTTCACAAAGTCCTTACCGGTACCTTTTATAAAAAGTTCAGAAAGGAAACCAGGGCTCTTCTGGAGGGCATTCCGAAGATAGGCGAGTCGGTGGCGAAGATTGCTGGGAAGGCCGAAGGAAGCCTCAAGGGTTTCTTCTTGCCGGGGGGGCTCTTTCAAGACCTCGGATTCAATTATCTAGGGCCGATAGACGGCCATGATCTCCCACTTCTAATTGAAACCTTTACGAGTATAAAGACTCTCAAGGAACCTGTATTGCTCCATATCGTCACCAAGAAGGGCAAAGGGTACAAGTTCTCCGAAGATGACCCATGCATTTTCCACGGGATAGGCCCCTTCGAGATCGAGACCGGAGAACTAAACGGTAGCAAGGGGGCCGCAGAGATTAAGGGATGCGAATGTATTACATACAGCGAGGGATTCGGTCGCGCACTCGTCGAAGCTGCTTCTGTAGATGATCGGGTAATAGCTATCACAGCTGCCATGAAGGAAGGGACGGGGCTTACGGCTTTTGCCGAAAAATTCCCCGACAGGTTCTATGATGTCGGCATCGCCGAACCGCATGCCGTTACATTTGCGGCCGGGCTGGCGAGCCAGGGGCTCAGGCCTGTTGTCACTGTCTATTCGACCTTTCTGCAGCGAGCTTACGACGAAATAATCCATGATGTTTGCATCCAGGATCTTCCGGTCATCTTTGCTGTCGACAGGGCAGGGATCGTCGGCGAGGACGGCGCTACCCACCAGGGACTATTCGACATATCCTTCTTGAGGAACATACCGAATCTCATGATCATGGCGCCAGCGGATCTTGTCGAGCTTCGCATGATGCTCATGGCAGCGCTCAGGCACGAAGGGCCTTCGGCAATCAGATATCCTAGGGGCAAGGCTTTTACAGGTCAGACCGCTTCGCATGATATCGAGATTCGGCCCGGCAAGTCAGAGATCATTTTGGAGGGCAAGGATATCGCTATTATCGGGATCGGCAATACTGTTGCCGTATCGCTCAAGGCAGCCGAGCTGCTTAAGAGCGACGGGATCGAAGCTTACGTGGTAAATGCCCGATTTATCAAACCTCTTGACGACGAACTTATAATCTCTCTCTGCAGTCGCACAAAAAAAATCATAATTGTGGAGGAGAATGTCCTTGCCGGTGGATTCGGCTCGGCTGTGCTCGAATGCCTGAGTGATGCGGGCATAACCGACGTCGCGGTAATGAGAATCGGTATCGATGACGAATTCGTAGAGCACGGGTCCCAAAGGAGACTTCGGGAAAAATACGGCCTTGACGAACAGGGGATTTATCGGGCTGCGCGAGAATTTATAAAAGCAAAGCGGTAGTGATAAAGGAACGAATCGATAAGCTGCTTTTTGAGAAGGGCCTTGCCGCAAGCCGCGAGCGAGTGCGCGCGATGATTATGGAAGGAAAGGTTAAGGTTAACGGGCAGCCTGTAAGCAAGGCCGGCGAAATGGTCGGAATCGATTCGCAGATCGAGATCAAGGGCGAGGACATGCCGTATGTCAGCCGCGGAGGGCTCAAACTCGAAGCCGCGATCAAATATTTTGAAATATCGGTCCTGGACAAAGTTGCGATGGATGTCGGCTCATCCACAGGCGGCTTCACAGATGTGATGCTCCAGCAGGGAACTCGCAAGGTGTATTGTATCGACGTCGGATACGGTCAGCTTGCATGGAAGCTCAGGCAGGATCCGCGCGTTGTGCTCCTCGAAAGAACCAATATTCGTCACCTCGAAATGGACCGCATCCCTGAAACAATAGATATAGCGACAATCGATGTCTCGTTCATATCGCTGAACAAGGTTGTTCCGAAAGTCCTCGAATTCCTTGCGGCGGACGGAAAGATTGTTGCCCTTATAAAACCCCAGTTCGAAGTGGGCAAGGGCGAGGTCGGCAAGGGCGGTATTGTAAGGGATGCAGTGAAAAGACAGACTGCCGTTGATCGCGTGAAGAGCGAACTCGAAGCGCTTGGACTTTACATTAATGGAATCATCGAATCTCCGATCCTCGGGCAAAAGGGGAACGTGGAATATTTGATACACTGCATCAAAAGGTAAGATTTGTCAGTCCTTCTTCTCATTGCTATACTGTTCATAGAAATTCGCCAACAGGAGGACTGCTATGAACGACAATAAATTGATCGCCGCTTTATTGACCAACGCCTTTTATAATGCCTGGATTGTGGAGATGAAGCAGCACGGGGTGCATATGGACGTCCAGAAACTTCATGCCTTGCGTGAACGCGTAATCGAAGAATACAATCTTATGCAGAAGTTGGTGAAGTGACCTTTTCCTTTGCACAATTGGGCATATGAACGAAGCCCCGAAGCTCCATATCGACACCTTTGATGATTTTCATGCGCGCAATTGATTCATAAACTGGATTATATCTGGTAATAACTCAAACTATTCGCGACTGCCTGTCGCATTATAAAGACTTCGGAGCTTCCCTCCTAAGCAGGATCTAAATATTTTTATGCAACACGGGATTAATAATTTGCTGCAATTAATATATAATAGTACCTCTCCTTTTTCACGGAGCACCTATAAAACGAGCGGAGTGAAGCGTGGAAATAGTACCTGAAATGGTCGATAAGAACACCTGGGACAAGGTTATCAATTATATCGCAATGAGCGACGAGCAGCCGCCCTATCTGCTTATGGACAAAGAGATGATAAGGGAGAAGATCTCGCAGATCGGTAGGACTATCAGGAATGCCAAGGTCTTTTATGCGGTCAAGGCAAATCCGGACATAGAGGTCTGCCGCATCGTGGCGGAACTCGGTCTCGGCTTCGAGATAGCCTCGGAGGGGGAACTGCGCATTCTCGCTCAAATAGGGGTCAGCGCAGACCGAATCATTACGAGCAACCCGATCAAGACATTTCGATTTCTGGAAGAGGCGGTGCGGTATGGAGTAACCTATTTCGCTTTTGACTCCAATGCCGAAGTCGACAAAATGGCCCGATATGCGCCGGGGGCCAGTGTATATGTGCGCCTGACCGTGCCGAATGAAGGAAGCGAATGGCCGTTGAGCAAGAAGTTCGGCGTTGAAATCGAGGAGGCAGCGGCGCTGCTCGTATATGCCCGCGACAAGGGTCTCAATCCGGTCGGCATCACCTTCCATGTCGGCTCGCAGTGCAATAATCCATATAACTGGCAGCATGCTGTTGATAAGGCCAAAGAGCTGTGGGACATGGCAGAGGCAGAGGGTATCAAGCTCAAGATGCTTGACATAGGCGGCGGCTATCCTATCAAGTATACAAAAAATGTTGTCGATATTGCGACCATTGAGACCAAGATCGACAAGGTCCTAAGACAGAAATTCTCCGACGATGTGCAGATATTCATCGAGCCAGGCCGTGCAGTTGTGGGAGATGCGGGAGTATTCGTCGGCACGGTTATTGGCAAGGCTCGCCGCGGCGATGAGAATTGGCTCTATATCGATGTGGGAGTTTTCAATGGACTTATGGAAAGCATAGGCGGCATCAAGTACACCTATATCGTCGGGAGCCGCGGCGAGGAGAAAACCTGGACGGTCGCGGGGCCAAGCTGCGATAGCTTCGATGTAATCGACAAAGAGGCAACGATCGCAGAGCCCGAGGTTGGCAACCGCATTCTGATCCCGTCGGCAGGCGCCTACACTATCTCGTACGCCTCGGAATTCAACGGTTTTTCGATTCCGAAAACGATATTGATTTAGCAGGAGGATTTATATGATCAAGTTTTTCGAGAAAGACCCTTATGCTCCCATACAGTATGTATATGAGGTGAGCAATATTCTCCATCACAGCAAAAGCCCTTTTCAGGAAATCATGGTTGTCGAAAACCCGCACTTTGGCAGGATGCTTATCCTTGATGGAGTAGTCCAGATAACTGAACGCGACGAATTTTTTTACCACGAAATGCTTGTGCATGTGTTATTGCACGCCCATCCAAATCCTAGGAAAGTGATCGTAATCGGCGGCGGAGACGGCGGGGTGGTCAGAGAGGTGCTCAAACACGACAGTGTCGAAAAGGTCTACTTCATAGAGATCGACGAAGAGGTCATTAATGTGTCGCGTAAGTTCTTCCCCGGCGTGGCATCCGGAGTCGATGACAATCGTGTCGAGATTAAATGCATGGACGGCGCGGAATTCGTAAAGGGCAGGGCCGGAGATATCGATGCCGTTATAGTTGATTCGACCGATATCATAGGGTTTGCCAAGAGTCTCTTCACGGTAGAGTTCTTCAAGTCGGTCAAGGACTGCCTTACCGAAGACGGTATGTTCGTCTCCCTTTCGGAGTCTCTCCATTTTCACAAGGAGATGGTCATCGAAGTTCAGGAAGCCCTGAAACTCATCTTCCCGATAGTCGATCTTTATACCGTTCCGCTGGCTACTTATGCCGGTAACTGGTGGACCTTTTCCGTTGCTTCCAAGAAGCTCGATGTGAGGACGATGAGGAGAAAATACGCAATTGAAACAAAGTATTATAGTGACGAGGTGCACATGCAGTCCTTTATGCCCCCCAAGATGTATCAGAAGCTGATGAGCAAAGGGCTTCAGTGGTAAAATCTTGACACGCCCCGCTAATTCTTGTTAAATTATTAGCACTCTATGTTGGAGAGTGCTAACGCGTGGAAAGAGATATTTTTGACATATTGGACGAGAGGAGCCGGCGGGTCCTGAACGCTGTTGTACGCAGCTATATAGACAGGCCTGACCCGGTAGGCTCCCGATTCGTAACACGCAAATATTCCTTCGGGTTTTCTTCTGCGACCATCAGAAACATCATGTCCGATCTCGAGGAAATGGGTTTTCTGAGCCAGCCTCACACTTCGGCAGGAAGAGTGCCTACTGACAAGGGATACCGATTCTATGTTGACTCTCTGAGCAATGAAGCGCAGTCTGAAAAAATCATAGAGGTTCCGGAGGAATTCATTCAGCAATTCTCCCGAAGACTAGATGAATTCAAGAACGATATTTCCGCAATGTTTTCTGAGGTAACGAATACACTTTCTTCGCTATCGAATTATGTGAGCATCGTCCTTCCTCCTAAGGCTGAAAATACCACGTTCAACCGTATCGACCTGATCAAATTCAAGAGCGATCAGATCGTGGCGATACTGCTGACGGACGAAGGGATAATCCACAATAAAGTTATCCAGGCCGACCCTATGCTCAAGCAGGAAGACCTGAACAGGATCGCGGATTTCCTCAACGTCGAGTTTTCGGGCCATACCCTCGACGAGATCAACAATATGCTCATGCAGAGGATGAAGCGAGAGAAGGCCCAGTGGGACAGGCTTATTTCACGCGCCATATCTATCTATGAACAGGCGATGACCTTTGCCGAGGGCGATATCTTCGTCTCGGGGCTATACGATTTAATGGACCTCCCGGAATTTTCAGACATATCGAAGCTCAGGGAGCTTTCCAAGGCGATCAAGGAGAAGCATGTCATTATGAAACTCCTGGCCGAGCTTTCCCATTCTGAAGGGGTCCAGGTCTTAATCGGGACGGAAAACCCGGTCACTGAACTTAAGGGATTGAGCGTTATTACATCCATGTACAAGGAAGGCAGCAGGCCTATGGGTATTATAGCCCTCATCGGCCCGACGCGAATGGATTATTCAAAGGCGATCATTATGGTCGATACCATCACCAAGTGCGTGAGCAGAACCTTCGAAGATTGATGATTTAAGATGTGGATTTAGGATTGTAGGCTTAAGATTGTAGACTGTTAGCAGATTGGCAAGTAATGCAGGAGGAGATATGGCGGACGAAAAAGAGCAGCCCCATAAAATCGAGATAACTGAAGCTGAAGAGCCCGGGACGGCCCAAGTCGAAACGGCGGACGATCAAACAACGGAAGTCGAAAAATTGAAGGCAGACCGGGACGAGAGCAATAACAAGTACTTTCGGCTATATGCGGAATTCGAGAATTACAAGAAGAGGGTCCGGAAGGAAAAAGAAGAATTTCTCGCTTATTGCAATGAGGATCTCTTGTATGAACTCTTGCCGGTCATCGACAATCTCGATATGACGTTGAAGCATGCTGCTGAGGGGAATCCTGATGCTCTTCAGTCACTGAATCAGGGTGTCGAAAATACGCTTCGGGAATTGAACAGGACGCTCGATAAATTCGGCCTTAAGGCGATTGAATCGGCAGGGCGGCCATTTGACCCGGCTTACCATCATGCGATGTCACAGGTGGAGAAACCGGACATGGAAGATAAAACGGTTGTTCAGGAGATGAGAAAGGGATATCTGTATAAAGATAAGGTCTTAAGGCCATCACTGGTCGCAGTATCTAAGAAAACAGAGACTGAAAATTAAACCACAGAGCGATAGAAGGAGGATTTAAATGGGAAAAGCAATAGGAATAGACCTCGGGACGACTAATTCAGTTGTCTCTGTTGTGATGGCAGGCGAGACGGTAGTCATCCCCAACCAGGAAGGCAACCGTACAACACCGTCGGTGGTTGCCATCACCGAAAAGGGAGAGAGGCTTGTGGGCCAGATCGCGAAACGGCAATCTATCACCAACCCCGAAAACACCATCTTCTCGATAAAAAGGCTTATGGGCAGGAAGTTCAATACCCCGCAGGTCGAACATGCGAAGAAGAGGCTTCCTTACAAGATTGTGGAGGCCCCAAATGGCGATGCTCACGTCGAGATTCGAGGCAAGATATATTCGCCGCCTGAGATATCCGCGATGATCCTGCAGAAACTTAAACAGGCTGCAGAGGATTATCTTGGAGAAACAGTCACTGAAGCGGTCATCACGGTACCTGCCTATTTTGACGACAGTCAGCGCCAGGCGACAAAGGATGCAGGCAAGATCGCGGGACTGAACGTATTGAGGATCATCAACGAGCCTACTGCAGCGGCCCTCGCGTACGGGCTCGATAAGAAGAAGGAAGAGAAGGTTGCAATCTACGACCTTGGCGGAGGGACGTTCGATATATCGATACTCGAGATCGGAGAAGGCGTCATCGAAGTTAAGTCGACCAATGGAGATACTTATCTCGGTGGTGACGACTTCGACCTCAGGGTAATCGACTGGCTCGTTGAGGAGTTCAAGAAAGAGCAAGGCATCGACATCAAACAGGACAAGATGGCCCTCCAGAGGCTCAAAGAGGCGGCGGAGAGGGCGAAGATCGAGCTTTCGACGGCGATGGAGACGGAGATCAACCTCCCGTTCAT
>PMYY01000168.1:0-7234 GCA_003170655.1 Nitrospiraceae bacterium
GTAGCATTATCTAATGCATCGTATCAAAGCGCATCTGAAAGAATCTCCTGAGGTGAAAGCCCACCCGCAGAGGATTATTGCCGGGTTCCGGCAGCATTTTCATGCCAATGAATTTCTCAGCAAAACTATGATTTTCTTCTTGGCACGGCATAAGAGAGTACTGTTTTCTGTTTTCAGCGCGCTCGCTGCGTTGTGCATTCTGGCCAGCTGCAGCCGACCTCCTGCCAATCGTGTGCAGGGCTATGTGGAAGGAGAGTTCGTATATGTAGCTTCACCGTATGCCGGCTCGGTAAAGTCGTTGAACGTGCAACGGGGCGATCATGTGAAAATAAGTGATCTGCTTTTCACATTGGATAGTGAACCTGAAAAATCGGCCAGGGACGAGGCAGAGCACCGGCTGATGCAATCCCGCTCCAGTCTCGAAGATGCCAGGAAAAGCAAGCGGCCCACCGAAATAGAGTCTGCAGAAGCGCAGTTGCGCCAGGCACGGGCAGCCTTGACTTTTTCGGAAAAAGAGTTTGCTCGCCAGGAAAAACTCCTTCAGACATCAGCCTCTTCTATTCAGGATGTTGACCGTGCCCGTTCAACGCGTGACCAGGACAGGCAACGTGTGAGCCAACTCGAAGCCGACCTCTTGACTACCCATCTGGGATCCCGGACCGACCAGATCGCGGTTGCAGCGGCCAATATGAAGGCGCTGGAATCAGCTCTGACCAGGGCGGAATGGGACCTCTCACAAAAACGCCAATCCGCACCTGAAGCCGGTTTGATTTTCGACACGCTTTACCGCGAAGGTGAATGGGCCGCAGCAGGCCATCCCGTCGTGGTGCTGCTGCCGCCCCGGAACATCAAGGTCCGTGCGTTTGTGCCGGAGAATCTAGTCGGCTCGATTCATTCCGGCGACACTGTGAGGGTCACGCTAGATGGGACGTCTTCTCCAATTATTGGAAAGGTAAGTTTCATCTCGCCTCAGGCCGAATACACGCCGCCTGTAATCTATAGCCGGGAGAGCCGCGGCAAACTGGTCTTCATGATTGAAGCTGTCTTCGATCCAAAGACCTCGGCAAGTCTGCATCCGGGCCAGCCTGTGGACGTACAGTTGGGTCCTTGAACCATGGCCAGCGAATTAGCCATAGATGTGCACGGAATGACCAAGCGCTTCGGCAAGCATATTGCTGTCAATGATGTAGCCCTCCAAGTCGGCAGCGGCGAGATATGCGGGTTCCTGGGTCCGAACGGCAGCGGCAAAACAACATTTATTCGGATGCTGTGTGGTCTGCTTAAAGCCGATGCGGGCAGCGGTACATGCCTGGGTTTTGACGTGATTACAGAGAGCGAAGATATCAAGCGGCAGGTAGGGTATATGACCCAACGGTTTAGTTTTTACGAGGACTTGAGCATTTCCGAGAACCTTGATTTCGTCGCGCGTATGTATTCGCTGGGCAATCGCCACACTGCTGTCAACGCGAGCATCGAAAAACTGGGACTCGTGGAACGCAGGAATCAGCTTGCGGGCGAACTTTCGGGCGGATGGAAGCAGCGGCTCGCATTGGCGGCATGCATGCTTCACGAGCCGAAGCTCCTGCTGCTGGATGAGCCGACTGCGGGCGTAGATCCGAAAGCGCGTCGTGAATTCTGGGAGGAGATTCATCAGCTTGCGGCGCAGGGGCTTACATTCCTTATTGCCACGCATTATATGGATGAAGCCGAACGCTGCCATCGGCTTGCCTTCATTTCCAACGGCACTCTGCTTATCCGCGGCACAGTCAGAGAAGTAATTGATGAGACCCATCTTACAACATGGTCGGTCAGCGGACCGGATTTGCTTAATTTGGCCAGACAACTCCGGGATGTTCCGGGCATAGAGCAGACGGTGCCTTTCGGTAATACACTCCGGGTCAGCGGCAACGATCCTGAAGCTGTCGAAAACGCAATATCACCGCATCGCAACAGCAGTTACAACTGGCGCCCTGTCGATTCAAGCCTTGAAGATGTTTTTATTCATCTTATGAATAAACCAAAGGACGGACCGTCGTCATGATAAGCAAAGTCGGGATTTCGCCGTCGCGGTTTTGGGCTATGGTGGTCAAGGAATTTATCCAGATGCGCCGGGACCGTGTTACCTTCGCAATCATGGTAGGCATCCCTCTTATTCAGCTTACCCTTTTCGGATTTGCAATCAATTCTGATCCCAGACACCTTCCAGCTGCGATGATAATTAACGACAACGGTCCGATGGCCAGAACTGTTCTTTACTCACTTCAGAACAGCACTTATTTCGACTTCGTCAGGCAAGTGGGGACCGAAGCCGAGGGACGTAAAATACTTGAACGCGGTGAGGCCCAGTTCGTAATTAACGTCCCAGAGAATTTCACGCGGGACCTTTTGCGCGGGAATAGGCCCTCTATTCTGATCGAAGCTGATGCTACCGATCCATCGGCCACCAGCAACGCTCTCGGCTCTTTGCGCTCCCTGCTTGACACTGCGCTGCAAAATGATCTCAAGGGCCCTCTCTCTTATCTGTCCAGCGTCACAGGCCCAATCGATCTGCAGATTCATGCACTGTATAACCCGGAAGCCAATACGCAATACAACATCGTACCAGGGCTGATGGGCGTTGTCCTTACTATGACCACGGTCATGATAACAGCCCTTGCAATTACACGTGAACTCGAGAGCGGCACTATGGAAAACCTCCTATCCATGCCTACGCGACCTGTCGAGGTGCTGGTGGGCAAGATAGTTCCTTATATCCTTGTAGGCTACATTCAGTTGCTCCTCATCCTTACGGCAGCCCATTTTCTTTTTCACGTCCCAATGGTTGGAAGCTTAGTCCTTCTGCTCGCGGTCGCCTTTGTGTTTATAACCGCAAATCTAGCGATGGGCATCACCTTTTCCACCATAGCCAAGAACCAGCGCCAGGCTATTCAGATGGCCTTTTTCTTTTTTCTGCCCTCGATACTGCTTTCAGGATTCATGTTCCCTTTCCGAGGCATGCCTCAATGGGCACAGATGATCGGAGAATTGTTGCCACTCACACATTTTCTGAGGATCGTCCGAGGGATTGTGTTAAAAGGCAACGGGCTTGTAGACGTTCTTGCGCAGCTTTGGCAGATAGTGCTTTTTGCGGTTATTGCTGTGACAATAGGTGTAAAACGTTACAGGAGGACACTAGATTAATGAAGAAGAAGCTGCGCTGGCTATGCGTGATGCTTTCAGTGCTCTGTTCATGCGCAGTCGGCCCCGACTACAAAAGGCCTGACGTGACAAATATTACTCCCACCGACTGGCACTGGAAAATTGCCGAGCCGAAGGACTCGATTCCGAAAGGAGACTGGTGGAAGCTTTTCAAGGATCCATCACTTGATGAACTGGAAGCCGGCGCTGTAGCAAACAATCAAAATCTGCGTGCCGCGGTGGCCCGTATCGACGAATACCGTGCGGTCGCAAGGCTCACGCGCAGCCAGTTTTACCCGGAATTATCTCTCGATCCCTCCTTCAGTCGGCAACGGACTTCCGCCAACCAGCCGATTGCGCTCCCTTCCTCGATCAAACTGACCTCCATGAATCTCAATACTTTTAGCGTTCCACTGGATCTAAGCTATGAAGTTGACCTCTGGGGCCGGGTGCGCCGCTCTTTGGAATCCGCGCAAGCCCAGGCCGAGGCCGGCGTCGCTGATTATCATAACGTACTCCTAACTCTTACTGCTGACGTTGCAGCAAACTATTTTACGCTCAGGTCTTTAGATGATGAAATTGTCGTATTACGAAGGACAGTGGAACTCCGCGACAAATCCGTGCACATTTTGAACGACCGTTTTAAAATCGGTACCATTTCTGAAACCGACCTGGCCAGGTCAAAAACTGAACTTGCTAGTGCCAAAGTCGAGTTGTCCGATGTTGCTCGACAACGTGCCGAAACGCTAAATGCCATTGCGCTCCTTTGCGGCAAGCCTGCCAGTGCATTTGAGATTCACGAACGCCCCGCGACAGCAGAACCACCGGTGATACCGGTAGGTCTGCCCTCATCTCTTCTCGAACGCAGACCAGATATTGCAAGTTCAGAAAGAAACCTGGCAGCTAAAAACGCTCAAATCGGAGTTGCCCGCGCTGCTTACTTTCCCGTTCTCCACTTGACCGGCCAAGCTGGGTATCTTAGTAGTTCGCTTGACAATCTATTTTCCAATGGCAGCCGCATCTGGTCATTCGGCCCAAGCGTCAGCCTTCCATTGTTTACCGGAGGGCGAACTGCTGCAAGCGTTGACCAAGCAAAGGCGTCCTACGAGGAGAATCTGGCTAACTATCGTCAAACCGTGCTGACGGCTTTTAAAGAAGTTGAAGATTCTCTCGCTCAAATTGTATTCGCCAATGAACGGGCGGTAGCCCAGGACGAAGCCCTTGCTTCAGCGGAAAGGGTAAATGCATTGGCGAAAGCACGCTACGAAGCTGGCGCGATCAGTTCTTTTGAACTGTTGGATACCGAGCGGAATAAGCTTCAATACGAGCGCCAGAAGTCACAGACGGAAGGCCAACGCTTCGGTGCCGTCGTGCGACTGATCAAAGCACTGGGCGGGGGATGGGAAAGATCCGACTTTCAATGGTAACGTTTTGCAGTATTACAAAATGAAATCGAAAATCACGTTTAAAGTGTTCTTCCATTCTTCACATTCACATGGGCACGTGGTTCAGGCGTGTAATTATTGTTGACTGTGGAGTGTGAATAACCTTGTTTAGTTTCCTCATCCCTAACGTAAAGAAAGCCAACCTGAATAAGATCCTGGATTGAGTTCCTAATTCTGCTTGCCTTTGAGTATGCGGTTCTGGTTCAAGGGAAGGAAGGATTAGAAAACGTCAAAATCCTTTAGATGAATCGTGATATGAACACGATTCTCCTAAAAAGGACAGAATATTTTCACCCTATGAAGTGTTGCGCGAGCTTAGAACAAGGAAATTTCAATAGATTTCAAAAGGACCGCTCAATCTGACGTTCCCAATAAACCAATAACAGATAAAAGCATTGGCACATCATAGCTTAGAAAAAACAAGAGGTAGATGGCACCTAAGCCGCCTACCTCACTTTTTAAAGGTTGCCAGAACACGCCTGGTAACGTCTTTGGTTAGCCGACGATGCTGCAACTTCTCATTTTCTTCTTTTCCGTCAGCTTACCAGGGACTGTCTACTGCAGCCCCATTTCCTCTTTCGAGGTTCCTTTCTCCTATATCAAACACCTTACTCGGAGAAAAGGGTCAGAGAGAGTTCCCTATCTCTGGTTTAATTATATAATACTTGAGTTATATTGTCAAGTATTCGAATTGCCTCATGTGGCGAACAGATAAACTGTCCGGATCTGTAGCACATAAACTGTCCGGATATTATATGGATAGCAAGGGGGCTATCCATGAAACGTTCGGAGGTGTTGCAGGAGGTACGGAAGATGAGATTTGAAGAAAGCTATGAGGGCTGGAAAGAACGGCGATTAACTCAGGAGGAAGCAGCTATGCTCCTGGGGGTCTGTGACAGAACATTTCGGCGGTACCTGATGAGGTATGAGGATAATGGAATGGAAGGACTTGCAGATAAGCGTTTAGAGCAAATATCACACCGACGTGCGCCGGTTGATGAGGTAATGGCGCTGTCGGATCTTTATAGCAATCGTTTTCGTGGTTTCAATGTCAAACACTTTTATAGCTGGTATCGACGTGATAATCAAGGAAGCAGAAGCTACACATGGGTCAAAAACACTCTTCAGCAAAAGGGATTGGTACCCAAGTCAGCAATAAAAGGGACGCACAGGAAGAAAAGGACCAGGGCTACCTATGCTGGCATGATGCTTCACCAGGACGGTTCCCTACACCAGTGGATTGCCGGCAAATACTGGGATTTAATCGTGACGATGGATGACGTCAGCAGTGAACACTACTCGATGTTCTTTGTTGAGGAAGAAGTCACGCATAAGCAACTTCCAGTGGAAAAAAGCTGTTATTGAGCAACACGATGGGGTGTGGGAGAGGATGACGATAATTCTAAGCAACCCATACGAGGGGTACGTAACGCGAGACAGTTTTTTAAATCATATTCTAGTACCCGAAAACATTTCATACCCTCGGATTACTGTCCAAAAAGATAAGATTCTATAGAGATTTTCAAATATAGCTGACTTAAAAAAGAATTCCAATGCCTACCCCATAGTAATGGGTAAAGCCTCCGAGATTGCCGGTTAGTCGCACGCCAGCTTCGAGATCAGCCTCCAACCAACGAGTAACAAGGTACTAGAGGCCACCATCGAAGTTGTAGCCGGCTCCCTCGTTTCGCGCCGTTTTTGTTTGGCCATAGAACTCGCCGTATACCTGCAGCTGCTCGATGGGATTCCATGTAGTCGCAAGAAACTGGTTAAAACTCGTGAAGCGTCTGCCTCCAGCCAAGACTGAGTCAGTCAAAGAGCTTACTCCAAGCTGGAGAGACAGCCCAACATGGGCACTAAGGGAGTATGCGACTATCCCATTAATCGTAGTGCCTAACCCTCGGCTCCCAAAAACATCATTGCCAGAGGGTAGGGTTAGAACGGCTTCCACTGAGCCAAGCCATTTGCTGGTATAACCTAACTCGTGTTTAAACCCGATGCTGGTAGCAGAAAAGCCTGAGGATGCTTCCTGTGGGGTCCCCGACCTCTGGCTAGTATAGTTGGGAGCAAGCATTTTAAGCTCATTCCGGCCTGGAAGTCCGAATCTCACTTCGGCCTGTGGGTAACTGTCAGCCTTGCTGCTCCCCTCGCCTCTTAGATTTGCTCGCATCAAGCCTATTTCTAAAACCACATGCCTAAATGGTACAGAACAGGCACTGTCTGAAAAGGTTGGACGATCCAAAAGAGAAAACAATGCAGAGGGGTTTGCGGCCGAGCAGGGATCGGAGGTATTCACTTCACTATCTTCCGCATTAGCATTCCCACTACTAAGGAAAAAAAACATTGCATATAAGCATAATATTGCCAACTCTGATCTCAATACAGTCTTCATGTTATTTGAAAATATTCTTCCATTAATCTTCTGGCACTGGACCTAGGCCGTCAGCCTTATGATCGCGATATATATCCCGATTCTTCAATCCTTCTTCATGATAACAATAAAGGCTCTCTGAGACATTTTATGTATGTCTGTGAAATATTAACGTACTTTTCAGCCGCAAAGCTCTAAATAACCTTACAAATTTCCACTTATAATCGAGAGAAGAGACATG
>PMYY01000168.1:7272-15055 GCA_003170655.1 Nitrospiraceae bacterium
TTGCAATACAAGTATCTGGCTTGCTTGCAAATACGCTTAATCATTTCGGTAATTGTTGATAGTATTTAACTATAATAATTTTGCGATATGAATTATTGTAGATTTTTAAAATAGTAAGATCACAAAGGAGAATTCCATGAAAAAGGTCACAATTGTTGTATTGCTCACACTCGTTATTTCCACTGTTATATGTTTCGGCTATACCGTCTATGCATCCGACAACCCCAAATTTACCAAGCATTTCAACCAAAGCCTATTTAATATCACAGACAAGGGTCTCTTCAGCGTGGAAATACTTCTGGACGACATGGAATATCCCAAACTGGGTAAAGATGTAATCGGCATCGTGATACATGACCAACACGACAAGGACGTGGAAGGGGCAGCCATAAAGATTACAGCGATGCCTGAGGGTCAAGCTGGAGCTCCTGCGCCGGTCATAAAGGACAGGGGCGACGGTCTTTATACGGTTTCAAACATCAACCTGAAGAAGAGCGGTAAATGGGAGCTCACGATAGATGTCAGGAAGGCTGAATTCGAAGACAGGGCGTCTTTCCGCTTCCCCGATGTTCTGAATACGTCCCTGCACAAAGGACAATACTCGGCAGACTGATCGCGACATCCGCCGTCCAGTCTACGCTTTGAGCCATTTGGCTCGCTTCTCACTTCTACAGCGCACAATAGCATCGTCGGCGTAGCGCTCGAAAGGAATAGTGAGGTAGTTTCGTTTCATCCATTCGTCAAACGCATAGTGGAGGAAAAGCTTCTCAAGCAGAGGACTTGCAACACCCCTTGGGGCGTGCCCCTATCTTCCGTAATTATTCTCTGCAACTATTATGACATCCCGTGCGGTGATACCTCTTTAGGCATCTTGATATGAACCTGTTACAATCATCGAATAGAGAATCATTATCTGGACCAAGATATTGTGAGATAAACGTCAATAGACAATTATTCTTCGAAAAGGGGAAGATCTTTAACAGGGTAGCAGGAGACTGCGATGGCTGTGAAGAAGCAAGCCTCTAAGAAGGCCCATACCGAACCAAGGGATAGTGCAGAGGTGAGCCAGTAATGTCAGATAAAATTTCAGACCTTCGCCTGCGGGCCGAGGAGATGCTGCGAAAGCAGCTCGAAGCATTAGACAAGATTCCGCCAGCCGATGTGCAGCGCCTAGTTCACGAGCTTCGTATACACCAGATTGAGCTGGAGATGCAGAATGATGAGCTTCGCCGCACTCAGCAGGAACTCGAAGCATCTCGAGAGAAATATTTTGACCTTTATGACCTGGCCCCGGTGGGATATGTTTCCATCAATGAAAATGGAATAATTCTGGAGTCTAATCTCACCGCTGCCTTCATGCTGAGTCAAGAGAGAAGTTATCTGGTCGGACAGCTGTTTACTCGCTTAATATTTAGGGAAGATCAGAACATCTACTATGGTTGCCACAAACAGCTTGTTGAAACGCGTGAAAATCAGATTTGTCGGATTAGGATGGTCAAAAAAGATGGGAACCCCTTATGGGTGCGAATCAATATAAGCATCGCTCAGGGCATTGACGGCTCGACGAGGTTCCGGGCAGTCATCATCGACATCAGCGAAAGAAAACAGGTCGATGAAAAACTCTCGCAGGTCATGGAGGAATTGACTCGATCCAATGAAGAACTCGAAAAGTTCGCCTATGTAGCGTCGCATGACCTGCAGTAACCGCTACGAATGGTATCAAGCTTTGCGCGACTCCTGAAAAATCGGTATAAGGGGAAACTCGACCAGGACGCCGACGACTTCATAAACTTTGCTGTGGATGGGGCCAACCGGATGCAGGTACTAATCACTGACCTGCTCGCTTATTCCAGAGTTGGAAGATGGGGCAATGAATTCAAAGAGGAATCCTCTGACGCCGTGCTTGAACGTGCATTGTCGAATCTGAAGGTAGTTGTTGAGCAGCGCGGCGCGGTGGTTACCAGGGACCCTTTGCCTGTTATGATGGGCGATGACTCCCAGCTTGCGCAGCTGTTTCAGAACCTTATAGGTAATGCGGTCAAGTTTTGCAAAGACAGGACACCACATATTCACGTCTCTTCTGAACGAAGGGGAAATAAATGGGTCTTTTCGGTCCGTGACAATGGTATCGGCATAGCGCCCGAATATTTCGAGCGTATTTTTTTAATCTTTCAGCGACTGCACGGCAAACAAGAGTATCCAGGGACCGGCATAGGCCTCGCAATCTGCAGGAAGGTCGCAGAGCGACATGGCGGAAGGATCTGGGTGGAATCGGAGCCGGGTTCGGGCTCGACTTTTTATTTCACAATACCTATGGAAAGGGAGATTAAACCATGATGAATAACGATCAGCCCATAGAAATCTTATTAGTGGAAGACAATCCCGGAGATGTACGTTTGACCCTTGAGGTCATGAAGGATGCCAGGGTACGCAACCATATGAGTATGGTCAAAGACGGAGTCGAGGCACTGGCGTTTCTCAGACGCGAAGGGGACTTCGCTGACGCACCCCGTCCGGACCTGATACTTCTCGACCTGAACCTGCCGAAGAAGGACGGCAGGGAAGTGCTGGCTGATATAAAGGCCGACCCTACCCTGAGGCGCATACCAGTGGTAGTCTTGACGGTCTCCAAGGATGAAGAGGACATCCTGAAGTCGTACGACCTTTATGCCAACTGTTACGTTACTAAGCCGATCAATATGGAGCAATTCATAGCTGTTGTGAGATCCATCGAGGACTTCTGGCTGACCATTGTCAAATTACCGCACGATATCAAGAGATGAGTGATAATCCTATACGGATATTATTGATCGAAAACTTGAAAAACTCTGAACGAATATTCGGAATGTTTCAGCGGCTTAACACGGACCGCCAGGAAATGGCATAGAGTTGCAACTTGCAAACAGATTGTCGAACGGCATGGTGGCCGCTTGGGTAGAGTCTAATACGGGAGTCGGAGCAATTTTCCGCTTTTCACTTGCTTTTGAAAATAACTGATTCTCTCGAAAGCAATACCGCTTTCCAAGTGTTTGATCGTATTCGAAACGAACAGCCGGAGAAAGTAGCACAACGTTGATTACTAGATGGAGTGTTGAAACAACCATCGACGATTCCGTTTCTACCCGCCAGTGTATTCAGATTGACCTCTTCGATGCTTTCTGAAAGAACGCCAAATGGCCAAATCGACAATCTGATGTTTTTTGTTCATCTTGTCTCGTTCCGTTTTTGCCCGCCTTCTCCTATTAGAAACTGCTCAAGGGCTTCGTACGACTGCGCTCCGACAAGCTTTGCATTGTTAACTACGAAGGTCGGAACTGCGGTTATGCCGAGTGCATGTGACCGCTTCCAGTCAGCATCAACTGCCTGTTCAAAGCTCCGGGCGTCCAGCACTGACTGCGCTTGATCTCCAGAAAGCCCGATTGATCCGGCCAGCCTGACTAGTTCTTCCGGCTTACCGATGTTGATGCCTTCTACAAAATACGCGCTAAACATCGCCTCATGAAATTGATCTCCCTTGCCCTGAAATTCGGCCCATTTGGACAACTCCTGTGCCAAGCGGCTGTTATAGGTCTTTTGGCGCTCGCCAAAAGGCAGGCCCAGATCCAGAGCGACCTTTCGCAGCCTCTGCATCATCTGCACGATGTCCAGATTGCGGCCCGCAAAGAGTTCATTCAAAGATAGACCATCAGCTGGCGTGTCGGGGTGGAGAGGAAACGAAACCCATTGGACAATTATGTCATAATGTTTTCTTAGTTTCTCAATACGCACGGTACTGAAATAGCACCATGGTCAGATATAATCGGAAAATACTTCAAAGAGTAATGGAGCGACCATTCGAACCTCCAAAATTAAATCTTGAAGCACGCGGGCCGTACTGAAGGATATAAACGCTCCGGCTTTGATCTTAATTATAGATGAAAATATCTGAGAAATGATGATTATTAAAAGAATGTGTCAAGATCCGTTCTTATTTTCTGATTAAAGTCATCTAAAAAGCCAGGAAACAAGAGACGATTGTTTTTCTGGTACCCCGCACCTTCAACATATTGAAGACCAATCAAGGTTTCCACCAGTTATAGGTATAATGGCCATCATTCTGGCGACTTCAAGAGTTCTTTCCCGAAACCTACCGCGTTGACATTGAAGTTATTTATCTATATTTTATTAGGAAATATAATTATTAGAAAACCATGCAGCCACTTGGCAACAATAGACATACCTTTTTATCGAACAATAAATTTCAGTATTATTTTCAATTTCGATTCGAACGATGGGGAGGATATTGATGAAAAGAATCTTGGGCGGAGTATTTATCTTATCGATCGTATATTTTCTGCTGGGACCAAATTCTCTAGCAATCGCAGCAGAGAAGGCTGAATTCGCTGGTGTTGATGCTTGCAAAAAATGCCACGAAGATTATTACAACAGTTATGTTTCGTCTATTCACGCTAAAAAGAAGATACCGGGCACTCCCGCCAAACAAGACGCCTGCGAGTCCTGTCATGGGGCAGGAATAGAGCATGTTAGCAAAGGCGGAGGCAAAGGCGCGGGAGGTATTTTTGTATTTGACAAAAAAGGAGATCCGAAGGCGAGAGCAGCCAAATGTCTGGCATGCCATGAAGAATCCAAAAGTCTGGCTTTTTGGGATATAGGAGCCCATAGGAAAAATGACGTTTCCTGCGATGATTGTCATAAGATTCATGCACCTGTTGCGCAAAGCTTGAAATTTGATGAAAATCAACTCTGTTTCACATGCCATCAGGATATAAAATCCATGTTCAACAGGCAATCTCACCACCCGGTTAAAGAAGGACTGATTAAATGCTCGAATTGCCACGATGTACATGGCGGATTTGGCAAGCATATGATCAAAGCTGACTCAATCAACGAACTATGCTATGAATGCCACGCCGAAAAAAGAGGTCCCTTTATGTGGGAACATCCTCCGGTGGAAAAAAACTGTCTGAACTGCCACGAGGCTCACGGTAGCAGCCATGGCAGACTTCTTGAGCGGAAACTTCCTCAGCTTTGCCAGAATTGCCACGATGTTCAGGCGGGAGGTCACTTCTCGGAAGCCTATACCTCGTTCCATTCTTTCAATGGAGCGGCTACGGGTGATAAAAACAAGTTTTATGGTCGTTCCTGCGTTAACTGTCACACAAACATTCACGGAAGCAACGGCCCCGCTGCTGCCGGACAATTATTTCTACGATAGGAGGGACACATGAGGAAATTATCTATTGCATTAGCTATCGCTTTTAGCATTTTCATGGCACCCTCTGTCTATGCCGAGGAACCGACACTGGCTGGAGAGGTTAGTCTTAAGGGCCTTCTCACAAACGTTAAGGGTAATGACGCGAAGTTTAATGAATATAGCGACCTTCACGACGGTCTTTATGGTCGCGCAAAGCTGCTCTATGACACCGATGCTTGGTGGCTAAAAGCCAATGCCAGCGATATTGGCTACGATACCCAAAATTACCAGCTCGACGGAGGAATGTGGGGGATTCTTAAGTCTAATGCTTTTTATAAGGAGATCCCGCATAACATCGGCTTTGGAGCGAGGAGTATGTTTACAGGAGTGGGCTCTGGAAATCTATCCCTGCCACCCGGAGTAGATCCCACCGATGCAACAACATGGCCATCATCGTTCAATTATTCCACCGAACGGCGACAGACCGGAGGCTCGTTCTCACTCGATGTTATCAAACCCTTTTTCTTTAATGCATCAGCTACGACTGAGCAGCGCAAAGGCAATAGGCCAGCAGGAGTGAGCCTTGATTCGGGTAACGCGCAAGCTCTGGAGTTACCTGCCCCTGTCGATTACCGCACCGATATCCTTAAAACCGAACTGGGCTATGCAAAGAAACCGCTCTTCCTGGATCTTTATTTTATGTACAGCGAATTTGATAACAAGAATGAAATTCTGAATTTCGACAATTTTTCACTCGGGACATCGGATACTTTGACGCTGCCTCCGGACAACAAATATTACAAGGTCGGGTTCAAAGGTGCTGTCAAACTGCCTTTTGATTCGAAGTTCAGCATCAATACCGGCTGGTCTCAAACTACTTCGCACACAAATTTGTTGACTGCGGATAACCTTTTCGGCCTCACTCTTACACCAGCAACTTTCAACGGAAAGATCGCAACGCAGAATATTGATGTAGCATTGACGAGCACGCCTGTTGATTTCCTCGATGGAACGATATTCTATAAATATTACAATCGGGACAATAGATCNNCAACGCAGACTGATCAACTCGCCGATGTCTTTGTAAACAGACTGTTCAGCTATCAGAAAAACGAGTTTGGTGGGGAACTTGGTTTTAGGTTACCACTGAAATTCTATCTCAGCACCGGATACACTCATAGTGTAACCAATCAACCCTTGGATACACTTGGCTCTACCAATGACGATATTTATTCCATTGGATTGAAATGGAAGGGGTTGAATTTCATGAGCATACGTACTAGTTATGAAAGGTTGGTCCGAAATTCGGACTTCAGTCAGCCGGCTGACCAGTCCTTAGCCAATCCTTTCAATCCAGGTATAAATATTGACGGCGCTAGGAATTTAGATCTTGCTGACAAAACGAGAGACACTGTGAAACTGAATCTAGATCTCTACCCGACAGACTTCCTGTCCATTGGGTTGGGGTACAAGCACAAGGAGACTAATTACAAACAGTTACAGTTCGGACTTAAGAGTGACCGACGGGACGAGATCACGACGAATGTGGATCTGATGATAGGGACGTATGCCCAACTCTTCGGCTATTTCGATTACGGACTAACCAGGAGGAGCGAGGATCAGCAGGACCAGAGCATCTCGACAGACGCGCTGTGGAATCTTAAGGACAAGGAAAAGTATTATGATTTCGGAGCAGGAACTAACATTTATTTAGTTCCTAAGAAACTTACTTTAAGACTTCAGTATGACTATTCCAAATCGGACGGCAATGCAGATTTGACGCTGTCAAGCGATGCACTGAATAATCCGAATGGCAATGCTCTCTTTGGGACGGGGGCGAACAATAATAATATAGACATTCCGAATTGGGACGATTATACAAAAAAATCGGTCATGGCAAAGTTAATTTATAACGTCACAAAAAAAATAACCTTTGCTATAGGATATGCATACGAGAAATTCACCTTCTCAGATGCTCAACTTGATGGATATGCTCTAATACCTACGGACGGTGGTGCTTTTCTGACCGGGGCTTATGCAAACCAGTCGTACAAAGCTAATCTCTACTTTGCAAGTGTAAGTTACAAATTCTGGTAAACGGCGCGATGGTGACGAACAAATAAGTCCCATCTCATCGGTTATGTGCTACAAACTCATGACTTGCAGCAACTATCGTGGTCGGCGGCCTTACCAGCCACAAATTACACTAGCGGATTATTGTGGAAATCCGCACTATTAGTGGAGATTGCTCCAGCGTTTGCTTGTGGTGAAATGAACGATCGGAATGAATCGTCCGCCGCGTTGACTTCTTGGTGTTGCCATCTCCGCTCCTGTCCGGATAAATGTTGATAAGGCGAAAGGGTCGCGAGTCTTCCGCCGTAGACGGCATTGCCTATCGGGAAATGCTAGAATTGCGAAAGGTGTTGTCCCGAAAACCCGAGGATATCATTAATAACATCGTCAAGAAGCGTTTCCCCAGTCCAGTATGAGTCTTCTTGGCTATAAAGATTTGTTTTACGACTAATGGACCATATCCGGCGGACTGAACGAATTTACTCCATAAACAATCCTTCTGATTGTTGAAACCAG
>PMYY01000236.1:0-729 GCA_003170655.1 Nitrospiraceae bacterium
CCGCAGGGGCAGGGGGCATTTCTCCCCACCTTTTGCTCTCTCGGCGTCGACTGCTTCGAGCCATCTCCACCTTCGGACCTGTTGTAGACCATCCGTTGCTGCTCTTTCTTTATCTTTACTTCAGCATCTTCATGCACCACCTGTATCTTGAAGAGCCTCATCAGGGCCTCTGACTTGAGCCGGTCCGACATTTCCGCAAAGAGTTCGAAGGCNNTCTTTCTTATATTCTACAAGGGGGTCCTTCTGCGCGTAACCTCTGAGGCCTATACCTTCTTTCAGATGGTCTATATTGAGGAGATGATCTTTCCATTGCGCATCGATGATCTGCAGGAGTATCATTTTTTCGAGATAACGCATTACATCTGCGCCGGAATCCGATTCTTTTTTCTCGTATGCGTTCTTCATAGATGAGATTATAAGGTCCCTCAGGTCGCCGGTCCCCTTGAAGCCGTCGAGAGCTGGTTTGATTCCATAAGGACCTTCGAGGGCTGTGGCCAGGCCCGCCAGATCCCACTCGTCGTAACGCTCTTCCGGGCAGTAGATGAAGAGAAGTTCGTCCACAACATCTTCCAGCATTTCGAATACCTTGGATTTCGGCGAATCGCCCAGCAGTATCTCTCGCCTGAATGAGTAGATCTCGGTGCGCTGTTTGTTCATGACATCATCGTATTCCAAAAGGTGCTTCCTGATGTCGAAGTTGTGCGCCTCGACCTTCTTCTGTGCATTTTC
>PMYY01000236.1:742-13250 GCA_003170655.1 Nitrospiraceae bacterium
TCGTCTTCGAGCGAGAGGTAGAATCGCGACGCACCCGGATCTCCCTGCCTGCCCGACCTTCCGCGGAGCTGGTTGTCGATCCTTCGAGCTTCGTGGCGTTCCGTTCCGATGATATTCAGGCCGCCCGCTTTTACGACCTGCTCTCTCTCTGTAACGCAGATTTCAAGGGCCTTTTCGAGAGCTGCCTTGAATTCCTCGTCCGTATAGGATTCTTTGTCCTTTAAAATATCAGCTGCAAGGCCGTCAGGGTTTCCGCCGAGCACGATGTCTGTTCCTCGTCCTGCCATATTAGTGGCGATTGTTACGGCATGGTACCTGCCTGCCTGAGCGATAATCTCGGCTTCTTTCTCATGGAACTTGGCGTTGAGGACCGCATGTTTAATCTGTTTCTTCTTGAGGAGATGACTGAGGATCTCGGATTTTTCGATTGAGGTGGTACCGACCAATACAGGCTGTCCTTTCGCGTGGCACTCCTCGATCTCCCCGATAACGGCGTTGAATTTTCCATTCTGGTTTTTATAAACGACATCCGGGCTGTCCAACCTGCTCATCGGCTTGTTCGTCGGGATAACTAGCACTTCGAGGTTGTATATCTGCGCAAACTCTGCAGCCTCCGTATCGGCTGTGCCTGTCATGCCGGCCAGCTTGTTATACATTCTGAAGAGGTTCTGGAAGGTGATCGTGGCGAGTGTCTGGTTTTCACTAGCGATCTTTACGCCCTCTTTCGCCTCTATCGCCTGGTGCAGACCGTCGCTCCAGCGTCTTCCGGGCATTAATCTCCCGGTAAACTCGTCGACGATTATGACCTCGCCGTCCTTCACCACATATTCGACATCAAGTTTGTACAGGTGATATGCCCGGAGGGCTTGAAGCACATGGTGCACCAGTTCAATGTTGGCGGGGTCATAGAGGTTTGACACCCCAAGCAGTCGTTCGGCCTTGGCGCTTCCGGATTCGCTCATAGTAACGTTCTTCAGCTTCTCATCGATCTTGAAGTCTTCATCGACCTTGAGGCTGGGTATGATCTTGTTGATCTTGTAATACTTGTCGGTCGAATCCTCGGATGGGCCCGATATGATAAGCGGCGTTCTGGCCTCGTCGATAAGGATGCTGTCCACTTCATCGACGATAGCGTAATTCAGCTCTCTTTGGCTGAACTCAGAGAGATCGTACTTCATATTGTCCCTGAGGTAGTCAAAGCCAAATTCGTTGTTGGTCCCGTAGGTGATGTCGGCAAAATAGGCTTCTCTCCTGGTGCAGGGTCTCAGGAAGTCGAATCGCTTATCGGTAGACCTGTAGGTAGGGTCGAAGAGAAAGGAGTTGTCATGCTGGATGACCCCGACGGACAGCCCGAGGAAGTTGTATATCCGGCTCATCCATTGGGCGTCTCTCTTGGCCAGGTAGTCGTTGACAGTCACGACATGAACACCTTTGCCATCCAAAGCATTCAGATAGACTGGGAGAGTAGCAACCAGAGTTTTCCCCTCGCCAGTCTTCATTTCGGAGATCTTGCCTTCGTGCAGTACGACGCCTCCAATCAGCTGGACGTCGAAATGCCGCATGTTCAAGCGGCGCTTCGATGTTTCTCTTACCACTGCAAAAGCCTCGTGAAATATATCGTCAAGTGATTTGCCATGGCTCAACAGGTTTCTGAATTCGCCGGTCTTGGCAGACAGCTGCTCACTACTTAACGCTGAAAATGCGGGTTCCAGGCTGTTGATTTCGTCGACGACTTTGAAAAGTCTCTTTAATTCGCGTTCATTCTTGGTTCCGAATATTTTCTTTAGGAAATCTACCATAATCTTTATACTAAAAATAAATCGGTGATTTATGCAAGCTCCTGCAGCTTGCAATTATGGTATAATCCCAGTAGACATTTCGTAATACATACCGTTTACACCGGTTTGTCGGCAGAGGGGAGGGTTTATGGAGATGATCGATCTTTTGGTGGCGGGAGCCCAGGTTAAGGCCTCAGATATTCATATCGTCGTAGGCAAACCGCCGATGGTAAGAATAAACGGCAGCATGAATCCGCTGAAGCAGTTCCCCGTGCTTACGGAAGAAGGGTCCAAGGGCCTGATTTACAGCATGCTCTACCAGGACCAGATCGGCAGATTCGAAGAAAAGCTTGAGCTCGATTTTTCATACAATGTGCCGGGGCTGAGCAGGTTTAGGGTAAATGTGCTCTCCCAGAAAAACGGTATCGAAGCAGTCCTCAGGCTTATCCCCAGCAAGATCCCTTCATCAAAGGAAATCCGTCTCTCCGACGCATCCCTTGCTTTAACGAAGCTGCCCAGAGGCCTGATTCTCGTCACCGGTCCGACCGGCTCCGGCAAATCCACTACCCTTGCGAGCATGATAGACATCATCAACACCGAAAGGCGCGAACATATCATCACAATTGAAGACCCGATCGAGTTTGTCTTCGACCACAAGAATTGCATTGTCAGGCAGAGGGAGGTAGGGATGAATACCCACTCTTTTGCCGATGCCCTTAAACACAGTCTGAGGCAGGACCCGGATGTAATACTTGTCGGTGAAATGCGAGACCTCGAAACGATACAGCTTGCTGTGACATCCGCTGAAACGGGACACCTAGTCTTTTCCACCCTTCATACGCAGGACGCGCCGCAGACAGTGGACAGGGTTATCGACGTGTTCCCTCCGCACCAGCAGCAGCAGATGCGGGTACAGCTTGCATCTACTCTCAAAGCTGTTATCTGTCAACAGCTGCTTCCGAGGGCCGACGGCAGGGGGCGCGTTGCTGCGCGCGAGCTGATGATTGTGACACATGCCATCTCGAACCTTATCAGGGAAGGGAAGACGCACCAGATATACTCCGCGATAGAGACAGGAGCAAAGCAGGGCATGAGCACTCTCGAATCATCACTTGCAGAACTGGTGCGTGACAAACTCATTACCATCGACGATGCCTTTTCAAAGGTCAACAACCCCGACACCTTGAGGCTCAAGCTTGCCTCTATGGGCATCAAGACCCAATAAACAGGGAGTTAATAATGACCATTGACGATTATCTCAAGGAGTTGATGGAAAAGGGAGGCAGCGACCTGCATCTGCGCATAGGACGCTCTCCAATCATTAGGATCGACGGAAACCCTCTTCAACTGGATTTTCCGCCTCTCACACAGAAGACTCTTGAAGCCCTGATTGTCCCCATGCTCACCGAAAACCAGAAACAGATTCTCCAGAAGCGGAAAGCCGTCGATTTCACGTATGAATATCAGGGCACTGTCCAGCTGCGGTGCAGTCTTTTTTACCAAGAAGGGATGCTCGGGGGTGTGATGAAGATAGCCCCGGAAAGCTTGCCGGCGGGCAAGGTATCCATGGGCAAGGTATCGGTCTCGAAGTCTGAGCCGAATCTTAACTTCTACCTGAGGGAACTCATTAAACGTGGCGGCTCCGACCTCCACCTCAAGGTGGGAAGGCCGCCGCTCTTCAGGATCAGGGGGGACTTGCTGCCGACCGAGTTTCCGACTATCGGCAAGAAAGACATGGAAGACCTGCTCCTGCCGATCCTTAATGGGGTGCAGAGAGAGAGACTGGAACGTGAACGCGAACTCGATTTCTCATATCTCATCGAAGAGCTTGCCCGTTTCAGGGGAAGTTATTTCTTCCAGATGGACAAGCCGGGTGGGGTCTTTAGGGTCATTCCTATCCAGATCGCGACGCTCGAGGAACTCGGTCTTCCGGAGGTGCTGAAGGAGATCGTATCAAGGGAGCAAGGGTTGATCCTGGTCACAGGACCTACGGGAAGCGGCAAATCCACTACGCTTGCCGCCATGGTGAACTACCTGAACGAGAAGGTGGACAAGCATATAATAACCATCGAAGACCCGATAGAATTTATACATGACGATAAAAAATGCGTCATAAACCAGAGAGAGGTTGGCAACGATACACGTTCTTTTTCCGAAGCGCTCCGGCACGCCCTGAGGCAGGACCCCGACATTATACTGGTGGGAGAGATGCGCGATCCCGAGACAATACACACTGCGCTTACGGCATCTGAAACCGGCCATATCGTGGTTAGCACTCTTCATACAACCTACGCCAAGCAGTCGATAAGCAGGATCATCGATGCCTTTGAACCATCCCAGCAGAACCATGTCAGGATCAGGACCGCCATGTCTCTCATTGCCACAGTGGCCCAGAAACTGATAAAAAAATCGGACGGCTCAGGCAGAACGGCTGTTATGGAAATCATGATCAATACGCCTACTGTGAAGAAGCTGATCATCGATGAGAAGCTCGACCAGATTGACAAGGCGATTGAGGACTCAGCCAAGCTATACAAGATGCAGACATTCAACCAGCATCTCTTCAATATCGTGAATGATGGAATTCTTACAAAGGAAGATGCGCTGGCTTCTTCGTACAACCCCAACGATTTGAGGATCATGTTCCAGACCCAGATGGTCGGAGATAAGTTGGGAACCCTTAAAAAAGCCCAGAAACCGACTTGGATAAAAGAGCAGTAAAAATGGAGGGACGCGCTTAACCGCGCCCCTCCATTTTTCTGCGCTGTCTCATCACCTCGTAAGCGATGATGCCTGCTGCAACTGATACGTTCAGCGAATTCACGGTACCTTTCATGGGCAGGTTCACCAGGGCATCGCACATTTCCTTCACAGTCCTTCGCATGCCTTCTCCCTCGGAGCCGACAATGACCGCTAGGGGTGCTTTCATGTCAACGTCCCACAGGCTCAAAGGCGCGTCCGCTTCTGCACCGATGACCGTAACATCTCTCTCCTTCATCAACGCTACCGCATGTTTGATATTGACAACCTCGGCAAGGTTTACATGCTCGATCGCACCCGCCGAGGCCTTGTAGACTACAGGTGTCAAACCGGCAGACCTTCGGGACTGAAATATTACGCCATCGACTCCGGCGGCATCTGCGACACGCAATATGGCGCCGAAGTTGCGTGGGTCTTCGATACAGTCTAGGACCATGAAAAAGGGTGATGCATTTTTTGCAAAGGCCCGATCGATGAGATCATCGATGTCCAGGACTTCTTTGGGAACGGCAGCTACAGCAATGCCCTGATGGCCCTTGTCGAACCTAGTGTCGAAGAAATCCTTTTCGACGAACTTGACGGGTATGCTGCGCGACTCGGCAAGTTCTATGAGTGCACGCAGACTACTCGCTGACTGCCTGTACACGAAAAGCGTCCGGATTTTAGTAATGGATTTCAAGGCCTCGGTGACAGGGTTGAGACCGTAAACGTAGATTTCTTTATGCGCCTGAGGTCGCGCTGAAGTTGTATCGAATTTAGATGATCTTGATCTTCCAGTCCGTGCCATCTTTTTTATCCTCAAGGATGACGCCACTGTCTTCGAGCTGCTTTCGGACCGCGTCGGCCTTTGACCAGTCTTTGCTATCTCGAGCGGCCTTTCTTTCCCTTATCTTCTCTTCAATATCGTTCTCCGAGAGAGGTATCTTTTTCACCTTCAGCAGGTCGACATTCCATGTATGGGGTGTGCGGCTGAAAAGGTTGAGGACATTACCCGTATTCTTCAATACTTCCTTCGCCCTCGCAATAAGCTTCACGGTATCACTTCCCGACGGACGCAGATCGAGGCACCGGTTGATCTCCCTGACGAATTCGAATATGAGTCCAAGGGCGAGGGCAGTATTGAAGTCGTCGTCCATCCCCTCCTCGAAGCGGCCCTTGAATTCGGCGAGTATCGATTCCAGTGCGCAGCCCTGCGCACTGTTTTTTCCGCTTCCGTCAGCCCCCTTTGCAATGAAGTCATCAATCCGTGATACAGTGCTGTAGAAGCGGTCCAGCGAAGACTCTGCATCCCTAAGTTGTTCATGAGAGAACTCTATTGGGCTCCGGTAATGGCTCGATAGCAGGAAGAGCCTGATTACCTCGGCATCGTATTTCGCTAGGATATCGCGAATGGTAAAAAAATTGCCGAGAGACTTCGACATCTTTTCCTTGTCTATGGTAATAAAGCCGTTGTGAACCCAGTAACGGGCAAAGGGTTTACCGGTATAGGCCTCGGACTGAGCTATTTCGTTTTCGTGATGGGGGAAGATCAGGTCTGCGCCTCCGCCATGTATGTCGATCGATTCGCCCAGATGCTTGATAACCATGGCCGTGCACTCGATATGCCATCCGGGCCTGCCCTTTCCCCACGGGCTCTCCCACCATGGCTCGCCTTCCTTCGAAGCCTTCCAGAGCGCGAAATCTGCGGGACTCCTTTTTCGCTCATCCACATTTACCCGAGCGCCTGAAAGCAGGTCATCCAGCTCTTTCTTCGAAAGCTTTCCATACCCGCTGAATTTATCCACCGAGAAATAGACACTTCTGTTTTCACCCTCTTGCACTTCATAGGCGAACCCTTTTTCGATCAGACCGCGGACGACAGCTATCATCTCAAGGATATGTTCGGTGGCTTTCGGCTCGATGTCGGCACGGGCGACACCGAGGGCATCCATGTCCGCGTAATACTCGGCAATATATTTTTTTGCAACTGCGTCCCATGATATGCCTTCTTCATTCGCCCGCCTGATTATCTTGTCGTCGATATCCGTAAAATTCCTGACGAACCGCATGTCGAAACCCTTATATCTGAAATACCTGCTCATTATATCGAAGACGATGGCGCTTCTTGCATGGCCGATATGGCAATAGTCGTAAACGGTGACGCCGCAAGCGTACATGGCGATCTTTCCCGGAGTGAGGGGAACAAAGTCTTCCTTGCTGCCGGTAAGTGTGTTGAAAATTTTCATTCTTCCTCCTCTGCCTTCAACCTTCTCTATTCGTTCGGTTAGGCGGTCGATCTGGTCTCGCAGCTCATTTATCCGTTCATCGACGGGATCGTGAAGTTTTACGTGGTCGAGAAGTTCCACAAGCCCTTCATCTTCGAGGCGGACTATCTTTTTCTTTATGATCCTGCCCGGCACGCCCACTATTATCGAATAGTCCGGCGCTTCTATCAGGACTACAGAGTTAGCGCCTATTTTAACATAGTTTCCGATCCTCATAGGACCGAGTATCTTCGCCCCCGCGCCTACAACAACGTGATTCCCGAGGGTGGGATGCCGCTTCCCTTTCTCTTTCCCGGTTCCGCCAAGCGTTACTCCCTGGTAGAGGAGACAGCAATCACCTATCTCGGTTGTCTCTCCTATCACGACTCCCATTCCGTGATCGATGAAGATACCCGGGCCGATCTTTGCAGCGGGGTGGATCTCGATGCCGGTGAAGAAACGTGCAATATGCTGAAGTAGCCGTGGTACAACCGGCACCTTAAGGTCCCAAAGCAGATGGGCGACGCGGTAGATAAAAATTGCATGAAACCCCGGATATGTCAGCAGCACTTCGACAGTGCTCCGAGCCGCCGGATCAAGCCTGAAGATGGACTGAAAATCACATTTGACCGTATCCCAAAATCCCATGCAATTATTATACTGGAAAGTCCTGCTTAATGGCATGACGGGAGCTGATAAACGATTTGAAAATTGATTTAATTCTCTAGAGGAAGATGTATGCAGTGCGGGCGATTCTCCGGACGTTTATTCCAGTTTGTAATAGTGTGTCGAGTGGGCATCATCGATGTCGGAGTTAATCAATTTTGATATAGGTTCCAATAGACCTTATCCCTATGGAATGACCCAGTCGCTCACGCGGTGATTTTCGGTTTTTGCCCCTCAAAAAGCTGAACTATATAGCAGCCCTTTGAGATATAACGCTGTCCAGGGGCGAAGCTCATCCTTCATCATGGCAGTACCCTCAAGAAAACGATCCCGGTTGAAATATCCCTTCATCAATGAAGATGGCTTTTGTTACGTGGCGGCATCCTTGTCTTGATTCCACCTCAGTATACGAGTCAGCAATACTCTACGTGCAGGCACATAGTTGACGATAACAGGCCTTCACAGGCAGTGGTTCATTTCCAGGTTTGCGGGCATACTGAGAATGTCGATATCAATGCAGCAAAGTACATACTAAGGGAGGGACTCTCCCGGTTAGCCTGTCCTGAAAAGGGTGTCGCTCACATGGGGCATAGAGAGACGGGGCTGTCAGACCGTTCGTTGAAGCAGCAAATAAGGTCTCGGCTTATTGCATAAGGCGCTCTGCCCTTGNNAATCCTCGCCTTTCAGGCGGGGATAATATCAAAGCATATGTCTTCCAGCTGAGAATAATCAAAGTCGCCGGTATCAGAAATTTGTTATATCTGATAAAATTATCACAATTGTGGTATTGCTCGCTTCCGAAATCTACGTAAATGCCCGATTTTAAGTTGTTGAGCGAACCATCGAAATAAATGACCGATATTGGCAAATTCTTCAAGCAATTCAGCACGTCTGATATTTCATGGGGGGGGGCAGGTGGACTTAAGCAGGGAATTTTATAAATAGCTTCTGGTTAATGTCGAAGTGGGCATCTATTTTATTGACAGGGACAGAACGATTGTTTACTGGAACAAAGGGGCTGAAAGGATAACTGGATACAGTTCCTCTGATGTGTTGAACCGCGGATGTGCTGACAACCTCCTTGTCCACGTTGACGAAGAGGGCAGTAGTCTCTGCACAAGGATATGTCCACTAGCGTGCACCGTGGTGGATGGAAACGAACGAAGTACCGATGTCTATCTTCATCNNCGGCGCCGTCGAGACCTTCAGGGACAATTAAACTGGTCTGGCCGATAAAATACTCCTTCAAGATTTAAAGAAAGCTGCTTCTCTCGATCCGCTCACAGAGCTTACCAATAGGAGGTTTATTGAAACAAGACTCAGGGCAGGCCTTGAAGAACGAAAACGGCACGGCCTGTCTTTCGGTATAATTTTTGGTGATATCGACCAGTTTAAGGATATAAACGACTCATACGGACATATCGCAGGAGATGCTGTCCTGAAAATGGTAGTCAGGACGTTATCAGGAAATGTAAGGGCATATGATCTGGCCGGACGACGGGGCGGCGAAGAGTTCTTTTTTGTAATCTCACATGTCAGCGGCGGAACACTGATTAAGATGGCCGATAAGTTGAGGCAACTCGTCAGGAACAGCTTTGTTGAGCAGGACGGCTCGATAATCAGCGTTACGATCACGATGGGGGCCACAATGGCGCGCCCTGAAGACAGCATCCAATCGCCGGTAAAAAGGGCCGACGAGTTAATGTACGCAGGAAAGGCCTCCGGACGTAATTGCGTGACCCATGATGTGCAGGATTTAAAAGAAGAGAATTGATAGAACGCTTAGTTGAGCATCGCACTTGATTGTGGGGTAACATTCGCTGCTGTATCTCTTGTCTGCCACCCCATGTTGTTGTCCAGTAGCTCTCGCACCTTTCTCAATAGATCCTTGGGTGAGACCGGCTTGTTTATGAAACTACAGTCTTCCTTACTAAGAATGTAGCTATCGATGCGATCACCGGTATATCCGCTCGAAAAAAGTACTTTTATGCTCGGACTCATAGCCTTTATCCGATCGTAAGCTTCCTTGCCGCTTTTCTTGGGCATTATCACGTCAATTATGACAAGCTGAATTTCATTTTTGTGATCGATAAACTTATTTATCGCGTCTTCCCCATCTTTAGCGGAAATGACCGTATAGCCATTTTGTGTAAGTATCATTTCGGATAATTGACGCAATTGTTCATCGTCCTCGGCCACAAGTATTGTCTCAGTTCCGCCTCTGGGCTGAGTTTCGTCAGAGCTACCCAGAAGGATATCTTTCTTCGATTGCATTGCAGGAAGATATATTTTGAAAGTCGTACCATTGCCGGGTTCACTGTAGACGTTGATATAACCTCCGTGCTGCTTTATGATGCCGTATACCATTGCCAGTCCAAGTCCTGTGCCCTTTCCGGNNGTAAAAAAAGGTTCGAATATTTTCTCTCTTATCTCTTGATTGATGCCGATACCGGTGTCAGACACGGATAGAACCGCGTACATTCCAGGTTCACCGTATCCATATCTCTGAACGGAGAAATCATCAAGTTCGACCACTTCCGTTCGCAGAAAGAGTCTGCCGCCGTCAGGCATGGCATCCCTGGCGTTGGTCGTAAGATTCATCAGCACCTGCTCTATCTGCCCGGCATCAACCATGCTGACCACATCTTTGCTGGATAGCGTGGTAGTTATTTCAATATCTTCACCAATGAGTCTGGAAAGTAATTTCTCGATGCCGCGCACAACGTCGTTCAGATCCGCCGGGCTTGGATTTATTATTTGCTTCCTGCTGAATGCAAGAAGGCTTTTGGTGACCTCAGCCGCTCTATTGGCCCCATCCAGTATTTGCTTGACGTAACCATTCAAGAGAGCGTCGCCGTTAATTTTCATCTGCAGAAGTGATCCATAGCCCATTATCGCGGTTAGTATATTGTTAAAGTCATGAGCGACCCCTCCGGCAAGCTGGCCCACGGCCTCCATCTTTTGTGCCTGAAGCAGTTGTTGTTGCAGTTTCCGCTGCTCCGAAACATTCCGACTGTAAGCGTCTAAAACCGTATTTATATCTGTGGCGAGTCTACCGATCTCGTCTGTGGATCTTACCGACAGCCTACCGCTCACGTCGCCTTTCCCTGTCGTGATGGCCGCTGAGAAGCCTTGCATCAGCTGTGCGTATTCTTTTACAGGTCCAGATATGAAACCGCCACCGACAATGAAGGTGGTCGTAGTTACGACAACAGAAATAACAACAATCAATATCCCGATTCCAGTCCATATTTTCCACACCGTCGTCATCACATCATCAACATATATACCCGAACCGATTACCCATCCCCAGGGCTTGTAAAGCTTAACGTAGGATATTTTAGGAGAGGCCTTCTCTCCTTCAGCTTTGGGCCAGACATAGTCAACAAACCCCTCTCCTTTTTCACCGATGACCTTGACTATTTCCGTATATATTAGCTTGCCGTTTTGATCCTTTAGGTGGTAAAGATTATTCCCTTCGAGGTCCTGATATATTGGGTGCATCAGCATTTTTGGCTCAAGATCATTAATCCATAAGTATCCGTCCCCGTTTTTGCCAAATCTGATGCTCCTGACGCTGTCAGTGGCTCCTTTTTGAGCCTCTTTAAGCGTCAACTCGCCCTTGGCAACGCGTCGGCCATATTCTGCCACCACGGTATATGCAACGCTGACTACATTGTATGCATTGGCCCTTTTATCATCGATAAACTTTTCTTTAGTCAAAGGCATCACATAGAAAAAAACCCCGATCATCATCAGGCCAACTGCGAGAATGGGCATGAAGGATATTTTCCAGAAGATAGGGATGTTTCTGAATTTTATCGAATCCATGATACTAAAATTCATTACGCCCCCCTCATTTTGTATGGTTCCCCACAGCTTTTAATAGCATATAAAAAGATATTATTGTCGAAAATATAATGCGGACCATTTAGTCCAAATCTCAACTGAAACACGAAAAGATATTTATCCCTTTACTATTAGGAATGGATATTGCGAATGTAGTCCCATTGCCGACCTCGCTTTGAACCTGCAACTCACCTTTATGCTTTTTCGCTGCAAGACAGGTTTTTGCGACATCAGCTCCCTGCTGAATATCCAGAACGCATGAATTATGAAACCTGAGATCGTCCGATCGAATAACCATCACGGAGACACCAAAATTGGTCTCGTCGACAATCCCATAGGTTATTATTCCTTCGCCCGAACAGCGCTCAAAGGTTCTCGTGATGTCGCTTCTCTTTTTGATCGTATCAGGACCTGTTGGCTATATCCGACCGTAGCAAAAACAAAGATAAAATAAGGTGCCTCAGTCCAGGCCTGCTGCTTGGCCTTCAAGGCAGCCTCTCTTCCCGCCTCCGCCGGATTCCTGCGAACGCTATACCCAGCTCCTGCCGCCGTTCCCATTCATCCTCCCTCACACTCGCGCATTGATGCCATAAGGCAATCCACATATCAAGCTTGATCTTCAGTCGAAGCAGATCTCTAAGATGAAGATCTTTGTTGATAATATTGTGGAATTATCAGCTCTGAAAGGTTTTGTAACCTGAACGTCTGTCCCTTTAGTTATTATCGTAACATTATGGAAAAACTGAACCTGTTAAGGTAATATCGGTTTGATGAGTACGACAACACATGAATACAGGCGGAAGATTCGCGTGACTAATGGTCTTTTAGTATATAATTAAGATGGTTTCATGTAAAAAAGAAGATTCACCCGAATTGCCGAAAAACTCCTTAATTTGAGGGGCGACTAATTCAGAGCGGACACAAATGGAGGGTCAGCATGTATATTCTCAGTGTTCAGTATATTGACGGCAGAGATGGCGGAATTAGTGCTGACCAGTTGAGTGTTTTATTAAGAGAAAACAAGATCGATAAGTTCTTTAGATATTCTGAGAGGCGATGGATTACCGTTGGATCAGATCCCATACGGCAAGACAAGAAGTTAATTTACAACAAAACTAAGCGCAGGCAGTCGGACAAGAACTCGCCTAGCAAGCTTTTTTCTTTTCGACAAATCGAAATAATATAATAAAAATCACTACTGTCCGGTTAAAA
>PMYY01000005.1:0-4911 GCA_003170655.1 Nitrospiraceae bacterium
TGATCGACAATGCCATCAAGTACCGGAGAGTCGACACACCGCTAATTCACATCTTGGCTGAACAAAAAGAACATGAGTGGCTATTTTCTATGCGGGACAATGGAATAGGGATAGACTTGAAGAACTCTGAACGTATATTCGGGATGTTCCAGCGGCTTAACACTGACCGGCCTGGGACCGGCATAGGCTTGGCAACGTGCAAAGAGATTGTCGAACGGCACGGTGGCCGGATTTGGGTAGAGTCTAATATTGGAGACGGAGCAATCTTTCGTTTTACCCTTGCTTTTGAAATAAACTAATGCTCTCGAAAGTAAATTCCGCTATTCGGCTTTCGAGTTGAGCGGGGAACCTAAGTGCATTTCTGAGCATTGAAAGCGCGGACTTGCGCGTTTGCCCTGATATTGCCGCGCGTGTTGCCGTACCCTCCTGTTGGTGCTATCCTTTACATAATCATGTACAAAAAAATACTTGTCGCCATAAATGAGTTTACCAATTCCGAGGTTGCTGCTCGCTATGCCCTAGCCCTAGCAAAGTCTTGCCGGTCAAGGCTCTTCCTCATATTTGCGGCTGAAGAGGGAATAGGCCAGAACGCTTTCGGTCATGCAGAAGGGGCTCTCGTGAGGCTCTTTGCAGCGGCAGAGGGAATGGGGATTGAGGTAGAGAGCAACACCGTAAAGGGGGCCACTTTCAAGACTATCAGTGGTGTGGTCAGAGAACACGGCATAGACCTCGTTTTTACAGCCACAAGGAGAGAGGACATACAGAAGAGATTTTTCGTGAGGACCCATGCAAGGGAATTCATGATGAACCTCCCATGTTCCGTGGCTATGGTGCGGGTAGTGGAGATGGGGAGGACACACCCTCGCAATATTCTCGTGCCCCTGAAGGGCCATTTATCACAGATCGAGGAGAGAGCTTACTTTACTGCAAAACTTGCGCAGGGGTTCAACGCGCGTACCACCATTTTGAACCTTTCAGGCCCAATAAAAGGGATATTCCAAAGCTGGGAGCAGGAGAGAGATTTCGGACCGGACAAGCATACGGCAAAGGGTGTGGAGGATTTCATCTCACATCTTGAACAATACAAGGTACAACACGAAAGAAGAAGCGCGCAAGGAAGTGTTGCACGCTCCATCACCACAGAAGCCGCCTTCAGGAAGAACGACCTCATCATCATGGGAGCGAGCGAGCGGGGACTGTTCAAAAGCTTCCTGAGCGGCAACCCGGTAGAGAACGTGCTCAGGGAGACTCCATGCAATCTGATAGTATTCAGACCCGGAAGAAAGAGTCGATGAGTCTGGACAACAAGGCGCAGGTCCTGTCCGCTGACACAGCCATGCGCATCCAGGGCCTTTCAAAAGAAGAAACACTGAAGTTTCTCAATACGTCGGACAAAGGCCTCTCCGCAGAGGAAGCGGACCGGCGGTTGCTCGAATACGGACATAACGAAATACGCGCGGTAAAGGGGAAGCCCCTATGGCGAAAACTTGTCGCGCAATTTACTCATTTCCTCGCACTTCTGCTCTGGATTGCGGCTGGTCTTAGCTTCCTCTCGGAGTACCTGCATCACGGTGAAGGAATGCTCTCCTTAGGCATTGCTATTGTTGTGGTCATTTTCATCAACGCGCTATTCACCTTCGTCCAGGAGTATCGTGCCGATAAGGCGGTGGAAGCGCTGAAGAAGCTCATGCCCTTTAAAGTAAAGGTCATGAGGGACAGTATTCTCAATGAGATCCCCTCGGGGGATGTCTGCCCGGGCGATCTTATTCTCTTGAGCGAAGGCGACAAAGTCCCTGCTGATGCTCGGCTTATTGCAGTTAACCGCCTGGCGGTAAATAATGCGCCTCTAACTGGCGAGGCAGAGTCAAAGCCGATGACTTGCCACCCCTTTGACGGAGATCTTATGGAGAGTCCCAATATTGTTTTTGCAGGCACGCTTGTGGTAAGCGGTTCGGGAAGTGCCGTGGTCTTCGCCACAGGGATGGCCACGGAGTTCGGCAAGATCGCCCATCTGACAAGCGGTGTGGAGCAAGGGCTCAGTTCCCTACAGAAAGAGATAATCTCTGTTACGCGGACAATAGCCGTCATCGCCCTCAGCACGGGCATATTCTTTTTTGGTGTGGGGACTTTTACTGGACGTGGCTTCTGGCATAACCTCCTCTTTGCCATCGGCATTACCATAGCCAATGTGCCCGAAGGACTCCTGCCTACTGTTACCCTTGCGCTGGCAATGGGGAGTCAGAGGATGGTGCGGAAGAAAGCCCTCATCAAGACCCTCACCTCGGTGGAGACCCTGGGTTCGGTGACTGTCATCTGTACGGACAAGACAGGTACTCTCACACGGAACATTATGGAAGTCAGCGACATATGGATGGACGGCCCAGACACGGAATCGCGCCTCATGAAGGCCGCATGGTGCTGCACCAATGCAGTGTATGCAGGGGGCTGTTACAAGGGAGACCCCACAGAGACAGCCCTGCTAAGGAAAGCGCGGGAAGTATATGGCGATCTCTCTGCTGAACTAGTCTCCGATATCCCCTTCGATTCCGTGCGGAAAAGAATGACCACAGTGAACAGGATCAAAGGAGAGGTCTTTGTTTTCACCAAAGGAGCAGTGGAGACGGTATTGCCTTTATGCAGCCGCCTGCTCTCCGGGGGCACTGAAAAGCCCATTGACGACTGCAGCAAGGCATCGCTCATGCAGGCTTACCAGACCCTGATGGACAGGGGTCTACGCGTCCTCGCCTTTGCCTATAAAAAAGAAGACGTATCCGATAAAGAGGAATGCCTTGTGGAATCCGATCTTGTTTTTACCGGTCTTATGGGTCTCGAAGATCCTCCCCGTCCTGAAGTTCCAGAGGCGCTGAAGAAATGCGGGGAAGCCGGCATCAAGGTCATAATGATCACCGGCGACGCGGGCCGCACAGCAATGGCCATTGCGCGGCAGATTGGCCTAGTGGGAGAACATCCTCGCGTAATAGAAGGGCCTGAGCTGAACGGTATGAACGACGATGAGCTTAAGAAGGCGCTTGTCGAAGAAATTGTCTTTGCTCGTATGACCCCTGACCATAAGATGCGGGTTGTGTCGGTCCTGAAGGATGAAGGAGAGCGGGTGGCGGTGACAGGTGATGGGGTGAATGACGCGCCGGCACTGAAAAAAGCGGATATCGGGATTGCAATGGGGTTGAGCGGCACGGACGTTGCGAAAGAGGCTGCCGACATGGTCCTTCTTGATGATAACTTCGCCACGATCGTAAATGCGGTTGAAGAAGGCAGGGCCATCTTTGAAAATATCAAAAAGTTTATCACCTATATTTTCGCTCATGGAACACCGGAGGCGCTACCCTATATTATGTTCGCACTTTTCAGGATTCCGCTCCCACTCACTGTCATGCAGATACTCGCAATAGATCTCGGCACAGAGACACTCCCTGCCCTTGCACTCGGAGTGGAACCGCCGGAGGCGAGCAGCATGAAACAGCCGCCCCGCCGCAACAGCGGTCTGATAGACAGCGCTCTTCTCTTTAGGGGATACATCTTCCTCGGGCTTATAAGCGCCGTAAGTGTCCTCTTTGTCTATTTCTTCGCGCTGTACCGAGGCGGCTGGCAATGGGGCATGGTTTTACCTCAAGGACATTTGTTAGAGCGGCAAGCGTCTTCCGCCGTTTTTCTGGGCATAGTAATCATGCAGATAGGGAACGTGTTCTCGTGCAGGTCGGCCACGGAGCCGGTGCTCGGTCACGGGATATTTTCCAACAGGCTGATCAATATCGGCATCGTGGTGGAAGTCCTGCTGGCAGTTTTTATCATTTACCATCCTTTGGGGAACAGGATTTTCGGCACTGCGCCGCTGGAATCAGCCATATGGTTTATACTCTTTCCGCTATCCGGACTACTGCTTATTGCGGATGACGTAAGAAAGCGCTATGTTATAAGGCGATTGCACACTTCGTGATAATGTTGACCTCTTCAATGTTGATTCTGCCGAGGTCCGACCGAGGGGTCGCTTTGGCAAGGACTTTGTGGTCCGCCGACTTCGTGCCCGCGTTAACGATTGCTGCTTATATTCCTCACATACCACCAGGTCTCAACGCTGCAACCTTCAAGAAGGTTTTTATGATAGAGCCCGTGCCGATTTCGGAATGTACGTTATCATATTTGACACAGACTATTGTCGTTGACTATAGGGAGCAGTAAACGGACCTTTTAAATTCTATACTATGTTTTGATCGGGACATAATTAATACCAGAGGGCTATATTTCGGGTAGCTATACGGAATTTTCATGATCTTCCCAAGTGTTGCTTACTGTGAGCAGACATTAAGCATCGAGAAATTTCCCGATGCAAGGTAGAGGGAAGGAATTATGGAATGCTCCCGATCATATCAAACGTTGTGGACAGCTATGTGGTATAATTAGACATACGAAAGCAGCCTATTTCATTCTTTAATGAATGATTCACTTTCATTAGTGGATACACTTTCTTCCACTCAGCGGGTTCCCGTTACATAGACCACAATCCCTCTTTCCACGGGTTGACACGTAACCATATTATAACAGCCAGGGGAGTGCTGCCGTTTGAGCAGGCAGGATTTTATTATGCTTAAGGGAAGACTTCCCTGAGTGAGAATTAAGGAGATACATCATGACTGAAACCATACAAGAAACACCTTCACCACAGGTTTGCGCAGCTAAAATATTTGAGATCAGCGGCACACAACTCGATCCCGATATGGCCGTTGCCATGTGGCCGAAAATTCTGCAGCATAAATGGCTCATGTCTGAGAAGCATGGCCGCGATGTCGGACTGCGTACTGCATGCATCGACTTTGTCGAACATAGCGAACAGGCAATCAAGGAATATGCCGAGTACAGGCGAAAGGACGTTCTGGTGGAGATGGGCGCACAAAC
>PMYY01000005.1:4932-5138 GCA_003170655.1 Nitrospiraceae bacterium
ATTTTCTTTGGACCTCCCGGCACCGGAAAGACCCATTTTGTCAAGGCGATAGCGGGTGTGCTTTCGTGGTGGTATATTGAAATATTACCAAGCATGCTTATGGCCGACGGGATAGAGAAGTTCGGTGCCAATCTTCACGCCGTCATGGAAAAAGCGAGAACCCTTGAAAATGCGGTTATCTTTATCGATGAGTTTGATGAAATCGC
>PMYY01000183.1 GCA_003170655.1 Nitrospiraceae bacterium
GGCAAATAGTCTCTCGACGCTTGATTAGCTCCACCAGTGGTGGCGTACCAGGGATCGTACCACTCGTAAGGATACGGATAATAGGCTGGATAGTATCGCGGTTCTTCCCAAAGATGGAAATCGACGATTTCGAAAAAGCTATATGGGTAGTTCATCTCGTCCAGCCTCTCTGTTCTGGTCTCTTTGTATATGCCCGCTATGGAGATCTCCAGGTCTTTCCTGAATATGATTGAGTCGAGAATTCCATTCTCCTTCGGGTATAGTGCAAGGAACCATGTAGACCTGACATCGTCTTTCAGATAACCCCGCGAATCGAGACAGGCACGTAAATAGCTTCTATCAGGGAACCGTCNNTCCCGGAAAGGCTACAACACCTTAAAATCATTGCTGAATAAGGATTAGCTTGTCGCTTTAGAAAAGAAAATGCGTTTAGTTACGCGCGTATTGACGATTTTACCTCCAAGAATGTAGAGCTTGCCTTCGACACACTACGGGGGCTGAATTAAGTTCGGAGAGCGAGGGATTCAGTGTCGCGTCTTCATGATATCTTCCCTGAAGACATGGGCGCACGCGAGTATCAGCAGTAGGGCTGCTATGAGAAGGAAGGGAAATCTTTTCTTACTTTCAGTTTACTCTGGAGGAGGTTTTTCCCAAGGGGTCGATAGATGAGAGTTATCATTTATCTCGTCTTTATCAGCATCATCACTTTTGTCAGTTGGCAATAAAGGCATTCCGCGCACCTCGAAATTAACTGAATCAATTACCCGGTTTTGCCTGTCCATCAAGGACAATACGTATCGGCCATACCCCGGCTTCCATGGCAGCGCTTGAGCATCGGAACCAATTCTTTTGTCATTCAAGACCCAGTCAAACTGTCCTTGTTTGGTCGCCTGGAAAAATATGAAGTTGTTTTCATCGGGAATGTCCGGGTCGACGGCGAAGATAGTGTCCTTTGGAGGGTAAAAGATGGCGGGCTTCTCCGAGACATTGACTATCGATGCCCCATGGTCCGCTATAGCAGTCGGCCTATCCAGCGGTTCAGTGCCACGGACGAACCATTCGCTCCTTGACGGTTCGACAGACAACCTGAATTCAACCCTTTTAGCGACAACACCGGCGGGAGGTCGGGGGGTGGTGCTTGGCCGGTTCGCGTGAAGATAGCTCATTATTTCGAGCCATGCAGGAGCTGCGCCGGAAGTGCCCGAGACATTCCACATGGGCGCTCCAGAAAAATTACCGATCCAAACTCCTACGGTGTAACCCGATGAGAATCCGATGCACCAGTTGTCCCTCATGTCCTTGCTTGTGCCGGTCTTGACCGCCGTCCAGAACCGTGTCGATAGCGGATTTTCGTAGCCGAATGTGAGACCTCGTGCAGCTCTGTCTGAAAGGATATCCGCGACTACAAACGCTGCATCAGGGCTCATCGCCTGTGCACCGCTCCTTTTTCTGTCGAATTTCAGCGATGGACTGCTCCATCTTCCGGCGTTTGCGAGTGTCCGGTAAGCGTTTGTCAACTCGTAAAGGCTCACATCCACCGAGCCCAGGGCCATAGAGAGTCCGTAATAGTCGCCCTCGTTCAGGTCGAGAAATCCCAGCGCTTTGAGACGTCTCACAAAGTCGTCAGGCCCCACGAGCATCAGCGTCCTCACTGCTGGGACATTGAGGGATGATGAGAGTGCTGTCCTTGCACTCACCTGACCTTTGAAGTCGTTGTCGTAATTATGAGGGACATAGAGCCCGGCAGGGGTCGGCACATCGACCGGGGAATCATCAAGGAGCGATGCCGCCGTCAGCAGTCTGCGTTCGAATGCCAAGCCGTATAAAAAGGGTTTTAGTGTGGATCCCGCCTGCCTCTTCGCCATGATACCGTCGACATGACTTGCGGATGAGTCGGCACCGGAATTAGCCACGTATGCGAGGATTTCCCCCGTTTTGTTGTCGATGACAAGCGCCGCGCCATCATGGACATTCTGGCTGCTGATGGCCCTTAGTTGATAAGAAAGCACATCAGATGTAAATTTCTGAAGCGGGCCGTCAATGGTGGAAGTCGCCTTCTGTTCTCCTCCGACCAGCAGCTGACGGGCAACATGGGGGGCCAGGCTTGCGTGAGGTGTTATGTGATATGAATGAGTCAGGATTTCACTGGCGAGGGCGTGGAGTGTTTCGCAGCCGGTCTTGTTTCCTGTCGATTCGGATAGCATGCACGCTCTGGTAGCAACGATAGCTGCCGCTGCATTTGGAGAGCGGATGAGAGCTGCCAGGAGCAAGGATTCTTTTTCATTGAGTCCGCTGGGGTCTTTGCCGAAGAGGCCTCTCGACGCTGCGACAATGCCCTGAAGCTCGCTCCTGAATGTGACAAGATTCAAATAGACTTCGAGTATCTGATTCTTCGTCCAATGCTTTTCGAGCTCAAGAGCGGCGCTTATCTGGTCCCATTTTTGATTAAGGGTCCTCTTAGATCCTTTAGGCCGCAGATCTTTTTCGAGCATGGACACGAGCTGCATAGTGATGGTGCTCGCTCCTCTCTTGGTGCCGGACAGTAGATGACTGAATGCCGCGCTGCCCATGGCCGTCCAGTCAACTCCGCGATGCTCGTAGAAGCGCTTATCCTCGGACCGGATAACCGCTTTTATCAGCGATGGAGAGAGGTCCTTGATTCCTGCCCAATCGAGCCTCCTGCCATTCGCATCGATTCTCAGTTCGTGAATCACGGCGCCATGTCGGTCAAGCACCACTGCATCCGATTTTCGGTAGGAAGCCCTGATGTCGTCGAAGCCTGGAAGTGCGTAAGCAGGGAAAGAAAGGAGGATGATGGCGACGGCGATGACCACAATTCTCATTGACTCCACCTTTGTGTCTGATAGAGACTGTCAGGCGATATTATATCACGGCAGGAGCATGCGATTACTTCTGAAAAAGTTTAAGGTACTGTCCGTATCCCTCTTTTTCGAGGTCCTCTTTCGGGATAAAGCGCAGGGCCGCGGAATTCATGCAATAGCGAAGTCCGATCGGTTTGGGTCCGTCGGGGAAGACGTGCCCGATATGAGAGTCGGCATGTTTGCTGCGAACCTCCGTCCTGGTCGTAAAGAGCTTTCGGTCTTCTCTCTCGACTATATTTCCGGGCTCCAGCGGCTTTGTAAAGCTGGGCCAGCCGGTACCGGAGTCAAATTTATCGAGCGAACTGTAAAGTGGCTCGCCAGATACGATGTCGACATAGATGCCCTCTTTCTTATTGTCGGCGTATTCATTTTTGAACGGAGGCTCGGTGCCCTCTTCCTGGGTTACTTTGTATTGCATCGGGGTCAGCTTCTTTTTCAACTCCTCTTTCGATGGCTTCACGTATGTCCTCCATGGATCATTTGCGGCATCCTTGGCCGCTACAGCGGGTCTCGTCTCTGCGGTCGTCACCACAGTCTTCTCAGTCTTTTGTGAGCAGGCGTTCACGGCTATGAGAGATGGGAGCAGTATCACTGCAAGTATGGAAATGAGATGGGTCTTTTTCATGATTTTAAGTATATCAAGACAACACGCGAGTCGAAAGGAGACACGAAATAATTATTTCTTTAGATCGATCCATCTAAGTATTGCGTCACAGACCTCTTCCTGGGTAAGCCCAGCCCCGCTTATTGTAATGTCCGCATACTCTCGGTACAGGGCCAATCGTTCGGAAAACAACTCTTCCAGTGTCTGGTCCGGGCGCTTTGCTAGACCTCTCGTTTCATAATTGCGGATACGAGACTGCAACGTCTCGATATCGACATCCAGAAAAACGATGACGCCGTCTTCTTTTAGATGTGATATCGCAGCGGGGCTGTAAACAGCGCTTCCTCCGGTAGCAATCACATGATCGCAGCAGTCCAGCTTGAGCAGGACCTCCTCTTCGATCCTGCGCAGTACTAAATATCCGTCGGCGTCGATGATCTCCTGGAGGGATTTTCCCGCCCTCTGNNCCGATGAGGACTATGTTAGAAGGCGTATGCGCCATAAGTTGTCCCCCCGAATTTGTCTAAAAATACTCAATTCTAATAATAACAGATTACTGGCTCTATCTCCTCCATTAAGCTTACAATAAGGCATGACAATTCGTATTTTCATAGGCTGTTCCAATCTATGATCCTTATCTATCCTCCCGTAGCCAAAGCCTGCGAGCCTCCCGCCGGGATTGCAAAACTGTCTGGCGCGTTGAAGCACCATGGGATAAAGCATTCGGTGCTCGATGCGAACCTTGAAGGTCAGTTATTTCTTATGGACTCCGCACTGGAAAATACTCGGGGCAGCCGCGATACCTGGACTGCAAGGGCGATGCGCAATTTTGAACGGAATCTGGGTGCATTGAAAGATGGGAATACCTATCGCTCTAAAGATCGTTACCGGCGCGCGGTTATGGATATAAACCGCGTCCTGGAGAAGTCGGTTGCAAATGATGAGATCACGATCAGTCTTGCTAATTATCAGCATGACAATCTTTCGCCGCTGCGCAGTCCAGACCTGCTCAAAGCGGCCGAGAATCCTGAACTAAATCCTTTTTATCCTTATTTTAAGAGGCGATTGTCCGGCCTCATCGAGAAGGAGCAGCCCTCGACAATCGGATTTTCGCTTACCTATCTGAGCCAGGCATTATGCACCTTTGCCATGCTCGGATTTCTCAAGCGCAAATACCCCGAGATAACCTTGGTCTGCGGCGGAGGTCTCGTCACTTCTTGGATACGGCGACCGGGATGGCATAATTCCTTCTCAGGCCTGGTCGACCATTTCATAGAAGGTCCGGGGGAGAGTGCATTACTATCGCTCGCCGGAATCAGGGCAGGCTTCAAGATGCACTATACGCCGATATATGATTCACTGTCCTTCCGCGACTATCTTTCTCCCGGTGCAGTCCTTCCTTACAGCGGATCGAGCGGATGCTTCTGGAACCGCTGCTCATTCTGTCCTGAAAAGGCCGAGGGCAATCGCTATGTTCCGGTAGGTATACAGAGGGCAACCGCCGATATTGCCTTCCTTGTGAAGCAAACACGCCCCGCCCTGATTCATTTGCTCGATAATTCGATAAGCATGGCACTCATGAAGTCTCTGATCAACGAGCCGCCCGGAGCTTCGTGGTACGGCTTTGCGCGGATTGAAGATGAATTGACTAATATGGATTTTTGTCTGGCGCTAAAAAGAACGGGATGCGTTATGCTTAAACTCGGCGTAGAATCAGGAGAGCAGGCCGTGCTCGATCGGATGCAAAAAGGGATCGATCTTCAAACGGCATCTCTCGCGTTGAAGACGCTTAAACGTGCTGGAATCGCTTCATATGTTTACCTGTTGTTCGGCACACCCGGGGAGACGCTTGCGGATGCGCGAAGAACACTAGATTTTACGGTGAAGCACGCCGCAGAAATCGGCTTTCTCAATCTTGCCTTGTTCAATATGCCGGTCGGCAGTCTCGAGGCGCAGGAGCTTAAAACAAGCAGTTTCTATGAAGGAGACCTTTCTCTATATACCGACTTTGAGCATCCCGGAGGCTGGAACAGAAAGAGTGTCCGTCAGTTTATCGAGGGAGAGTTCAAGAGGCACGAGATGGTCTCGGCGATACTGAAGAAAGAACCGCCATTATTTACATCCAATCATGCATCGTTCTTCGTGATGGAGTAAAAGCCTATGACTGTGCGTAATCAGCAAGTCTTATGCTGCGGCACTATTTGCGGGAAGTTTTGTTGTACTGTATCACGATTTCGTAGTCGATGCTTGCGTGGTCCTGCGAAGGCACGTCGGTCTTGCCGTTACAGACGAGTGTCCCTTTTTTTACTTTCCTGAGGTTCTTCGCCAGGTCGGCAACCGTTTGTGTAAAGTCGAATCCCCCTCCGTCGCAGCCCCGCATCATGCAATCCATCTTGAAGTAGGCGTCGGAGGTCGGGAGCATATTGATGGTGCGCTCCATAAGTACCGAATTAGCACCGTTCTGATAGTAGATCATGCTAATGATAATGCCGGATACTTCGGGGAAGCGCTCAGAAATCAGTCCTGCAAGCAGACGGTTCTGTTTCTTTAAAGCCATTTTTGCGGAAGACTTATTTCTGTTTGCCATTTATCCCTTCGATAAATCGGGTGTTAATACTGACCTGAAGGCGTAAAATCAACGCGTTTTGATGTGTGACCTGAATGCACAACGCTAGACTTCTCGTTGCAGTGGTGTAACGTCAGGACTTGACTAACACAGGACATCGGGGACTGTGATATAATCAAATAAATACGAGATGCGAGGAGGGCCTCTTGGCGAGACCGGGTGCATTTAAAAGTGAGAAGAGGAAGAAAGAGCTGAATCGGCTGAAAAAACAGGAAGAGAAAAGACAGAAAAGGGTAAAAAAGGACGTCCCGGGACAGCCAGGCACTGATGGCACTGAAGGCGGCGATACCGAAGTTGCAGGCGCTGAAGAATCGGGCACATCAGAAGCAGTTAAGGAATAATAAGTCCGGATTATTTTGTCACGTGCCGAGTTCGCAGCGGCCAACCTCTCCCGTCGATGTAGTCATATAAAGGCAAAAATCTGACGGCGGCCTTGCAGTATGCGGCCGCCGTTTGTTGTTCTTATAACTGAAGTTTACTTCGCTATCTCCATTTTCCTGTTAGGCAACATGCCGAACATCTCGGGAGCGTAAAGCGCTTCTACTCTTGTCTCCGGCAGGACAAAATCTCCGTCATTGTTCAGGCGAACTGTATACTCTACGGTCCAGCTGCCTTTTGGCACATATTCGTAGTAGGCCCTGAAGGCCTCGAACGAGCGTTCTTCAAAGGCAGGCCAGACCCATCCCGTCTGTTTTTCGTCCCGTGTCAGGATCTCGGAATCCCGTCCGAGGCCTGTCCCCAGTATGCTCGACCCGGACGGCACCGGATCATTGACCACGACCCATGTCATGTCTGCCTGAGATTCGAGTTCGAGCTTGACCCTCACGACATCGCCCCTGCTCCATGCGGACTTTTCCTTTCTGATCACCGGGGTAAGACTCTTTTTGATTTTATATCCGCTGGATAAAGACTCCTTCAACGGAATTGCGGCAAGGCTTTGGATCGTCGCCCACGGCCTGCCGGTTCCAGAGTGTGAGACGTTCAATGCATTCTTGCCCTTCGGCCAACTAAACATCATGCTGCCACCTTTGGGTGCCGCCGACCAGTCGACGGATTTCGTATGCTGTGCAAGCGAGGCAGCAGTTTTTCCCGTTACAGGTGTCGATTCGAATCTCTGCGAGAATTTTTCGAGGGCGAGTACACCCCATGCGTTCGCGATTGTTGTGCCCCATCTGCCTTTGTGCTGACGACCAATAGCGCCCCTCACAACCCTTGGCATGTCTTCATTCCAGTTGTCGAGGTTGAGCAATGTGAGCACACTCTTAACTGCATTTACATCGGTTGAAATCATGAGCCACCAGAGGTAATCGCTCTGTTCGGTCGAAAAAACCATGGTCGTACCCTGGAAGTTGAGTCGTGACCGCAGTATCTGTTCAGCCTCTTTAAGTCTGTTCGTTCCGCCGGGAAGGCTCTTTGAACGGAGCAACACATTCATCCAGTCGATCACAGCAGAAGTAGGCCAGAGATTCGGCTCGATGGGGATTGATCCCAGAAGTTCTGGGTTGACCTCAATAGAACGTGAAAGCGCTTCGAGGGCCGCGATCTTTCTGATCGAGAGATCTGCCGTCGGCAGCGAAGAATAGCGTATCACCTTTCCATTCACAAATCCCGTGAGGCCCTCGATCATCTTCTCTTTAAGACTTTCGGGAATGGGCCATCCCGCTTCTGCCGAGATCGACAGCACATAAGCTGTGAGCGCATCGCTGCCGAGTTGCATCGATGGGAAATATTTGAGAAGTCCGTCGGAATCCATGTGTGACGGTAGCGCGCGTACAACCTCCTTCCAACGTGCCTCATCCCTGAGCGCAATCGCTATAGAGGTCTTCTGCTCCAGACATGAGTAAGGATACCACTTCATGTATTCCGTGATGCCTGAAACACCTTCATCCAGTTTGGGGTTGAGAGTGACATTTATCCCTCCCTTTCCCGGAATGGCATCCTTCGGTTTTTCGATCTCCATCGTCATAGCGTCCTTCACTTGGGTTATCATCGCCTCATATGTCGACACACGTATAGCTGGAATTACTTTCTGTTTGACCTTAAGCCTGTCAGCGGCATCACCGCCCTTTTCACTGGCCGAGACCTCCCATGAGAGGGAGCCGGTTCCATGCGGGACCGAAATGTCCCAGGATATCTCCTTTGCTTCCCCTGGTTGCAGGGATAGCGAGATCGGTACGAGTGGTTTCAGTCCGGACGGTGAGGCCAAAACCTGTATATCCATCTGTCGCTTTGATGCATTCCTTGCGGTAAATCCCGCGCTGAACGAATCTCCCTCCCTCACGAGAGCCGGCAGACCCGAAACCAGCATTAAGTCCTGCGTCGTGCGTATGGATGTCTGCCCCGTCCCGAATAGTCCGCGGAAACGTCCTTGAGTTCCCGCAGCAACAGCCACGATCCGGAAGGAGGTCAGCGAATCGTTAAGTGGAATGTCCACAGTGGCTTCGCCTTTATCATTCAGTTTGACGGTGCCCTTCCAGAGCAGCAGGGTATCGAACAGCTCCCTGGTTGTCTGCCTGCCTCCTCCTCCGCCGTGCGGAAGGGCTTTCAGGCCGTAATGCCTCTTGCCGACCACCTGCATCTGCGCCGTGGAAGTCTCAACCTCATATCCCCTTTGAGTCATCATGGCCTCAAGCAGCTTCCAGCTGTTGTTCGGCATCAGCTCGAGCAGTCCTTCATCCACTGCGGCAATGGCTACCTCACTTCCCTTTGGAGGCAGGGCGCCCTCGGCGGTCTTCACCTTAATTTTCACAAGCGCCTTCTCTCTAATCCGGTAAACATCTTTCTGTGCGGATACTTCAACCTTCAGTTCGTGGGCTTTCCATCCCACCTTGATCTCGGCGATGCCCAGCTTGAAGGTCGGCTTTCCCAGATCTATAAGCGCCGTAGGCTTCACGCCTTCAACCCTACCCCTTATGCAAAGAGCTGACACAAAAACATTAGGGGCATAGTTACCTTTGATCGGGACTTCGATGACCGGATTTTTTCCCGAGAGTTTTTTTGTGAAGGCCTCGATCACACCTTCCCGCTCGACCGTCACCAGGACTGTTGCATTTCTGAAGGGCATCCGCACCTGGAACTTTGCATTTTCTCCGGGCTCGTATCTCTTCTTTTCAGGAAGCAGATCGATCCTGTCGTTATCTGAAACATCGAACCACCAATCGCCTTTGCCATATACCCAGACATCCCGGTTGGCGGTTGAGATATTGTCTTCTGTATCCTTCGCACGAGCCTGGATGATGACATTGCCTGATACAGGAGATTTTACATCACAGGTCAGAAGCCCTTTCGCATCGGTGGTGCCTTCGCAGAAAGTGCCGATCTTCTTGGTTTCGGTCATATGCGCATACGCATAAAAGCCTCCGATCAGGCGTTTCCTGTGGGTATAATTTTTCTTTTGGTAAAGGTCCGCCTGGACAGGCACGCCAGCCAGGGGCTTTCCCGCTAAATCGAGAGTGAGCAGGTGAAACCGGAATGACTCTTTCGAGGCGGCCCAAGAATCGGGCTTGATGCCGACGAGCACGCGGGAGTTAAATAAAGGGATCCGTGACGCCACAGTCTGGACCTCGCCGTTTGGGTCCCTGAACTCAAGCTCTACGGCCACTTCCCGCGGAGAATCAGCCGTGGAAAGTGGTCCGATTTTAGTCCTCAGTGCTCCTGATGAATCGAGCGTGGCCGCACTGGTAAGGACCTTCGGTTTTTTGGCTTCAACACCTTCCTCATCGCCGCTATATCTCGACCCTGAGTATCTTTCTATTCCTTCCTTTACAGTGCCGTTGGCAAAGGAAAAATCGTCGTAATTATCAAAACGTACATATTTAGGTTGCACAACACTCCGCAGCTTGACGTCCGCATTGCCCGCGCCTCCTCCTGAGAGATACGACACCATAATGTCCACATCCAGTTCCGGCACGTTTATGGCAGGCTCATTAGGTGGTTGGATGAGGCCCCTCATCAGTGGCACACGAAACTCCTCGACCCTGAAATTTCCTGATGTCCATCGGTCTTCAGACCCGTATCCTCTATAGCTGCTTTTTTTCTGGGGTGACTTGCTTGCCAAGGTCACTTCATATTGTCCCAGATTGGCGTCTTCGGGTATCTTCCATTCCGATTCAGCTATGCCCGGTGCGCGCCATTTAAGAGGAAACTCATATTTTTTATCGCTGCCCTTGTGTTCGATAATAAGTGTTCCGGGAAGGTCCTGTGCAGGAAGCAGATTGAATCCTGCCATCGTATGCTTCCTTAATATGTGCTTCATATGGACCGTCTCACCGGCACGGACGAGCGTCCTGTCGAAGACGGTATGGGCGATGACCGGTCCGCTGTAGGATCCGCTTGGCAGAGCGAATCTCCAAGTCTCTATGCCTTCATTCCAGCTGGAATGCACAAAGCTCATATCGCCATCTTTCTTTGCAAAGACGAACATACCCTCCCTGATTCCATCGAGAGCCCGAAGCTGTGGGGAATCGTAATAGTTGTCCTTGTCGGGCGTGAACGGGCAGGATGGAAGGTGACTTTGGTCGGGCAGAGATTTCGATATATGAGCGATCCCGTGCGCATCTGTCTTTCCGCTCCAGATCTGCTTTCCGGTGCAGTCTCTTATCGAGACCGTGGCATCACGGACCGGCTTTGCCTTGTCAAGTGCGGTAACCCAGACCAGCGACGATTCTCTCCCCTGTTTGAAATGCACACCGAGGTTTGTCACCAGGGCGGCGGTCGGCACATAAATGGGGTGTTTCTGAAGGGCACCTTGTGGGTCTGCGGATTCTCCCAGCAATGCAGATCCTAGTATCCGGCTTTCCATCTCGACCACATATAACCCCGGCTCCTTCAGGGGAATGCCCACAACTTCAAATGCCTTTCCTCCGCCTGGCTTCGGTACCATGAATTCACTTACGTCGGCGCTGCCTTTCAGGACCGAGCGCTGTCTCCCTGCACTGGCAACGGCCCGCAGCCATTCGATGGCCTTTTCCTCCTTGTTCATCTGCAGCTTGCGGAGCCTGCCCTTAAGCCCGTCGACCATCTTGTTGTGTTCCTGTTTCCTCGAATCCGGAAGCACTGATGTGGGGGCCTCGCCGAGTTTTAACGTCCCGTTTAAGATTCCTTCTTTCACCTTGGGGTCGACATCCTGCTTCTTGTCATTAATCTTAAGAAGCCTTGTCGATACCTCCGGCTCGAGGTTTCTGAGTGTCACTGGAAGCGCAGCATCGCCTTTCAATTCTATGATCCCGAAGCGGGATGAGAATTTTGCAAGCGGAGGGTAGGCATCTGTCTTGACTTTGAGGGGATACTTGTCCGCATTTGAAAGGGACCGACCGGCATCATCCTTGAAATCCTTTGGTATCTCTATCACAAAGGAGGAATTCTCAGGAAACGGACCTTTGAAAGAAATGGACACTGCAAATTGAGGGGGCTCATTTTTTACTGCATCAGCAGGCTCAGTGTCACCGTATTCCCCACCTTCCTCATCGTCGACATATCGTCCCGTGTCCGGAGAAGGCTTGTATATCTTGCCCCCAGGACCTTTCATCCTTATCTTGCGTGCCGATTCCCACGGAACCGATGCGTTGAAAAATATGCGCATCGGCAGCATCGGGATGCAGTTCGCATCCTTCCTCTCGCGGTCGCAGGTGAACTTGGCAGCAAAAGGCACGCGCGATTTAAAGGCTAGGGCCTGGTCCTGCTCGGTCGCCACTCCTGTGAGCGATAAAATGCCCTTACCCCAAACAAGCTTTACATCTGAGGAAGCCGGAAAGCGCTGTCTGCATTGAAGAACGACAATTTTCGGGTCTTCTTTCTTGTACTCTGCGCGGAGCAGCTGCCCTCGCTCTTCCCCCTTGAAGATCTTTACACCGATTCTTTCACTGATGCCGCTAATGGCACAATAGGCATTAGCGAGTATGCTCTCTTCTGATGCCGGGGCATCGAGCGTAAGCATAAAAATCTGCTCTTCGTCGATGCGGTCATTTCCTTCATCTGGGCGGGAATTGATGATCGCCGGTCCGCCAGTCGAAAAGGAGAATGTTCGACGCATGACCGAATTTCCGGAAAGTGCCTTCAAATCAGGCTGGGTCGAAAAAGAGCACTGTAAGCCTGCAGGGAGGTCTTTGTCAAAATCGTACACCCAGTTTTTACCGTCAACCCAGCGACCTTTTCCTTTGTCCGGACAGACGATATCGAAAGGGTCCGCTATTCGAGGGTCCCCGAAGGCAACCATCGGTTCCGAGAAACGTGCCGTCACCTGCCTTAAGCCTTTGACAGAACCCTGCGGAGAGAAAAGATTAACCGCTACGTCACCCGCCAGTGCGGCAGTGGATAAAGGTAAAAGGAAGATGGTGGCAAGAAGAAGCGATGAAAGGATGGTGAACATAGGTCCTCCTTAATAAAAGGCAGCGTGTTTTGTGGGGGCACGGCATGCAGTGCCTCTACATTTATATCACATTTCAACCTGCTTGTCACTGCCCTTGTCGTTGTAAAATTAGAATTGCCCCGTTTATAATGAAAGATGCGTTCTAAAGTAATCCTCATTGCGGCGGTCCTGCTCTTGGGCTCGCTGGTCGGCGCGTATTTCGCTCTTGCTACCGGAATCCCTTCAATCGAAGAACTCAAGAAGCACGATTCCGATGCTGGAACAAAGATATACTCTGACGACGATACGCTAATCGGCGAGATCAAGCTCCAGAAGGGCGTATTTGTCCCGTACAATCAGATCCCCGAAAATCTGAAGAACGCAGTTGTCGCGGTCGAAGACTCGCGCTTCTGGAAACACAGCGGCATCGATTATATTGGTATCGGGCGGGCGCTGTTCAAGGACATGCTTCATTTGAGCCTTAGGGAAGGCGGCAGCACGATCACGCAACAGCTTGCCAAGGTTGTCTTCCTCTCATCCGAAAAGACACTCACACGAAAGATAAAAGAGGCCCAACTAGCCCTTCAGATCGAAAAGGAACTATCCAAGAAAGAGATTCTCGAACTTTACCTGAACAGGGTTTATTTTGGCCACGGTGCATACGGGGTAGAGATGGCCTCGAAGACTTATTTTGGCAAGTCAGTCCGTAATATCTCCCTGGCAGAGGCGGCGATGCTTGCCGGCCTTACAAAGGGACCGACTACTTATTCCCCATTCAATGACCTTGTCAGGGCGAAGGAGCGACAGTCTGTAGTGTTGGCGAGGATGGTAGAGGAAGGGTATCTGAAACCTGCCGTGGCAGAGGCGGCAAAGAAACAGCCCCTCGTGCTTTCTCAGACTCGGGCAGCTACGGAGACATACAGCTATTTTATCGATTATATAAGGCAATACCTGATAACGAAGTATGGAGAGGACAAAGTTTATAAAGGCAACCTCAAGGTCCACACGACTCTGGACAAGAACGCCCAGGTGCAGGCCCAGAAGGCTCTCCAGGAGGGATTGAGAGATGTGGATAAGAGGAGAGGATGGCGCGGTCCGGTAAGTCACAGGGAGAACATCAAAGAGCAGAATGACGACAAGGAGGTTTCATTCACTGCTACAGCCGGCGATATCGCTTCGGGTACCGTAATGTCTGTAGGTCCCAAGGACGCGGTTATTAAAAGCCGAGGGGTTATGGGCAAGCTGCTTGTTGGTGATGCCCAATGGGCAAGCAACATGCTCGATAAATCGTCGGGCAAACACAGAGCCATCAAGAATTTCAAGCTTAACGACATACTGAAGAAGGGCGATGTTATACTGGTGCGGTTCAAGACCGGTGGGTCGAAGAATATATTGTTCAGCCTTGAGCAGGAACCAGAGGTCGAAGGCGCAGTGGTGGCAGTGGAACCGTCGACCGGATATATTCGTGCCTTGGTCGGAGGATTCAGCTTCACTCGCAGCGAGTATAACAGGGCTGTACTGGCCCAGCGGCAGCCTGGTTCCTCATTCAAACCTATCATCTACGCTGCCGCGTTGGAGAATGGATTCACGCCTGCCAGCATATTGGTCGACGAACCCGTCTCGTATCCCGGAGGTGCGGCCGGCGACTGGAAGCCTGAAAACTATGACCGAAAATATATGGGTCCGACCCGCCTAAGGGAAGCCCTCGCATATTCTAGGAACATTATTACGGTAAAGCTTGTGGAGGCCCTCGGGGTTGACAGGGTCATCCAACTTGCGAAGACCCTCGGTATTCAGGGTGCAATGCCACGCAATTTCAGCATCGCCCTCGGATCGACAAGCGTGACGCCCCTCGAGCTTACTTCGGCGTTTGCCACTTTCGCCAATGCCGGCACAAAAATGAAACCTATATCGATCAAATATATTACCGATGCGCATGGAGAGATTGTCGAAAACAATCAGCCCGAAGGGACGCCGGCACTCACGCCTGCAGGTTCGTTCCTGATCACATCGATGATGGAAGATGTAATAAGATATGGGACCGGAATGAGGGCCAACATAGGAAGGCCTGCCGCCGGAAAGACCGGCACAAGCAACGATTACAAGGATGCATGGTTTGTCGGTTATACACCCGACCTGGCGGCCGGCGTATGGGTAGGTTTCGACGACATGAGGCGCTCTCTGGGCAGCGGCGAGGTAGGCGGAAGGGCCGCAGCCCCAATCTGGCAGCACTTCATGAGAAATGTCTTGAGCAGTAAAGTTGCCCCTGATTTCGTCGTTCCGCCGGGAATCGTAAAGATGCGCATCGATGCATCAACGGGACAGCCTGCAGGTTTTCTTGCGAGTGATGCATCTACCCTGGATGAATATTTCAAGGAAGGAACAATCCAAGCAGGATCTGCGGGAGGGTCCAATCCCTTAAGCCATATATCTCCATACCCGTTGTTCGATCAGCCGTCGCGAGGCGACATGAAAAAACAGGGGGGTTCCAAGAACATAGATCCTGTCCAGGATTAGTACCCCACATTTGCATTAAACAACTTGATATCCGTATCGATGCTATAATATTAAGTATGCATGACCTGCCTGAGGAGGGTTGAGATGACAATCAGAGTTATGTATCACGACGGGACCTGCAACATGATTTCAGCTTTTACACTGGAGCAGTTCATCAGGAACGAAAAGATCAAAATGTTTTACCGATATTCCGAAGAAAAATGGATTAATATCGGGGTTGATCCTATCAGGATGAATGTGACCGAAGGGCAACGGTGCGCTGGTGCCGAACGTCGAATTGCGGAGATAATAGCGTCGCAGCTGACATAGGCAGATATTCTCATCGAGGGCTGGGTCTTCTCTTCAAACTTTTCCCCTTGCTCCACCTGGCCTCACAGAGTGGAGCAGCTACTGTATTCGATCAATCAAGTCATCCTGCAGAGTAGCGCGGTCGTTCGAATCTGCTATAATTACCCGATGGCGTATAATCGCTGCTTCGCGTGAGGTTTGTTAATGGCGGATGAAGACCTTTCTAAATTGAAGATCGACAAGACAGCGGTCATAAAAGGGCCTGCCGGGAATAGGGGAAAAATTATTTACGGGGCTGCGGCTGCGGCTTTTGTAATCCTTATTAGCGTACTCTTACTGGGCGGATTTCTCAGTCCCGCAAACAAGGTGCAGACTGCTTCCGTGTCACAGATCTATCCCTCTCAGACCCTTACTCTTCTTAACGCTAGCGGCTATGTAGTTGCCCAACGCAAGGCCGCTCTAGCTTCCAAGATCACGGGGCGCATTATCGAGTTAAATGTGGAGGAAGGCAGCAGGGTTAGGGAGGGAGATATCATAGCCCGACTTGAAAGCAACGATGTAGCAGCGGCCCGCGATCAGGCGGCTGCCAATATGAAAGTGGCTCGCGCCAATCTTGAAAGCGGCCAGGCGAACCTTAAGGATGCTTACCTTTCCTTCTCTAGGAATAAGCAATTGGTCAAGAATGGATACATCGCCCAATCGGATTTTGATACTTCGGAGGCGCGATACAAAAGCGCCGGGGCGGCTGTAAATGCAGCCGAACAATCGGTGAAGGCCGCAGCGGCAGCTCTAAGGGGCGCCAATGTTGCGATAGACTATACAGTGCTTCGTTCACCATTTGACGCCGTAGTGCTCACGAAGAACGCCGACATTGGCGATATCGTTACCCCTATCGGAGCTACGGCCAATGTGCAGTCCGCTGTAGTCACCGTTGCCGATATGAACTCCCTGGTAGTAGAGGTTGATGTTTCGGAATCCAACATCGGTATCGTGAAGCTTGGACAGCCCTGCGAGATACAGCTGGATGCATTGCCGGGTATGCGTTTCAGAGGACAGACTCATATGATCGTACCCACAGCCGACAGGACCAAAGCTACGGTTATGGTAAAGGTCCGTTTCATAGATAAGGACAACCGCGTCCTACCCGAGATGAGCGCAAAAGTGGCCTTCCTGTCCCGCGAGGTGGCTCCGGACGAGATGAAATCCTTTACAGCTGTGAGTCAATCGGCGCTTGTTACGAGAGATGGAAAGACAATGATATTTTTGATCGAAGAGAACAAGGCAAAGGCAGTCACAGTGACAACCGGAAAGCAGATGGGAGATATGGTCGAGGTCCTCCAGGGCGTTAAGGCGGGCGACAAGGTAATCCTGAAGCCGTCCGGTGAGTTGCGTGACGGGTCTAAGATAAAGACCGAAGAGAAGTGATGCCGAAGAATGCGTTAGTGGAACCGCGCTCCATAGTAGTGATCAGGAATGTCAGCAAGTCTTACCGTCGCGGCAGCCAGACCATCCCTGTTCTAGAAAACGTCTCCTTCGATATAGCGGAAGGCAAATTCCTCGCACTTATGGGACCTTCGGGGTCTGGCAAAAGTACGCTTCTTAATCTTCTTGCGGGGATAGACAGCGTCGATAGCGGCTCTATCGCAGTAGGCGGACTGGACATCACCACCCTCTCAGAAATGGACCTTGCTCGCTGGCGTGCTGTCAATGTTGGCTTCATTTTCCAGTTCTACAACCTTATCCCGGTCCTTACGGCATTCGGAAACGTTGAGCTTCCATTGCTATTGACGAAGCTCTCCAAGAAGCAGCGCCGTGAGCATGTCGATTTAGCGCTTAGCATGGTGGGTCTGTCAGACCGCATTGACCATTATCCTAATCAACTATCCGGCGGACAGCAACAGCGGGTTGCAATTGCCCGGGCAGTCGTGACAGACCCAACCATACTTGTTGCCGATGAGCCGACTGGAGACCTCGACAGGGTTTCAGCCGCCGAAATTCTCGACCTTATGGGAAGGCTGAACAAGGACCTCGGCAAGACCATCATAATGGTTACACATGACGCCAGGGCGGCCGCAAAAGCCCATCTCATCAAGCAGCTCGACAAGGGCGTCTTTATCGATGTACATTCTTAAGCTTATCTTTAAGAATGCGTTCCGCCATAAGCTGAGGACCTGGCTTACAATACTCGGCATCACCATTGCCATCCTCGCCTTCGGCCTCCTGAGGACAGTCATCAGCGCGTGGTATGCTGGAGTGGAGGCATCGTCGGCAAGCCGCCTCGTTACGAGGAATTCCATCTCAATCATTTTCACGCTTCCCCTTTCTTACAAAGAAAGGATACGCCAGATAGACGGTGTAAAAATCGTTTCCTGGGGAAACTGGTTCGGCGGCATCTATATCGACGAGAAGAATTTCTTCGCCAATTTCGCGGTCGATCCCAAGACCTATTTCGAGCTATATCCAGAACTAATCATTTCGCCTGACCAGAAGGCCGCTTTTATCAGAGACAGGAAGGGGTTCGTTGCTGGCCGCAAGCTAGCTGAAAGATTCGGGTGGAAATTAGGTGATTCGGTCACATTGAGGGGCACAATCTTCGCCGGCCAGTGGGATTTCGTGATGCGTGGCATATACAGGGGGAGAGACAAGACGGTCGACGAGACTACGTTTTTCTTCCAATGGGACTACCTGAACGAGAAGATGAAGAAGAGCTCTCCTGCAAGGGCCGACCAGATCGGCTTTTATATGATAGGGGTGACAAAACCCGAAATAGCGGCCGACGTTGCCGTGAACATAGACAAGACTTTCAAGAACTCCGTGGCCGAAACCCTTACCGAGACAGAAAAGGCCTTTCAGCTGGGCTGGATTGCGATGAGCCAGGCGATTGTTACTGCGATACAACTCGTATCTTTCGTGGTTATCATCATAATAATGGCTGTAATGGCAAATACGATGGCCATGACGGCGCGCGAGCGGATTGGCGAATACTCAATATTCAAAACCCTCGGCTTCGGCGGTCGTTATATCGCGGCGCTTATCTTCGGCGAATCCCTGATCATAAGCATGATCGGATGCGCTTTCGGCATCGCCTTCACCTTTCCGGCAGCAAAATCATTCGGTAATGCACTAAGCAATTTTTTCCCTACATTTAACGTGGCAACCGAGACTATTTACATGGATATTGCAGCAGCACTGCTGGTTGGCACTGTGGCCGGAATCTTCCCGACCTTGCGATCGATCAGGATCAGGATAGCGGACGGTCTGAGGAGGATCGGATAATGAAAATACCTTTCTCCTATAATCTGAAAAACCTCTGGACCAGGAGGCTCACGACCGGCCTTACCATAGGCGGCATGGCCCTCGTCGTTTTTGTATTTTCGGCTGTTCTCATGCTGGCGGAGGGTCTCAAGAAGACGCTTGTAGCGACAGGATCGCCGGACAATGTCGTAGTAATCCGGAAGGGATCGGACTCGGAGATCCAGAGCGGTGTTGAACGCATACAGGCATCAACAATAGAAACTCAACCCGAAGTTTCAATGGGTGAAAATGGAGTACCTTTGGCTGCTAAGGAACTTGTCGTCGTCATCGTCCTTCCAAAGCGAGGAACGGACAAAGGATCGAATGTGATCATAAGGGGGACATCGGCAACTTCCCTTCTTCTGAGACCGCAGTTAAAAATAGTGGAAGGACGTCTCCCCAGGCAAGGATCATCCGAAATCATGGCTGGAATAAACATCGCAAAACGGTTTAAAGGGGGAGGAATAGGCGAGACCTTGCATTTCGGAACGAGGGACTGGACCGTTGTCGGCATCTTCGCTGCAGGAAACACAGGCTTCAGCTCCGAAATATGGGGCGACGTGGACCAGCTCTTACCTGCCTTCCGCAGGCAGGCATATTCCTCGGTTATCTTCAAACTCCGCGATACGTCAGCATTCGAGGACTTCAAAAAACGTTTCGAAAACGACCCACGGTTTACCCTGGAGGCGATGAGGGAGACCCGCTACTACGAAAAACAGTCGGAAATGATGGCGAAGTTTCTGAGGATTCTCGGCATATCTCTTACGATTATATTTTCTCTCGGTGCCATTATCGGCGCGATGATCACTATGTATGCTGCAGTGGCGAACAGGGTGAGCGAAATAGGAACCTTGAGAGCGCTGGGGTTTCGCAGAAGCAGCATACTGGGTGCCTTCCTGCTGGAATCGCTGCTGCTCGGTATTTTTGGTGGTTTTTTCGGTCTCTTTTTCTCTTCGTTTCTCCAACTCTTCACCATATCGACCATGAATTTTCAGACCTTCTCCGAACTCGCCTTCTCATTCGACCTGAGTTTTGCCATTGCTTGGCAGGCAATGGGTTTCGCACTGATCATGGGCTTTGCGGGAGGACTGCTGCCTGCAATCCAGGCCGCCCGCATGCCGATAGTTGATGCCCTTCGGTCCGCTTGATCGGGCTACACGAAAAGATTCCCTGCATTATTGCCTATATGAATACTATCTGAAGTGGTAAGATAGCCATCGACGTGAAATATATTAAATCTTTCACATAAAAATCAGACACACTCCGATAATTCAGGTAAGACAGACGACCGTTATTCGGTCCGATGGCAGGGGCTTGCGTGAATGGGGATAACTGTATATATAGAAAGATATATACAGGCACGGAGGTTTTATGGAAAGGAAAGGAATAGTAACCATTCACGGCAACTCCCTCACCCTCATCGGTCCGGAATTAAAAGTGGGGGATAAGGCGCCTGAATTTACGGTACTCGACAGCGACCTCAAAGAGGTGAAGCTGCAAGAGTTTAAGGGAAAGATCAAGGTAATCAGTGTAACCCCCTCACTCGACACGCCGATCTGCGACCTGCAGGCCCGTAGATTCAACCAGGAGGCCTCCGGTTTTGCAGAAAATGTCGCGGTTCTCAACATCAGCATGGACCTTCCTTTTGCGATTGCTCGCTTTTGCAATGCGGCCGGTATTGACAAGGTAAAGACCCTATCCGACCACCGTGATGCGTCTTTCGGGAATGCTTATGGTGTCCTGATAAAGGAATTGCGGCTTCTGGCACGGGCCGTCTTTGTAATCGACAAGGACGATATAATCAGGCTCAAAGAAATCGTACCTGAGGTGACGAATCATCCTGACTACGATAGTGCTGTCAAACTGATAAAAAAGATGACAGCCTGACGGGGAAATATCTTTTCCAAGGAAACTGTTATTAGCGAGAAATTTAATCCGCAAAATAAAAGGGAGGTTTACGAAATGTCATACAGTGCAACAGATTATTCAGGACTCATTGGAATGGCGGGGTTCAGCGATACCCTGCTCAAAAACCACTTTACTCTCTATCAGGGGTATGTAACCAACACGAACAAAGTGCTTGATACGCTCGATGCCATGCTTAAAGAAGGCAAGACAGCCACCCCAGAATACGCGGAACTCAAAAGAAGGCTTGGATGGGAATTCAACGGAATGAGACTGCATGAATACTATTTCGAGAACCTCGGTGGTAAGTCCGGAATCGATAAAAGTGGTAAGCTAGCAAAGAAACTCGAAGCAGCATTCGGCAGTTATGAGATGTGGGAAAAGGATTTTAGGGCAGTAGGGGCTATGCGCGGCATCGGTTGGGCGGTGCTTTATCAGGATGTAGTTAGCGGCGCTCTCATTAATTTCTGGATTAATGAGCACGACACAGCGCATCCGGCCGGCTGCGTACCTCTTCTTATCATGGATGTTTTCGAACATGCATTCATGATCGACTATGGACTCAAGAGGGCCGATTATATCGAAGCTTTTTTTAAGAACGTCAACTGGACCGCAGCGGAAAAACGCCTGAAATAGCGGTCAATAACAGGAGGGGGGTATCTATGCCTGTACTTGAATATGGTCCGGTAAAGGTCGAGCTTGATGATGAAGGCTTTTTGGTGAATTCCGATGCCTGGAACGAGAAGGTAGCGAGTGCCATAGCTGATTACCTAGGAGTTCAGGAGCTTACAAAAGAGCGTATTGATATCATCAGGTTTATGAGGGAATATTACAGGCAGTTCAACTCCTTCCCGATTCTGCGTTCGGTATGCAAGAACATACACCAGCCCCGCGAATGTGTCAATGAGGAATTCATTGATCCATTGAAGGCATGGAAGATAGCGGGGCTGCCGAATCTTGAAGTCATTTCTACCAATAGCGCCGATGATGCTGGGAAAATATACCGAATGCTTGTCGGCGATTGATCAGAAGTCCCATTCAAACATGACTGCGCGTCCCCCAAGGCCGCGCAGTGCGTTTTTATGTTCTCCATAGGATTTTTTCCCTCTTTCGTGTTTATGTTGAAAGCTTAGGACTGAGCAGCCCGCAATGCTGATGTATCTTGAGCAAGAAGTATTTGACATCTCTGTAGCCGTAAGCCATGAGCTTTAACCTCTTTATCTTGTTATTGATTCTTTCCGATATGGCAGACGTTATTTTGCCGATGAAGTAATTCAGGACATAATGACGCTTTCTGAAGAACTTGTATCCAAGATCGACTAACGGTTGGATATTTGATCTGATGGCAGCAGAGATCCACGCGCGCAGATTCGTATAGGCGGCCTGTCGGTCGCTTGCCGTATAAACCGACAGAAACTGTTCCTTCAGGAGCATTGACTGATAGACTCTTTCGTTCAACGATTCAAGTTTATGCAGAATGTTCGTCTTCTTATCTGTTACCGTGTTCTGCATTAAGATAAATCGCTTATTGCAATGCAGAATCGCCGACAACTCTTTATTGTCTTGTTGCCTAGCCTTCCTCAGTTCCTCTTTCCTGACAGTATCAACTGCATCGTTAAGATACTTCTTGACGTGGAAATGGTCCAAGACGATCACGGCTTTTGTTAGATGCTTTTTCGTTGACGACAGAAACTCTCGAGCCCCGTCGCTGGCCACAGCCTCTATCTTGCCGCATCCCTTCTTACCCAACTTGTGATAGAACTTATCCAGGACTGTTTTGCCGCGGCCCTCGTGGTTCCAAATAACTTTCCGATTATCGATATCGATCACATTGGTGACGTACTTATGCCACTTCTGCCACGCTACTTCATCAACACTCATATTGCGGGGAGGTTTAATCTTCTCAACTCTCTGTAAGGCCAGTTCTTCAAGCATGCCTCTGTCTATACGATATACCTTCTCGTCGTCCAACCCCAGAAACCAGCCTGCTTCCTTGTTTGTTGTGATAGAAGTCAGCCGGTAGATTTGGTTCGCAAATCGTAGGGTGACTCTTCCCCTGAGCCATTGCAGTTCTTCGGTCCTAATGCTTTCATCTTCACAACAAAGTGATCTCCTCTTAGGTACATGCAGAAACACCCGCTTGCCGCTTATAGGCAGATCCTCAACGATCACTGTATCGGTACTGTGAACAGGGGTATGGTGAACTTTTCCACATCCCGAGCAGACGCAGGGTTCTTCCTCTATCCGCCTCAATACCAAATCTGTTCTCTCTTTGTTATTACGTACCATATACGCTACTTTATAATTTGCAATTCCCAGCAGTTCCGTGACACTATCTAATTGCATCGAATTTCTCCTTGGTCATGTTCTGTCTTCGCAAACAAAACTATACCAGCTATGGCAGAAATTCGATGCATCCTTTTTCCTTGCCTACTGTCCTCCTCGCTCTCCTTGCCTTTCAATTCTCATTTCAACTTTTTTACGAATGAACCGATTTTTTCAGCGGATTGACAATCGTTTGGAAATTGA
>PMYY01000220.1:0-4867 GCA_003170655.1 Nitrospiraceae bacterium
GCGACCGTCGGTATTCAGCAGAGAGAGGTAAAGCGTGGACATATATTTGTTTTGCCGGTCCTATGTCTAGGATTTGAGGAGTGTGTCGATTAACAGCAAGAATTAGTGCTTGCGTTGACCATTCAGAAGAGGGGGGACTGCCGCCTCTCTATTGACTACCACAATACTCAGCCTATATTTTCGAATACATCTTTGGTGGCCCGGCAGACCGGGCATAACCAGTCCGAAGGGAGATCTTCAAACTTGACCGCTTCAAGATCGTCCTTATAGAGCCATTTGCAGGCCGCGCAGCGCCAGAGCGTACCGTCTGCTCTCTCTCCCTTTTTTGATGCTACTTCCCATCCCCTCGCCATCCACTCTTCCAGGCGGGGAGGATAAAAACCGGAATATATGGTTTTGTCACGCGCATCATCGAAGGTGACCTCGATGCTGAAATTACCCTTTTTTACAGTGTAGCCCCAAGTGAAATTATCCTTCGTCTCGGGCGTGGATGCTTTTGCGGTAAATACGATTGCATCACCGCTTCTCTTTACTTTAGCCCAACTGTAGCAGCATGGTAGTACTGAAGTGCAACCGCACTTTCCACCCTTGATTTCAAGGCCGTCAACGAGAAAGCCGCCCGGTGCTTTTTTTATTGTAATTTCCATTAGTTAGTACCTCCTGTGATTGTTTTAGTAATATAGCGTTTTTATGAGTGTCGGGCAAATGAAGCGCTCTGGAATTTAGCCGATGCATGTATAGCCGGATCACTCCGGAAGCCGGAGTGGTTTGCTTCATGGAAGGGTAACATTTAAAATATTAATAGTCCCGCCAATATAACATATCGAGGTGCTGATGAAATCAAAGGATGCTATTTACCTATTTAACGATACCCTGCTGACCATCAGGAAACGCCGCAGTATCCGTATGTTTACGAAAAATGATCTTTCCGATGAGCAGATCGCAGCTTTGCTCCAAGCGGCGAATGAGGCGCCCTCCGCACACAATCAGCAGTCGTGGCGCTTCATCGTCCTGCGGAAGCAGAAGAAGCAAGAACTTGCCGATCTCGTCGCAGCGCAGTCGGAGGGGTTTCCCAGACCCGCATCTGCCCTTCTCCGCATGGCTGCACGCAGCATCGCGAGTGCTCCTGTCGTTATTGCTGTCGCCAACACCGGTGATCTCATCGACCATGGCACCGATTTGTTCAAAGTCAACAAGGAGATGGCCCACGACTTTTTCAGGACGATGGAGATACAGAGTTCCGCCGCAGCCGTCCAAAACATGCTACTTGCTGCAACCTCTAGCGGCCTTGCAACGGTCTGGCTCGGCATTCTCTTTTTGATCAAGGACGACGTACTGAAATTCATCGAAGAGCGTGCGGGCGAATTTATGGCAGTCATTCCTGTTGGGTATGCCTCGCGGGAAGGGGGAGGTCCCAAGAAGGAGCCCTTTGAGATGAAGGTAAGATATCTAGACTAGCTTTACATCACCAGGTGCTATTGAAGCGCGATGAATTAGTGATGCAGTTGTACATTCATACGGAATGCACATTAATAAGCAACGGGTTGCCTGCCCTGGCTGCTCGCGCAGTTTCGGAGGGTCCAGACATCGGCGCTTCTATAAGCACCGGTGATGTAAGTCAATTCTGTTTTATTTCACTTCGATGTCGTCGAAATCCTGATAGAGAGGAGAGATTTCCGAATAATAGTCGATGCCGTCATCAGCCTTTTCTCTCAGGAGCTTGCTTGCGCTTACCGCGACGGCCCCGGCTGCGACCCCGGCAGCAGCTCCGAAGAGACCGCCGAGCCCAGGATTCCTCCGGCTTGAAAGAATGCCTGTCAACGCTCCGGCGGCCGCTGAAATGCCCAGTGTGATAAGATATTTCGATCTATTCATGACTTCTATTAAGATACCATGATCGTGGCTTCGACATAAAGTTTTCTCTCCCCGCCGAAATAGTATAAAATACGTCCCATGAAAGCTACGAAGAAATTGATAGTCATCGGTGACAGAGTGCTAATAGAGCTTGACGAGAGTAGGGAGCGCACGACGACGGGGCTTTACCTTCCCCCTACAGTCAAGGAAAAAGAGAAGGTCCATGGGGGATATATCGTAAAGGTCGGGCCTGGCTATCCGGTTAGCGATCCCAATACTGTAGTGGAGGAACCATGGTCGGCTAAGAAGAGGGAGGAGCTGAAATACATTCCACTCCAGGCGACGGAAGGCGATTATGCCATTTTCCTTAAGGATGCGGCGATAGAGATAGAGTTCGAAGGCAAGAAATATCATATCGTCCCGCATTCCGCCATACTGGCGCTCGTGCGCACAGAGTTTGCGGAGGAGTAATACATGAACGAAGCGGTCTTCGCTCTTGTCGGGTTAATTATCGGTGCAGCAGTCGTATATCTTGTCCTTTCGTCTCGATTCAAGATGATCTCGGCGAAAGAGATTTCTAACCTTCAGGCGCGCCATGCTGATGAGATCAGGGACAGCGAGGGAAGGGCAAAGGGCGCTGAGGCGTCGGTGGTTGAGCTGCGCCTGCAGTTGAGAGAGGCTGAATCTGAGAAGGGTAAACTAAGATCAGAGCTCGACCTTGAGAGGCAACAGCGGATTGAGACATCGACCCGGCTTGAAGAATCGTACAAAAGGCTCGATGATTCCTATAAAAATCTCGAAGAGCAGAAGGCCCTCTTTGAGGTGATGAAGAAGGAGATGTCGGACACCTTTAACGCGCTCTCAGCCGCGGCATTGAAGAGTAGCAGCGAAGACTTTTTGAGGCTTGCCTCGGAAAGTCTGGGAAAGGTTGTAGTCGATACCAAGGGCAGGCTCGGGGAACACCACGCCGCCATAGATGCCACAGTAAAGCCCCTTCAGGAACTCCTGAAGAGATACGAGCAGCAGATAAAGGAGAGCGAGGAGAGCCGTCACAAGTCTTTCGGCAGCCTCTCGGAGCAGATTCGGTCTCTATCTTCGATGCAGGAGCGCCTACAGGCAGAGACGAAGAATCTCGTCACAGCTCTGAGGAAACCGAAGGTCAGCGGCTCTTGGGGAGAGATCGGCTTGCGACGGGTTGCCGAACTCGCCGGTATGACCGCTTATTGCGATTTCTATGAGCAGGAATCAGTTTCGGCCGAGGTCGGGAAACTTCGTCCCGATATGATTGTGCGGCTGCCAAATGGTCGTGAGATCGTCGTGGATGCGAAGGCCCCGGTCGATGCCTATTTGAACGCGCTGTCCGCACAAACAGAAGAGGAGAGAAAGAAGGGCATCGCCAACTACATCCTGCAGATAAGAAATCATATGAATTCCCTCAGTTCGAAGTCCTACTGGGACCAGTTCCCGCAATCTCCCGAACTCGTAGTCATGTACCTGCCAGGAGAATCATTTTTCAGCGCTGCACTGGAGCATGACCCTAAGCTCATCGAGGACGGGAGTATGAAGAAGGTTATCCTCGCAACGCCGACAACCTTTATAGCGTTGTTGAAAGCGGTGGCTTACGGATGGCAGCAAGAGCAGGTGACCAAAAGCGCGCAGGAAGTCAACAAGCTCGGCAAAGAGCTTTACGAACGGTTCTCAATCGTGCTTGAGCATTTCGCGAAGACCGGCGCTGCGATGCGAAAGGCCGTCGAATCTTACAACGAAGGCGTCAGGTCGATGGAGACCCGCCTGATTCCGTCTATCAGGAAATTCAAGGACCTCGGGATATCGAGTGCAAAGGATGTCGTTTCACCCGAAGAGATAGGGCAGACGACGAAGAGCGCGGACCATCTTGCGATAGAGTTCAGCGACGAGCCCGAGGGAAAACAGAGGAGGTTCCTGTGATAGAAGATTTGAGAAAGTCCGAGACCTGGCGGGTCTTCAGGATACAGTCGGAACTGGTCGAAGGTTTCGAGACCCTTTTCGATCTTGGTCCCGCTATAGGCATCTTTGGCGGCGCGCGCTTCAACGAACGCTCCGACTACTATCACGATGCCGTAAAGGTCTGCGCGATGCTTTCCGAGGCCGGTTTTTCGATCATCACCGGCGGAGGACCGGGTATAATGGAGGCTGCCAACAAAGGCGCTAAGATGGGAAAGGGCAAATCGGTCGGTCTCAATATCTTGCTGCCCCATGAACAAGCTCCCAACCCTCATCTGGACATTAATTTGTCGTTCAGGTATTTCTTCGTCAGGAAACTGATGTTTGTAAAATACTCGACCGGCTTTGTGATCTTTCCAGGAGGCTTCGGAACAATGGACGAACTCTTCGAGGCTTTGACTCTCGTCCAGACGAAGAAGGTCGAAGGCTTTCCGATAGTATTGTATGGGAAATCTTACTGGAATGGACTCATCGAATGGATGCAGAACACCCTGATACAGAGGGGCGCAATCGGTGAAGAGGATGCCGGTATCTTTCATGTGGTAGACGATACAGCCGACATAGTCAGATTGTTTATGCAATACTCGGCAACCTCATCGCAGAGCCTTCCACCCGGGTATATACAGAGATAGGTTGAGTAATGCCTCGTTCGATCACGATCCTCTAAATACACATAAGGTAGACGGCATTTAGGACGGCTACTTGCCTCTTTAAAGGTTGCCGGAAAACGTCCAGTAACCTCTTTGATTGGCCGGCGGAAGGTACACAACTTATTCATTCCCGTCAGCCAACCAGGGACTGTCTACTGCAACCCCCTTTTGCCTCTCGCGAGGCGACTTTCTTCAGTTTAAATTGCCCGCTGAGGAAAGTATCGAGAAAGTCCCCTCTCTCCGATTTCGTCTTATAAGGCTGAGCAAGCAAGTCAAGTATTGTTTTGCATTGTTATTTTGCGTTGCGTGTATTGAATTAACGGTAAAATATGAGCCTATGTAAAAAATACATACTGCTATGTATATTTTGTATAAATTTC
>PMYY01000220.1:4883-11678 GCA_003170655.1 Nitrospiraceae bacterium
GACAGAGATGCATTATTAGGTGCAACAAGTGGAGCATGCATGAATGCCAGGAAATATAAAATACTCGTTGTCGATGACGATCCTGATATAAGGGAGATCGTGGTGTCATTCTTGTCTTCAGAAGGCCACCTCTGTCATGTCGCAAAAGATGGGGCTGAGGCCCTGGACAAGACGCACAACGATCATTTCGATGCATTGATCACGGACTTTCGCATGCCTCGAATGAACGGTATCGCACTTGCCGGTGCGGTACTGAAACGCGATCGGTCGTTTCCCGTAATAATTATGACCGGGTCCATCGATGAGGTCACTGCCGAGAGCATAGTTTCGGCTGGTGTAAGCGATTTTCTATATAAACCATTTACTATGGTTGAATTGGGCGCGCGATTTATGCGTATGATGCGCAACCATGAACCCGCGCAATCATAATTCTTTTTGCCGTCTTGACACTCTATCTTTTTCGGCTATACTTAAATCAAAATTACATAACTAAAGGGAGGTTCATCGCAATGGCTATCGAATTGAGTGCCAATGAAATCGTTCTGCTAAAGAAAGTACTGGATTCCTACCTTTCAGAGCTGAGACTTGAGATCGTCGAAACAAAACATGACAAGGCATCACTCCATGAAGAAGAGGAAGTGGTAAAAGGACTCATGCAAAAGGTATCCAAGTAATAACGGGACTCCAACTACGCTAAGCTCCCCGTTCTCACGGGGAGCTTTGTTTTGCTTGCTAATGCAGCACGAATTATCTGCAAATCCGCAATAATCAAGGCGCTTTACAGCACGGGTATTGATCGACCCCTGTATATTATGATATCCTTGCTTTCGTAAGAACAAGTAAGACCAATTGAGAGAGAAGGACAATTATGGCTTATCGAGCGTGGTTTCAATGCATCAACCCGCAATGCGGGACACAGTACCCTTTGAACGCGATTGTATATCGTTGCGACAGTTGCGGCTCGCTTTTGGAAGTGACGCATGATATGAAGGCCTTGGCAGGGCGGAGCGCAGGGGAATGGAAGAAGCTCTTCGAGGACCGGTATAAATCCACTGAGTGGCCTTACGGGTCAGGCATATGGGGAAAGAAGGAATGGGTGCTGCCCGAGATAAGCGATGACAACGTGGTCTCGCTTTACGAAGGCGGGACTAATCTGTTCTGGGCCGAGCGTTTCGGCAAGATGCTGGGCATGAGAGATCTCTGGATCAAACTCTGCGGCAACTCCCACAGCGGCTCCTTCAAGGACCTTGGAATGACAGTACTGGTATCACAGGTTAAGCAAATGATAAGCGAGGGTGCGCCTATCCAGGCCGTGGCCTGTGCGTCTACCGGAGATACTTCCGCTGCGCTTGCGGTCTATTGTGCAGCAGCCGGAATCCAGTCCATCGTACTGTTGCCGAAGGGAAAGATTTCGGTAGCGCAGCTGATTCAACCTATTGCAAACGGTTCACTGGTCTTGTCGCTCGACACTGATTTCGACGGCTGCATGGCTGTCGTGCAGGAAATCACGAAAGATGAAACTATTTATCTCGCAAATTCGATGAACTCATTGCGCATCGAGGGGCAAAAGACAGTCGGCATCGAGATATGCCAGCAATTCGAATGGAAGCTGCCGGACGTCATCATTATCCCGGGTGGTAATCTGGGCAACGTTTCGGCCCTCGGCAGCGGCCTCCTCATGATGAAAAACCTGGGTCTTGTAGACTCTATGCCGCGTATAGTCGTCGCCCAGGCAGAGAGGGCGAATCCGTTGTATCGTTCGTACCTTAACAATTTCGAGACCTTCGAACCGATTCATGCTGAAAAGACCCTTGCAAACGCGATCCAGATAGGCAACCCTGTCAGCATACAGAAGGCGATCAGGACATTGAAGCAGTTCAACGGTATCGTAGAACAGGCGACCGAGCAGGAACTTGCCGATGCGGCTGCTCTCGGAGACACTTTCGGAATGTTCAACTGTCCGCATACCGGTGTTGCCCTCGCCGCCATGATCAAACTGCTAAAGGCAGGCAAAATAGACAAGGCTGAACGCGTTGTCGTCATATCCACTGCTCACGGACTGAAATTCACTGAATTCAAAGTGAGGTACCACGAGGAGTCGCTCGATTTCCCTTGCCGTTTCGCTAATAAACCGGTCGAACTCCCGGCCAGCGTTGATGCGGTTAAAGAAGCCCTCAGGCAAGCGCTGCAGAAGAGGAGGAACGCTGATGTCTAATAAGTCGTCGAAACCCGCGAACTGGAAGCCCGCGACGCTCGCTGTGCATGGTCACAGCCGGCTGCCGAAAGCTCATTTTGCGGTCTCCACACCGATTGTGCAGACCTCCAATTTCTATTTCGATTCGACCGCTGAAGTCCTGGATTTTATGAAGGCAAAAAGCGAAGGCCGCACGGTGCGCGAACACGAGTATGGCAGATACGGCAATCCAACTCAGCAGGAATGCGAGCGGAAGCTGGCTGCTGTCGAGGGGGCTGAACGGGCACTGCTTTTTTCAACAGGTATGAGTGCCGTGATAATCGCACTGATGGCGTACATGAAGAGGGGAAAGCACATTATATTCACCGGTGATTGCTATCGTCAGACCCGTGACTTTGCTACCAATCTGCTGTCGGAATTCGGCATAGAGGTGTCTATTGTTGAACCGACCGCTGAAGCTATCGAGAAGGCCATACGACCGAATACGAACATAATCTTTACCGAATCGCCTACCAATCCCTACCTGCGCGTGCTGGATCTGGTAGCGATAGTGAAAATAGCAAAGAAGCACCGTGTGATGACACTCATAGATGCCACACTCGCGACCCCATATAACATCAAGCCTCTCGAGATGGGCGTAGATATAGTCATTCACTCGGCAACAAAATACCTCGGCGGCCATAACGACCTGCTGGCCGGAGTGGTCCTCGGTAATCACAAAAAGCTCGATACCCTTTACCGCATGCAGAGGATGATCGGCGCTACTCCGGGACCGTTTACCTGTTTTTTGCTCGAACGGGGATTGAAGACCTTTGCCCTAAGGATGGAGCATCACAATAAAGCCGGCCTGGCTGTAGCCAAAATGCTGGAGGCCCACCCAAAGATCGAAAAGGTCTGGTATCCTGGGCTAAAGTCCCATCCCGACTACAAGGTTGCGAAAAAGCAGATGCGAGGGCTCGGCAGCCTTGTCACCTTTTTGGTAAAGGGAGGCGACAGGGAGACGAGGAAGTTTATCGATTCTCTGAAGCTGTTCCTGATTACCCCGAGCCTCGGAGGAAGCGAGAGTCTGGTGACTCAGATGGCCGTTATGTCGTTCTTCGATTACCCCGAGGAGTACCGGCAATCCATAGGCATGGTGGATAATCTGGTTCGCATAGCACTGGGATTGGAAGATGTGGAAGATCTTATCTCGGACCTGAAACAGGCCTTGGACAGAATCTGAACATNNCGAGATACTGACACCACAGGCCATGACCCCGGGGTCAGGCTATAGCGAATTCGTTATTTTCTTTATCTCTTCGAGTTTGATGATCGCCTTTTTTGAGTCGATCGTGTCGGCTGCGATTTCTATTGCAGTGATGAAATCATCAGCCGTTCCTGCGACCATGAGGGCGGCTGCGGCGTTCATGAGCACTATTTCACGCCGTGGCCCCTCTTCTCCGTTCAATACCGAAAGTGCGATTCGTGCATTGGTATCCTTGCCATTGCCTACTAGATGAGAGCGATCGTGTTTCTTGAAGCCGAAGTCTTCGGGTCTGATATAAAAGGTGTCGACAAACCCTTTGCGAAAGCGTGATATCTTAGTCCCGTCGCAAGTGGTGATCTCGTCCAGGCCGTCCTCTCCATGGACGACCATGCAGTCAATGGCGCCCAGATTGCCGAGCACGGAAGCGAGCGTTTCTGTGAGTTTGGATGCAAAGACCCCAAGCACCTGACGCTGTGCTCCAGCCGGGTTTGTCAAGGGGCCAAGTATATTGAATATCGTGCGGATGCCGATCTCCCTGCGCGCGCCAATGGCGAATTTCATCGCCGGGTGGAAGAGGGGGGCAAAGAGGAAGCCGAAGTTTGATGCGAAGAGACATTTCTCAACCTTTTCAGGCCCGAGGTCTACTTTTACTCCAAGGGCCTCCAGCACATCCGCGCTGCCGGAACTGCTCGATACTGAACGGTTGCCGTGCTTCGCTACCGGGACCCCCGCAGCCGCAATGACTATCGCGGAAGTGGTAGAAATATTGAATGTATTCGACATGTCACCGCCCGTACCGCAGGTATCTACAACACCCTCGGGGGCCTTGATCCGCGTGGCCTTTTCACGCATGATGCGCGCTGCGCCGGTAATCTCTTCGATGGTTTCGCCTTTGATGCGCAAGGCGGCCAGAAATGCTCCGATTTGTGCGTCGGTCGCCCGGCCTTCCATTATCTCGTTAATGCATTCGGCCGTCTCGGCCTCTGACAGGCTGATGTTCTGAATTACAAGGTTGATCGCTTCTCGTATCATTTGTTTATCCGGCACCGCTGATGCGAATGAAATTCCTGAGAAGGTCTTTCCCTGCCACTGTGAGAATCGATTCCGGATGGAACTGGACCCCTTCGATAAGATGCTTCTTGTGCCGAACACCCATGATGATTCCCGTCACGCCCTCTGCCTCGGTCCACGCAGTAATATCAAGGCAGTCGGGCAGGGTCTCACGCTTTATTACGAGAGAGTGATACCGTGTGGCTTCGAAGGGATTCGGAAGGCCTCTGAAAAGGGTATTGCCGTCATGATGGATCATAGAGGTCTTTCCATGCATCAGATATGGCGCGCGGATGATGTCTCCGCCGAAAGCTGCCCCTATTGCCTGATGCCCCAGACATACGCCTAGTATCGGAATTTTGCCGCCCAAATACTTGATCGTCTCTATCGATATTCCCGCCTCTTTGGGTGTGCATGGCCCGGGCGAGATGACGATCCGATCCGGCTTCATAGTCTCGATCTCCCGGACCGTGATCTTGTCGTTCCTGAAGACGCGCACATCCTCTCCCAGTTCGCCAAGATACTGGACGAGATTGTACGTAAACGAATCGTAGTTATCGATCATCAAAAGCATGTTTATTTCTTCTTTCTCTCCACGAATTCGACGGCGGTCATCATCGCCATAGCTTTATTTACAGACTCCCAGTATTCGTTCTCAGGAACCGAATCGGCGACGATCCCCGCGCCGGTCTGGAAAAAGACCTTCCCGTCCTTTATGACGAGCGTTCTAATCGCGATACAGGTATCCATGTTGCCCGAATAGCTGAAATAGCCGACTGATCCCGCATACACGCCGCGTTTGGTTGGTTCAAGCTCTTCGATTATCTCCATTGCGCGCACCTTCGGAGCTCCCGATACAGTGCCCGCAGGAAAGCAGGCCCGGAATACATCGAAAACATCGCAGCCCTGTTTGAGCTGGCCTTCAACATTGGAAACAAGGTGCATCACGTGGCTGTAAAATTCGGTAACCATAAGGTCCGTGACCTTAACCGAGCCGATCTCAGCGACCCTGCCCACGTCATTCCTCCCCAAGTCGACAAGCATTATATGCTCGGAAACCTCTTTAGGGTCTTTCTTCATGTCCTCTTCAAGGGCCTTGTCATCTTCCTCGGTCTTGCCGCGTTTGCGAGTGCCTGCGATCGGACGCACGGTGATCTTGTTGTCTTCCAGCCGGACTAGTATCTCGGGCGATGAACCGACGATGTGCGCGTCTCCGATGTCGAAGTAAAACATGTATGGAGAAGGATTGACTACTCGAAGGGCTCGATAAACCGTGAAAGGATGGACCGAACATGGCCGCTCGAACCTTTGTGAGATAACGACTTGTACAACATCACCCGCATGCACGTATTCGCGCGACTTATCTACCGCGGCAAGAAAATCGGCTTTCTTGAAACTCGATTTGAATGATGTCGCCTCGGGCCGCGGCAGCAATTCCGCACCCTGAGTCATAGCAAGCGGCGCCTTCATAACGCAGGTTTTCTGAAGGGCAATGGAGATGCGATCTATTTTTTTAATCGCGCCCCGATACAACGCTTTCAGGTCCGGCTTCTTATTAGTCGGGAAGAGGGTCTTCCCTCTAAGCGTGATATAGTCGCCTGTATGCACGTTTGACAGGATCGACAGCGTTTGTTTCAGGTTGTCGAATACAAGCATTGTATCGAAGAGCATCAGGAGAGTGTCTGGAACGTCTATCCCTGGTTTTTTCCTGTGGGGCAGGCGTTCGAATGAACGCACGACATCATACGCTAGGTACCCTACAAAGCCGCCAGAGAAGCGAGGCAGTTCGGCCGGTTCAAACGGGGTGAACTGAGCCAGGATATCTTTGACAAGCTTCAGAGGATCATCGGAGGTGACGGACACTCTGTCACGCCCATTAGAGATTTCGTATTCCTTGCCGCTGCCCTTAATGGTTAGCACGGGATCGACGCAAAGAAAAGAATAGCGTGCCCATTTTTCGCCGCCTACAACACTTTCGAGAAGAAAAGCTGGCTTTTTCTTCAATTTGAGTAAGGCGCTGACTGGGGTTTCGGTGTCGCAGAGTATGTTTTTATATAGGGGAATAACGTNNGAGAGGAATAACGTTGGCCTTTTCGGCTAGGGAACGGAATTCATCATAGCTGATATTCACACAGATATTTTATAGAATCCACGCCCATTTTGGCAATTTCAGCAAGCTTTCGACTGCTCCAGCATTGACAGGACCGGCGAAATTATGATAACTTTCTGGACACCGCCGCACGGGAGTTGCCCTAGGGACCCCGCATAAGGCGGTTGTTCAAGCGGGTGTAGCTCAGTGGTAGAG